>JAUMCZ010000137.1:0-3448 GCA_032122215.1 Caulobacter sp.
CCTGCTTCAACGACGCCGACACCGTGATCGTCGCCGACGTCTACACCGCCGGCGAGCAGCCCATCGAAGGCGTCGACCGCGACCATCTGATCGAGGGGATGAAGCGTTTCGGCCACCGCCGCGCGCTCCCGCTGAACAGCCCCGCCGACCTTCCCGCCATGATCGCCGAAGAAGCCCGATCGGGCGACCTGGTCGTCTTCCTCGGGGCCGGCGACATCACCAGCTGGGCCTACGCCCTGCCGGGCCAGCTTGAGGCGCGCGGGTGAGCCCTACCGCCTTCCTGCGCGACATCGAGGCCGAGTGCCGCCGCCGGCGCATTCCCACCAAGCATCTGCCGCAGCTCAACAAGGGCAGGGGCTTCGCGCCCGGCTACTGGCTCGACGTCATCGAGACTCCCACCCTGCGTTTCGAGATGTTCCTCTGGGACAAGACCGGCCGCACCCCGGTCTTCGAAACCTACGACCCCGCCGAGGCCGAGCGACTGATCCTCTGGCACGCCGACACCGCCGCCCGTAAGGCCACCTGAATGACCGACTTTCCAGAAGTTCGCGGCAAGCTGCTGCGCGATGAAGCCCTGGCGCCCTTCACCTGGTTCCGCGTCGGCGGCCCGGCAGAGGCCCTGTTCCTGCCGGCCGACGAGGAAGACCTGTCCGACTTCCTGCAGCAGCTGCCGGCCGAGACGCCGGTGACGGTGCTCGGCGTCGGCTCCAATGTCATCGTCCGTGACGGCGGCGTCCCCGGCGTGGTTGTCCGCCTGGCCGGCAAGCACTTCGCCGAGGTCGTCATCGACGAGGAGGATAACCAGATCATCGCCGGCGCCGGCGCCCTCGACGCCGCCGTCGCCCGGGCCGCCGCCAACGCCGGCCTGGCCGGTCTGGAATTCTACGCCGGCATCCCCGGCACTGTCGGCGGCGCCCTGACCATGAATGCCGGCTGCTATGGAGCTGAGACCAGGGACGTGCTGGTCAGCGCCTGGGGCTATGACCGCAGCGGCGAGATGCAGGTCTTCCAGCTGGAAGACTTCGGCTACACCTACCGCCACAGTCAGGTCCCGGCCGACATCATCTGGATCCAGGCCATCTACCAGGGCCGCAAGGATGATCCGGCGGCCGTTAAGGCGCGGATGGCGGAGATCACCTCCCGCCGCGAGACGACCCAGCCGATCCGCGAAAAGACCGGCGGCTCCACCTTCAAGAACCCCGAGGGACATTCCTCCTGGAAGCTGGTCGACGAAGCCGGCTGGCGCGGGAAGATGCACGGCGGCGCCAAGTTCTCCGAACTGCACAGCAACTTCATGATCAACGCCGAAGACGCGACGGCGGCGGATCTTGAGGGGTTGGGTGAGGCCGTGCGGGCGGATGTGAAGGCCAAGACCGGCGTGCAGCTGGAGTGGGAAATCAAGCGGATCGGGCGGCCGTAGGGCGTGCTTCGACACGCGGCCTGCGGCCGCTGCTCAGCATGACTGACTTTGCAGGCTCGCACCCCAGTCAGTCATCCTGAGCAGCCCGCGCAGCGGGCGTGTCGAAGGACGCACGTCGCTCACCCCAGCATCTTCCCACTCTCCATCACCCGGCAGGTCGCCGTCGCCTTGGCCACCAGCACCCCATCGGCGTCCCAGAGCTTCCCTTCCAGGAAGCCTATGCTCTTGCCCATCTGCACGACCTGACCCTCGCCAACCAGGCGTCCGGGCCGCGCCGGAGCCATGAACGACACGCAAAGGTCGATGGTCGGGCTGAACTGGCGGCCCTCGCTGTGGACGAAGGCGGCCGGGCCCATGACGTCGTCGAGCATGGCGGCCAGGAAGCCGCCCTGGATATAGCCCGCCGGGTTGCGGAACTCCGGCCGCCCTTCGAAGGCGATCCTGACCCAGCCCCGCGCCGGGTCGGCGTCGAGGATTTCCCAACCCAGCAGTTCGGCGCAGGGCGGGCGGGGCAGGCCATCGAGGGCGTGGGGCGGCATGGGTCTCTCCGATCGTTGGCGGGCATCCTGCCACAGTCCTGTTGCCACCCCGGTGTCACCAGCTGCACGCACCCTTCACTTGACTTGCAGGGCCGGCTGTCGCACCCGGCGATCATGCGCAAACAGCTCCTCGCCTTCACGGCCGGCTTCGCCCTTCTCGCCAGCACCCTGCCTGTGGCGGCCCAGACGCCCGCCCTCGCCCAGACCAAGCGGCAGCCGACCTACGAGACGGCTGTCGCCCTGCGCGACAAGGCCCTGACCGACACCACGGCTTGGGACCTCACCGAGTCCCTGACCACCGACATCGGTCCGCGCCTCGTCGGCTCGCCCGGCATGGAGCGGGCCAGGGACTGGGCGGTGAAGACTTTCGAACGCCTCGGCTTCACCAATATCAAGGTCGAGGAATTCGCCAAGCCGAGCTGGACGCGCGGCGCTGAATCCGCCGCCATCGTCGCCCCCTACGACTGGCCCATCGCCATGATCGGCCTGGGCGGCTCGGTCCCCACGCCTGCCAAGGGCATCGAGGCCGAGATTGTGGTCTTCCCGGCCTATGCCGACCTGCTGGCCGCGCCGGAAGGCTCGCTGAAGGGCAAGATCGCCGTCGTCACCGCCCCCATGGTCCGCACCCTGGACGGCTCGGGCTACGGCGCCGCCGGCATCGCCCGCCGCGCCGGCCCCTCGGAAGCGGCCAAACGCGGCGCTGTCGCCTATCTGGTCCGCTCGATCTCGACCTCCGACCTGCGCAGCCCCCACACCGGCGGCACCAGCTACGCCGACGGCGTGGCCAAGATCCCCGCCGCCGCCATCGGCGTGCCGGACGCCGAACTGCTCGAGCGCCTGGCCGCCAAGGGCCCGGTGAAGATCAAGCTCAACATGGCCTCGAGCGTCGACGAGAAGGACGTGGCCTGGAACATCTCGGGCGACATCGTCGGGTCGTCGAAGCCTGACGAGGTGCTGGTCATCGGGGGACACCTCGACAGCTGGGATGTGGGCACCGGCGCCATCGACGACGCCTCGGGCATCGGTATCACCACCGCCGCCGCCAAGCTGATCGGCGACCTGCCGCGCCACCCGGCCCGCACCATCCGCGTGGTCATGTGGGGCAGCGAGGAGCGCGGCGGCTCCAGCGACGCCTTCGCCGCGACCCACAAGGACAAGCTGGCGAACTTCGTCGTCGCCGGCGAGAGCGATCTCGGCGCTGACGCCATCTACCGCATCGCCCTGCCCAAGGGCGCGGTCGCTGACCCCCGGATGGCCGACCTGCCGGCCCTGATGGCCCCGCTCAAGGTCATCGTCAGCCGCGATCCGGCCGCCTTCGCCGGCGCCGACACGGAAGGCCTGCAGGCCGCCGGCGTGCCGGTCATGCAGCTCAGCCAGAGCGCCCTGCGCTACTTCGACCTGCACCACTCGCCGGACGACACGCTGGACAAGGTCGACCCCGCACAGCTGAAGCAGAACGTCGCGGTCTGGGTCTCCATCCTGTGGCTCA
>JAUMCZ010000138.1:0-8270 GCA_032122215.1 Caulobacter sp.
GTGAGGTGGTCAAGGGCACGCTGCGCCAGCCCTTCCTGGTGCTGATCATGTTGGTGGTCGCCGCCTCCATGCTCTGGTCGCTGGCCCCGGACGCCACCCTGCGCCGGATGATCGCCCTCTACGCCACGACCCTGGCCGGCATCGTCATCGCCGCCCGCTACCGATGGTCGACCCTGGCCGAGGTCATGGCCGCCTCCTTCCTGATCCTGGCGGTGGTCTCCTTCCTGCTCGCTGTCGGCGTGCCTTCCATCGGCAAGATGCAGACCCTGTTTCCCGGGGCGTGGCGCGGGGTCTGGGTCGAGAAGAATGGCCTGGGCGGCATGATGGCCATGGGTTTCGGCGTCTGCGCCGCGGCGGGCCTGCTGAACCCGCGCCGGGCCTGGCTGTGGTACGGCGCGGCGGTCCTCGCTCTGGTCCTGGTCATCATGTCCACCTCCAAGACCTCCCTGGTCTCCCTGGTCCTGGGGGCAGGGGGGCTTGCCTTTATCTGGATCATCCGCCGCGGCGCCGCCTCTGCCGTGGCCGCGACCTGGGCTGCGGTGTTCGGAGGCCTGCTGTTCGCCGGTTTCCTGATCGTCGCCTCAGATGTCTTTCTCGGCCTGCTGGGCAAGGACGCCACCCTGACCGGCCGGACCAAGATCTGGGCCGCCGTCTGGCGGCAGATCGAGGAGCGCCCCTGGACCGGCTATGGCTACAGCGCCGTCTGGGACGACAAGTCCGGTTGGGGACCGCTCGCCTGGATCACCCGGGAGGCCGGCTTCAAGGCCAGCCACGCGCACAATGCCTGGTTCGAACAGTGGCTGGGGATGGGCTACCCCGGACTGATCGCCTGGGCCCTGTTTTACCTGCAGACGATGGGCGCGGCGATCGTTGCGGTGTTCCGCGAGAAGGGCGCCTACCTCGCCCTGCCGTTCCTGATCATCTACAGCCTGACCACCCTGACCGAGAGCTTCGCGGTGTCCTACAACGACATGCGCTGGATGATCTTCGTCGCCCTGGCGGTGAAGCTGGCCTTGCCGGATCGGGATCAGGACTGATCTAGAGTATCGAAGCCGCCCTGAAACAAGGGCCTTCAGGCGTCTCCCTTACTGGCCGTGACTATCGAAGCGGCAACCCATAGTACCGCCGTCTCCGGGGCTACAAAACAAGCCGATGACACTGGACAGCCGCCCAGGTCGGCGCAAACCCCTTGTCCTGTGGCCTTTGGCGTTGGTCGAGGCCGCGCGATTGTGGGCCGGGGCGTAGCCCGGCGTGTAGGTCGGGGCCCCGTGTTTGTAGCCCGAAAGCGCGTCGCAGCGACCTACACCGGCGGACAGTCGCCGAGCAGACGCCCGGTGGATGTCGAAAAACTACGTGAATATGTCTAGACATATTCGGTAAGCTATTGAGTTAAAGGGGGTATTCGGAGGCTTCGACCTCAGAGTCCGGCCCGCATCGCGCCTTCTGCCATCGTCACCACGTCGAACCGGGCCCTGGCGTCCTCCGCCAGCCGCGCCAGCGCTTCCGGCGTGCAGCCCCAGGCCGAGGGCGTCTGCGCGACGTCGTGGGTGTAGAGGATCAGCCAGGCCTTGCGGCGGGCCGCCTCGTCCATCCAGCGCCGGGCGCGGGCCTCGCCGTCGTCGCCCTCGATGCCGACAGCGGGCAGCTGGTTGGCGTCGGCGCCGTCCGTGACCAGGCCGGCCTGGACGGTCCGCAGGGTCTTGAAGCGACCACCAAGCGCCCGCTTGGCGGCGAAGGAGACGTCGCCATAGGGGTAGGCGAAGCTGACGGGATCGGGAGCGCCGCGCATCGCCAGGGCCAGGCCATTGCGGGCGACGTCGGCGGCGATGGTCGCCTGGTCGGCCTGGCCGCAGTCGAGGTGGCTGAAGGTGTGGCAGGCGACTTCATGGCCGGCGGCGACGAGGCGGCGGGCGTCCTCCGACGTGCCGTACTGTCCCATCGGACCCTGGCCATCCTCGAGACCGGCGCAGATGTAGAAGGTCCCGCGCAGGCCGGCGGCCTCCAGAACCTGGGCACCGGCGAGGGCCGCGGTGGCGGGGACGTCGTCGAAGCTGAAGGTGATCATCGGCCGGTCCAGCGACAGACGCAGCGGCTTGCGGAAGGCCAGGCGGGTGTAGCGGCGGCGCAGCTTGCCGCGCAGGGAGCGGTCGGCGGAATAGGCCTCCATCAGACCACCTCGGCGTAGAGAGCGGCGCGGTAGAGGCGCATGGCGAAGGCGCGGACCCGGGCGGGCAGGCCGCCGGTCAGGGCCACCAGGCGGGCGCCTTCGCGCAGCAGACCGCGCAGGGGCAGGCGGCGGATCAGCTTGGCCACCTTGAAGCTGGCATAGCCGCTGACGACCTGCGGGTGCGCCTCGATCACACGGGCGAAGTTGGCGGCCGACTGCCGGTACTTGCCGACCAGGGCCGGGGCGGTGTCGAGGCCAAGGTGGCTGGCCGGGATGTGCGGATGGAGGATCGGCCAGCGCCTGGCGATCCGCATGGCCCACTCGACATCTTCCCAGCCCCAGCCGGTGAACCGCTCGTCGAAGGCCACGGTCTCGAAGACATCGCGGCGGACCAGCAGGTTGGAGGTGAAGACGTGCTTCTCCGGGTGCAGGCTCCGCTGCGCGGCCGGCAGGCAGTCGCTGCGCAGGGCCATGGCCCGGTGAAGGGCGAAGCGCGGATCGACGGGCGTGCGGTCGAAGGAGAAGCCGCCGAAGGCGACGGCGGCGTCCTGGTCCGCGATGACCAGCCAGTCGGCGACGAAGGTCGCGCTGTCCGGCAGCATGTCGGCGTCGAGGAAGAGCAGGTGCTTGGCGCGGGCCTCCGACGCCAGCCGGTTGCGTCCTCTGGCGCGGCCGACATTGGCGGCAAGCCGCACGAACCGGGCAGGGCAGGGCAGGGCCTGGACCGTTTCGGCGATGCGGGCGGCGAGCTCGCCGTCCTTGCCGCCGTCGTCGAGGAGAACGATTTCGATGTCGGCCGACTGGGCGGCCAGTTCGCGCGCCAACTGGGCCGGGTCGTCGCCAAGGAAGGGGATCAGGACTGACAGGCGCGGCCTGGCCTTGGCCCAGAGCGCGTTGTCGACGATCCAGTCTGTGGCGGGGGCAGTCATGAGGCGGCTCGCGGTCGCAGGGTGCGCAGCAATGTTCGGCCGTGGCTGCGCAGGCCGCCGGCGTCGAGCAGCCAGGCGCTGACGCCATAGACGGCGGCGCCGAGCCCGCCCTTGAGGGCCAGTTCCGGGATCTCCGCCAGGTCGGGCAGCATCGAGACGACCAGCACCATCGGAACACAGGCGAGGCCGGCGCGGACAATGGTGTCGATCGGCAACGGCAGGGCCATGACCTTGCGACCCATGGCCCAGGAGGCGATGGCCCCGACCCCGTAGCTGGCCGTGGTCGCCCACATCGCCCCATCAAGCCCGAAGCGCGGCACCAGGGCCAGGTTGAGCACCAGGTTGAGCCCGGCCGGGAAGGTCATGGCGGCCATGAGCAGGCCGGTGCGGCGGCCCAGGGTGAAGGCCTGATGCAGGTAGTAGGTGGTGATCCCGGCGAAGAAGCCGCCGGCCGCGATCCAGGGGACGACACGGGCAGCCCCCTGGGCCATCTGCGGCCCGATCAGCAGTTCCGACAGGGGCAGGGCGACCAGGGCGAGGCCGACAGCGGCCGGCAGGGTCAGCAGGATCATGAAGCTGGCCTGTTCCCTGGCGGTCTGCACCAGCGCGCCTTTGCCGCCGCGCTCCAGCGCCGCGACCATGGCCGGACCGCCGGCCATGCCGAGCCAGACGAAGACCACGTCCTGGGTGCGGTTCGCGAGGCTGTAGCCGGCATGGTAGACGCCGACGGCGGCATCACCGAGGAAGGCGCCGAGGACGAAGCGGTCGGTGCTGGAAATGACCAGAGCCAGGATCAGCGACAGCGAGATCGGTACGCCGTAGCTTGCATATTCCCTGGCCCGCGCGGGCTGCCAATGACCACCCTTGAACAGTTTCAGCTCCCCGGGCAGGGCGAAGATCAGGCAGATGGCCGAGATGGCGGCGGAGCCCAGCAACGGTGATGCGCCGCCGAGGCCGATGGCGGCCAATACCGCGCCGATGGCGAAGCCGCCGATGGTCTGGGCGATATCCAGTGTGGCGGCCGAGCCGACCTCGCCGTCGGCGCGCCGGCGCTCCTGGACCAGCTTGATGCAGCTGCGGAACAGGATAGCCGCCAGGCCGGCGCTGATCGCTACCTTCAGCGGCTGGTGGACAGGCGCGAGCCAGACGACGGCGCCGGCCAGCAGAGGAAAACCCAGGCCCAGCATCGACCAGGCCCGGTAGAGTGTCATCATGTGGTCGGCGGTCTCGGCCCGCTCACGCGCTCGGGCCTGGAACCGGGCCATGGCGGCCTCGGTCCAGGTGAAGAGGGCGGTGTGGGACAGGACCATGGCGGAGTAGGCGATGGCGTAGACGCCGTAGTCGGCCGGGCTGAGCAGGCGAGTGAAGACGACAATCGTCAGCAGGCCGACCAGCCCCTGGGCCAGGTTGACGGGCAGATAGCCGAGGACGCCACGCCAGAACATCGGATCAACGCACCACGTGTCGGTCGCCCAGCAGGCAGGGGATGGTCATGGCCATGATGTAGATGTCGAGCCAGAAGGACTGGCGCTCGATGTAGTCGATGTCGAGAGCCACACGCCGCTGGACCAGCTCGGGCGTATCGACCGGCCCGCGCGAGCCGTTGACGGCGGCCCAGCCGGTCATGCCGGGCTTGAGGCGGTGACGGTGGGCGTATTCCTCGACCAGGCGCGAGCTTTCGGTGTCGCCGGTCTTCATGCCGACAGCGTGGGGGCGGGGGCCGACCAGGCTCATCTCGCCGGCCAGGACGTTGAACAGCTGGGGCAGCTCGTCGAGGCTGGTGCGACGGATGAAGCGGCCGACCGGGGTGACGCGGTCGTCGTCGCCGGTGACCTGTTTGCTGGCCGTGTGGTCGGTCAGTTCGTGCTTCATCGAGCGGAACTTCCAGACCCGGATTTCCTCATTGTTGAAGCCGTGGCGGCGCTGGCGGAAGAAGATCGGGCCGGGACTGTCCAGCTTGATCAGCACGGCGACGACAGCCATCACCGGGGCCAGCAGCACCAGCGCCAGGGCGCCGATGGCGAGGTCCTGCAGGCGCTTGAGCGCCGCCCGCTTCTGGTCTGTCTCGACCCCGGAAACACGGGCCAGCGGGGCGTCGGCGATGCGGCTGATGACGGCGTTCCGGGCGGCCTCGCCGTCCATGTCGACGACCAGGCAGATGTCGTTGGGAAGCACGCTGAGCCGCTCGGTCAGCATGCGCACCCGGGGCTTGGCCGCCGAGGTGACGGTAATCACCACCTGGTCGACATAGGGCATGATGCGGTGGCCGATCAGGGCGTCGAGGTCGCCCAGCACCGGTACGCCCTGCATCCTGGCCGGAGCCCGGCCCAGGCGGTCGTCGAAGACGCCGATGACATTGATTTCGCGGGTGTCCAGGGCGGCGGTGATCAAGCGGTCGGCGACCTCGGTGGCCCCGACGATGACGATGTTGGGGGTCAGCAGGCCGGCGTTGCGCCAGCGCCGGACCATGCTCCACCAGATGGTCTGGGACAGGGCCAGGGTGACGAAGGCCATGGCGAACCAGAAGGTCAGGGTCGGCGGCGGGCCTGTGCGGCTGACCAGCCAGATACCGGCCAACAACAGGACACTGGCCAGACTGAAGGCGGCCACAAGCCGGACCAATCGGGTCCAAAGCCGGCCATAGCGCGGGAAGCGGTAGAGCCCGACCCCGTTCAGCAGCCAGGCCAGCACCAGCGCCCCGGCGGCGTAGGGCGTGACCTGCGCCAGGCTGGCGTTGATCCAGCCCTGCGGCGTGGCGATGTGCGCGCCGACCAGGCCGAGGATGGCCAGGGAGGCGGTGTCGACGATTCGGAACAACCGCCCGACCAGCTGGGCCTGGATGCGGTTGCGCAGCGGTGGCAGCCTTGCCGGGCGCAGGGGGCCGCGGCGGTCGCTCTCTTCGACCTCCGGTTCGGCGGCCTGACCCCGGCGCAGATCGTCGCGCAGGGCCTTTGCGGCGGCGACCCAGGGCTCATCGGCAGGTTGCGGAACGGGGGAAATGGTCATGACAGCGACAGCTTGCCACGCCGCCCCTGATCACCCGGTTAACACCGTTCCTTCAGCGCCGTGTTTGCGAGCGTTGCAACGGCGCGCCGAACCAGCTATCAGCGCCCCTCGCCTGGGGTGACGTGGCCGAGTGGCTGAAGGCACCGGTTTGCTAAACCGACGTACGGGGAAACTTGTACCGAGGGTTCGAATCCCTCCGTCACCGCCAGGCATTTTTCCTTCAGATCAGTGGGTTTCGGCAGGAGACGGCCGAACCGCCCGCCAGATGGCCAGCCCCAGAAGCGGCAGCCAGGCCAGCAGGAAACCAAGCGTCAGGTAGTCGAGGTTGCGGGAGTCGGTGTAGCCGGCCAGCACGCCGACAGCCGGGGCCAGCAGCAGAAGTCCAATGATCCAGCGGCGTGGCGGCGCCTCCAGGCAGACCGCCGCCAGGATCAGGGCGTGGGCGGCCAGGGCGGCGAATTTCACCCAGGCGGCGGTGGAGGAGGTCGGCAGCAGGGCGGCCTGGGGCTCCAGCGCTGGGGTGATCTCCAGCAGGGTGAAGGTCTCGACGTAGTCCGCGACCAGGGCGACGACGGCGGCCAGCATGGCCAGCAGAATCGGCAGCCGCAGTTTTCCGCCGGCGATGAACAGGGCCGCGAAGATGGCGAACAGGGTGTAGCTGGGGATGTAGGCGATGACGTCCAGCTGGTTGATGGCGTCGACGGCGTTGATGGCGAGGGGCCGGCAGGGATCGGCCGGCTCCCCGAAGATGTTGGTCAGCTCCTGCGCCTTGAGGGCGAACTCGAAGGCCAGGACCGCGCCGTCGGACATGCACTGACCGGCCGTCCGGACCGGCTCAAGCAGCCGGAAGGCGATGGTGACGCCGAGCGAGACCAGGCCTGCGACACTGGCAAGGATGGCCCATAGCCGCGGCGTGCCGATTGTCCGGTTCATGGCGTCCCCCTCGCTTTTCCGCCGACGACTTTGCCGAACCATCATGGCGGACGGCAAGAGGCTTTGCCGGCTTGCTGCTAGCTGTCTGCCAGCCTGTCCCTGTAGGCCTCGCGCAGCACCTTCTTGTCGATCTTGCCGGTGGCGGTCAGGGGGACGGTGTCGAAGATGACGTCGTCGGGCATCCACCATTTGACGATGCGGGGTTCGAGGAAGGCCAGCACCGCTTCCCTGGTGATGTCGTGGCCATCGTGGACCTCGATGACCAGCAGGGGGCGTTCCTCCCACTTGGGATGCGGAACGCCGAAGACGGCGGCGATCTTCACGCCGGGGCAGGCGACAGCGATATTTTCGAGGTCGATGGAGCTGATCCATTCGCCGCCGGTCTTGATGACGTCCTTGGCGCGGTCGGTGATGCGCATGAAGCCGTCAGCGTCGAGGGTGGCGATGTCGCCGGTGTCGAACCAGCCGTCGGCGTCGGCGGCGTCGGTCTCCTTGCGGAAGTAGCGCTGGATGGTCCAGGGGCCGCGCACCATCAGGGCGCCGCTGGTCTCTCCGTCGTGGGGGGCTTCGGTCCCGTCTTCCTGGACGATTTTCAGCTCGATGCCGAACTGCAGCCGGCCCTGGCGGGTCCAGATGACCTCATCGACATGGTCGTCCCCGCCGGCGGCCAGGGCCGGGGTGGGGGTGGCGACGACGCCGAGCGGGCAGGTCTCGGTCATGCCCCAGATCTGCAGGACCTGGACGCCGTGCTTCTTCTTGAAGGTCTCGGCCATGGCGCGGGGGACGGCCGAACCGCCGATGATGACGCGCTTCAGGGTGCCGACCGTGCCGCCGGTCTGGTCGAGGTGGGCCAGATACATGGTCCAGATGGTCGGCACGCCGCCGGAGAAGGTGACGCCTTCATTGGCGATCAGTTCGCTGAGGCTGACCGCGTCCATCTTCTCGGCCGGCAGGACCAGCTTGCAGCCGTTGATCGGGGCGGTGAAGGGCAGGCCCCAGGCGGTGGCGTGGTAGAGGCTGGAGCAGGGCATGACCACATCGAAGGCGGTCAGGCCGAAGGCGCTGTTCAGGCCGGCGGCCATGGCGTGCAGGACGACGGCGCGGTGGCTGTAGAGCACGCCCTTGGGATCGCCGGTGGTGCCGGAGGTGTAGCAGAGGAAGGCGCCGCCGTTCTCGTCGAGGGTGGGCCAGGGGAAGGCCGCATCGCTCTCGGCCGCGATCAGGGTTTCGTAGTT
>JAUMCZ010000139.1:0-7234 GCA_032122215.1 Caulobacter sp.
GGCCAGCAAAGTCGCGGAGATCAGCAGGGTCTTCATGGTGTGGTTCCCGTCAGCGATTGAACTCGATGACTGCAGGGTGAGGCACGAACACCGTATACTCAAATTAAACTCTTGAAAGACTCCCAGCATGACAGAGATTTCATATCTAAACTTATTGTAATGCTGTGGGCGAAAACATGGCGCTTTCTTGAAGGTTTTGTCTCACTTGCCAGCGCCGCCCCGGCCCGCAATCCTTGCGGCGATGACCGATCTTCCTCCCGACATAACCGGCCCGGGCCTCGGCGCCCTGCGCATGGACGCCGCGGCGCTCAACGGCTTCCTGTTGCGGGCCTTTCCGCACAGCGACCCGGAGGCCATGGTCAAGGTGATCAGGGTCGATCCCGGTGTGATCACCCTGGCCATGCCGACCACTGAGCGGCATCACCGCCCCGGCGCCGTCATCTCCGGGCCCACCCTGATGAGCCTCGCCGACAGCGCCGCCTACGCCCTGATCCTGGCCCATATCGGCGAGGTCGCCATGGCGGTGACCACCTCGCTCAACATCCACTTCCTGCGGCCCTGCAAGCCCGGCCGGCTGATGGCCGAGGGCCGTCTGTTGCGCCTGGGCCGCCGGATCGCCACCGTCGATGTGCTGATGTGGACCGAAGGCCCTGACCGCGCCGCCGCCAAGGCCACCGTCGCCTACGCCATTCCCGAGGGAGCCGTGTCGTGAGTCCTGGACCGCCCTACGCCAGCCCGCCCAAGGCCATCACCACCCCTTGTGTGAAGGTCTGTATCGTCGATCCGGAGAGCAACCTCTGCCTCGGCTGCTTCCGGACCCTGCCCGAAATCGGCGGCTGGGCCCGGTTCAGCGAAGACGAGCGCGCCGCGCTGATGAGTGAGCTGCCGACCCGCAAGGACCGCATCCGCCCCGAGAAGCTCGGCATCTTCAACACCTGATTCACCAGCCTGATTCATCGGATGCAAACCCTGCTGGCCTAGAACCCTGCGCAATGGTTCGCGCTCAGAGCGGGCCGACGAAGCCTGAAGGCGGGGTGTCACCGATGTTGAAGTTTGCAGCCGTGGTGCTGGTGGGAGCGTTGTCGGCCGTTGGCGCGGCCGGCGCCGTCGTCAACTTCGACGCCGCCCAGACGTTCGGCGCCCGGACCGCCCCGGCCAACGCCCAGCTGGCCGTCACGCCGGTTTCGAGCAACGCCGCCGCCGCCCAGGTCACCAAGGCTGCCGATGGCCACTACTGGGCCACCGCCGACGTCAACGGCAGCGCCGTTCGCTTCCTCGTCGATACCGGCGCCACCGCCGTCGCCCTGACCGCCAACGACGCCCGCCGCCTGGGTCTCGACCTCGCCACGCTGACCTACGGCGTTCCCGTCACCACCGCCGACGGCAAGACCATGGCCGCGCAGGTCAAGCTGCGCAGCGTCACCATCGCCGGCGCCCGGATCGAGAACGTCGACGCCCTGGTGCTGCAGAGCGGGCTGGAAACCAGCCTGCTCGGTATGAGCTACCTCGGCCGCCTGTCCTCCTTCGAGGCCACCCGCACGGCGCTGATCCTCAAGCCCTGAAGACCAGCGCCGGCAGGCTCTAGTGGTGGCCCTTGTGTCCCCCGTCCTTGGGGACGATCAGGAAGTTCTGCATCATCCCCGTGTCCTCATGGGGCAGGATGTGACAGTGGAAGACGCTCTTCCCGACCCATTCGGTGAACCTCATCCGGACGACCACCGTGGTGTTCACCGGCACCCAGATCGTATCCATAAAGGTGCCCGGCGGCTGCGCCACGCCGCCGACTGAGATCACCTCGAAGGAGTCCACGTGAATGTGGAACGGGTGGCCTTCAGTGCCGCCGTGGTGCGGCCCCTCGACCACCAGATGCCATTCCTCACAGGTGTCGCGCTCGACGACGACGGGGACGGCCCTCTCCTCGTACTGCATGTTGTTGAGCAGGAAATCGATGCCGACCACCGGGTTCAGCACGCCGGGGAAAGCCCCGCCGAACTGGATGGTGCGGATATTCTTGATCTCGTCGGGCTTGATCAGCGGGTAGTTCCGCTTCGGAATCGGCAGCTTGCCGGGAAGCTTCATCTTCTTCGGCTTGCCGACCACCTGGATCTCGCAGATCGTCTTCTGGGCGCTGTGCAGGAACTGCTGGCTCTGGGCCAGTTGCATGATCTTGTAGACCCCGGGCTTGGCATTGCCCTGGATCAGGAACTCCGCCCGGTTGGCCGGCGCCAACAGCACCTGCCCGTCGCCGGTCATCTTGTCGTAGACCGGCTGGGTCCGCACCTCGGCGAAGTTGACACCGTCCAGCGCGATCAGATGCATCTCGTGGCCCTGGACCACGATCGGCATCAGGTTATCCGATGAGGCGTTCAGCATCCGGAACCGCACCACTTCGCCTGGCGCGATCTTGTAGCGCTTGACCTTCATCTGGGTGGGCAGCGGCTTGGTGGCGTAGTTGATGTCGGGGTTGTGGTCCTCCTTGAAGAAGGGCTCACCGTTCAGCATGTAGTAGCGGCAGGCATAGTCGCCCGTCGTGAACCCGCAGGTCAGGTCGGTTGGGTCGTTCTTGCCCGTCCTCGGGTTGTAGATGGTGACGTTGCCGCCGAACGTCTGCCAGATGGCGTTCTGTTTGGGCTCGTAGCACCACAGGTCAGGCTCGTCGTTGCTCTTGAACAGCCCGATGTCCTGGATGGCCAGCAGGATGTCCTGAGCCGCCTTGATCTCCGGCACCTCGTCGATCGGCCCCTTGACGATCATCGCCCCGGCCATGCCGCTGACCGCCTGCACCGCCGTCGAGCCGTGGTGGTGCGGATGGTACCAGTAGAGGCCGGAGGGTTGGTCGTCCGGGAGCTGGAACGGGTAGTCCTTGTGCTCGCCGGGATGGATCGAGATCATCTCGGCCAGCGGGTTGGACGTGCCCAGCGGCTCGAACAGGTGGGGCCGCACATCCAGCCCGTGGGTATGCAGGTTGGTCGAGCTGATGTTGTGCGGCACGTTGTGATTGCCGTTCCAGCCGCGCGAGTCATAGGGCGGCAGATCGTTCTGCACCCGGATGTTCAGAAGCTCGCCCGGCCGGGTGACGATCAGCGGCCCCGGCACCGTGTCGTTGTAGGCGCGAAGGCGGACCTTCTTGCCATCGATCACGGTGTCCTTGGTCGCGCAGCGCAGGACGATGTCCTGACGCATGGGTGACCTGGCCTCGCCTTCCGGCTTGTCGGCCGCCTTGGCGGCGGTCGTTACCGCCGAGGCCAGGGCGACACCGGTCGCGCCCTCGAACAGTTGCCTGCGAGAGATAGGTTTCATCGGCCCTCTGGCTCCTAGCTGGGGTTGACGCAGGCGACGGGCTTGCCGTCCGTCTTGAACTGGCCGTAGCTCTGGTAGGCCACCTCCATCTGCAGCGAGGTATCCAGCGACATGGCGTTGGGATACTTGCCGCCGCCGAAGCTCTGGGGCGCGGGCTGGTTCTGGAAGTAGCCGGCGTTGTCCAGCGAATAGGCTTCGCACAGCCCGTCGAACCCGAACGACGGCGGCACATTCTGGCCCATCACCGACTTGGCCCCGTCCTTGGCCGCATAGGCGCTGCTGTGGCAACTCATGCAGGAGGACTGCGGGTTGTCGACCGGGCCGGCGAGGCGGCCGCGGCAGCCCATGTGCTGGTACATGCCGACGTTCGGATTGGCGACCGACTGCTGCAGCGGCTTGCTGTCCGCCTCCGGCACGGCCGGGAAGGTCCAGGGGTCGGCTCCCCACTGCACGCCCAGCGGCGTCAGGCGATCCCAGAAGGTGGCGCCCGCCTTGTTGCCGTCATAGGCGAAGGTGCCATAGACCCAGCCGGTCGGCGAACGGTTGTCGGCGGTGGCGACGTCGATCTGCACGACCCGCGTCTCCTGCACCTGGCGCTCGCACATGTATTGCTTGGTCGCCGGGTTCAGCACGTGACGATTGACCGTCCACACCGGCGAGTCCTTCAGGAAGGGCACACAGTCGACCGGAGCCGTGGTGGTCAGCACCTTCATCACCGTCGTGCCGTTCGGGAACGGCAGGCCGGCGGGCATGTCGGAGCCCATGAACTTGCCCGTGCGCGGCACCCCGTCCCTGGGGATCGACTTGCCGAGCGCATAGCCGCCCTGCGGATTGTAGTAGCCGACTGACCAGGTCTCGAACCCGTTCGGGTAGCGGGCCTTGCAGCTCTCCGACATGTTGGGGAAGAAGTGGGCGCCCCCGAGCGAGGTTTCGCTGTCGGGAATGTCCTTCCCGTCCGGACCGATCAGATCCTGCAGGTGCGCCGTCCGCTCGTTGGTCGTGCCATGGCGGAACTCGCGGCCGACCGTCGGGTCGTAGGCCATCCAGGGTACGTTGAACCAGCGGGTCTTGCCGCCCACCTCGGTCTTCCAGCCCACCTTGTCGGCCAGGTTCAGGTCCTGCCCCTGCTTCACATAGGTGAGCATCAGATTGATGTATTCGGCCCATCGGCCTTCGGTCCAGGCGTTCGGATTGGGCTTGGGCGGGAAGGTCGTCTGGAAACTGACCGGCAGCTTCAGCCAGTCGCATTCGGCGCACTCACCCGCTTCCTTGGGATAGTTGGCGCTGAGCTTGAAATTGCCCGTCGAGCCCGGCGGCGGCGTATCGACCGAGTTCTTGAACGCCTCATAGCCGGCCGAGCCGACCTTGGGCTTTTCGGCCTCCTTGCTGCAACTCAGCAGGGCCAGCACGGCCATGCCGAGCGCTACCCCTGTGGCGGCCTTGAAGATGACTTTCGATGACATGGGATTGCCCCTCCCCCGAGGATTGCGATCAGGCCGAGCGGGCCAGAGCGTTGGTGATGTAGTCGTAGAAGCCGGCCTGATCGGCGAAGCTGAGATAGAGGTCGTGGACCGGCCGGCCTTGCGCCGTCGCCGCCTGCATCCACCCCTGCTCGAAGCCCCATTGCACCACGCCCAGCGGGCTGCTGGTCGGGGCCGAGTAGAGCTGCGGCGCATCGAGGAACACCGTCGAGGTGACGTTCCACATGTCGTAGAAGGGCTCGTCGGTGACCAGGCTGTAGGCCTGGAAGGCGAACTCGGAGAAGCTGTCTGTCGCCCCCTGCGTCTGCAGGGTGTTCATGAAGGCCTCGGTGATCTTGGCCGTGTCGGTGATGTCCAGCGGGAAGACGGCGATGGACGGCAGGGTGGCCAGGGCGTCATCGGCCGCGAAGGGGTCCCAGAAGACGTTCCATTCGGCGTGGGTGTTGGCGATCTGAGGCGGGATGGTCGAGCTGTCGAGGTTGCCCGGCACAGCCCAGGCGCCGCCCATCCAGACGATCCGGCCGATGCCTTTGGCCAGCGCGGGGTCCTTCTGCAGCACCGTCGTCAGCGGCGTGAATCCGGTCGTCAGCAGCACTGTCACCAGCCTGCCGGTCGCCGCCCCCTGCCGCAGCACCTCGGCCAGGATGTCGTCGCCGGACGGCGGGGTCAGCTCCGACACGGTTGACGTATAGGGCTTCAGGATCTCGATCCCGGCCAGGCTGATGCAGTCGCTGCGATACGGCCAGGGAAAGGCGTTCCAACCCCGGGCGCTGCTCAGGCCCAGCGGCAGGTTGGGCTTGCCCATGAACTGGTTGACCTGGGAGGCCACGGCCAGTCCCGGCTGCGGCACGCAGTCGGCGCCGGCGATGATCACCGCCTGAAGCTCGTACTGGCTCATCGACTGGATCAGCAGGGTGGCCACGAAGTCATCGATGGCGGCGTCGTGAATGAAGACCAGCGGCGTGGTGTCGATCATGGTCGCTCCCCGAGGACGAGAAACGTTATGATCGTTTTGCGAGTCTTACAACCTCACATGGTTTCAGGTCGCGCAATCGGGGGCGCCGCCTGGCCCCACCCCCTCCAAAACACTCGATTGCCGTCAGACCGGCGCGCGCAGGGGCGGAAGCTCGCCCCGGCTGACCGCCAGGCCCAGCTCCAGACTGCGCCCGATCATTCGCGATCGCTCGATGAACATCGCCGCCGCAGCCGGTGGGCAAACCTCTCTGGCCGTCATCTCGAACAGCGCCAGCCAGCGGCCGAAATGGCCTGTCCTGATGCCCGGCAACCGGTTGTGCGCCTGCATCGGCCGCCCCTGGAACCGCCCGGTCGCCAGCATGACCGACGACCAGAAGTCGCACAGCTTGGCCAGGTGCGCGTCCCAGGCGTCGCCGATCGCGCCGTCGAAGATCGGCCCAAGAACGCCGTCCTCGCGAACCCTTCCGTAGAAGGCATGCACCAAGGTCCGGATCATCGCCTCGTCGATGCCGACGGCGACGCCCGGCCCCAGCCTCGGCCCCGGTCCGCGCGGATGATCGTCTGGTCTGTCGGCCATGGGGGTCAGGTAGGCCCCCCGCCTTCCCCTCGCAACCTCGGCAAACCCCTTAGGCGGAAGGACGAGCCTGCGCTCAGTCCAGCGGCCTGCCCAGAACCCAGGTCTCGCCATCGTAGATGTTCTGCTGGGCTCGCGGGCCGATCCCATACTGCAAAGCCGTTCCCGGCGGACAGCCAAGCTCTGGCAGCATAGTCCTCAGAAAGGCCCGCCCGACGCCCAGGTCCGTCACGTCGACATCGATCCCGCTGAACAGTGCGGGACAGGTCCCGTCTTCCAGCTCTTCGCCCATCATCGATCCACCACCGGTGACCCGTCCCAGTCCCGCCGCCTGAAGCTCGTTCTCCAGCGCGTCCTCGTACCGGGCGTACCGGTCGAAGGGATCGAGATCTTCGGGCAGGTAGATGTAGATCATCACCGCATCCGCCACCGCGTCCTGCGGCTTGAAAAGCAACAGCAGCTTCAACTGTTCGATGAAGCTCAAGCCCGCGCCTCCGGATATCGGCCCTGTCGCAGGATCACGCTGCCACCCGGGCGCCGCTCACCGCCTCGAGGGCCTGATCAACGACCTCGATGCCGGCCCCCGCCTTGACGCCCTCGACGGTCAGGATCCGCCGCCATGCCCGCGCCCCCGGCCGGCCGTGGAACAGTCCCAGCATGTGCCGCGCCATGGCCGGCAGATGCACGCCCTCTTCCAGTCGCGCCTGCAGATAGGGCCGATACCGCGCCACCGCCTCGAACGGCGACACGTCCGCTCCGTCCTCGCCGAACAGCCGCCGGTCGACCTCACCCAGCAGACCGGCCTCATGATAGGCGGCCCGCCCCATCATCACCCCGTCCACCTGCGCCAGATGCGCCTCGGCCTCGTCCAGCGACGCCACCCCGCCGTTGATGACAATGGTCA
>JAUMCZ010000140.1:0-29525 GCA_032122215.1 Caulobacter sp.
CTGGCCATTGGCCCGATCATCGGCGTCATCCTGGTCTGGACCTGGATGGCCGTGCATGGATTGAGCCCGGATCGGAACGAGATCTACGACCGGGGCAACCTGTGGATGGGCATCATGATGGTGACCGCCGGAGTCGGCATCGCACTGGAGCTGGTGCTCACGCCACTGCTGCGGGCGGATACCGGCCGCAGTCACTGGGCGCGTCGCAAGGGCGACTAGGCGGCGGGGAGAAGGACAGGCCTTCGCCCCGCGCCTGCTGTCGGCGGTCAGGCGGCCGGTTGATCGCCCTGCATCGTCGTGGTCCTGGCCGGGCCGAGACCGCCGGTCTTGGCCTGCTCCATCAGTTCTTCCTTGCGGGCGAACATCCGGCGGCCCAGCTCGTCCATGTCGAGGCCGGCCTTGCGGGCCTGGCTGAACATGCCCTCGACCCGCTTTTCCTCCTCCTCGACGTGGTGCTCGATCTCTTCGGACAGCACCTTGACCTTGGCCTCGTAGAATTCGTCATTCGGCCCACCGGCCTCGATCTCGTTGATCAGCAGCTTGGCGCCGTCATGCTCGACGTAGGCTTCCTTGAGCAGGTCCTCTTCAATTTTGCCCTCGCAGGCCGGATAGAAGATTTCCTCCTCGATCATGGCGTGGATTTTCAGCTCCAGGCAGATCTGCTCAGCCAGCTTCTTCTTGGCGCCGTCGCCCTTGGCGTTCTCGAATTTCTCGAACAGGTCCTCGACCTTGCGGTGATCGGCCTTGAGCAGGGCGACGGCGTCGGGCGCGTCGTCGGCGGTGAAGGTCTTTTCCATGGGGGCTCTCCTCGACAGGTGTTCGGCGAGCAAACACGCAAGGTCGCCGACTGTTCCCCGGGCAGGATCAGTTAGGAATCGATCTCAGGAACCAGGTCGTTGAGCCGACACAGTAAGCCGACAGCAAGTCCGGCGCTTGCCGGCCCTGTGTCAGGCCGCTTCTTCAACCTTGAGCGACGCCTTGAGGTCCTTCTTGAGGAACTTGCCGCTGGCGTTGCGCGGAATGTTCTCGCTGAGGAACCAGATGTAGCGGGGGGCCTTGTGCTTGGCGATCAGGGCGGCGACGTGGCCGCGCAGGTCGTCGGCGCTGGCGCTGTGGCCGGCCCGCAGCAGGATGGCGGCGGCCACCTCTTCACCCAGACGGTCGTCGGGAACCCCGAACACCACGGCCTCGGCCACGGCCGGGTGGCGATAGACGGCGGCCTCGACCTCGGCGCAGTAGACGTTCTCGCCGCCGCGCAGGACCATGTCCTTCTTGCGGTCGACCAGGAAGATGAAGCCCTCCTCGTCGATGCGGGCGACGTCGCCGGTGTGCAGCCAGCCGTCGGTGATGGTCTCTGCCGTCGCCTCGGGGCGGTTGATGTAGCCCTTGATCACGCTGCTGCCGCGCACCCACAGCTCGCCGACCTCGCCGCTCGGCAGGGTGTTGCCGAAGTCGTCGACCACCTTGGCCTCGAAGTTGGGCAGGGCCCGGCCACAGCTGGCGGGCTTGTCGACGAAGAAATCACCGCTCAGCGAGGTGATGACCCCGCAGGTTTCGGTCATGCCGTAGCCGGTGTTGGGACGGGCGGTAGGCACGGTCTTGTCGATCTTGTCGACCAGGTCCGGCTGGATTTGCGCGCCGCCGCCGCCGACGCTGAGCAGGGAGGAGGTGTCGTACTTGGCGAAGTCCGGATGGGTGACCAGTTCGCGGGCCATCACCGGCACGCCGCTGACCGTGCTGATGCGCTCGGCCTGCACCAGTTCCAGAGCCAGGGTGGCGTCCCAGCGATACATCAGCACCATCTTGCCGCCCATGGCGGTGGCGGCGTAGGCGCCGCAGTTGTTGGCGGTGACGTGGAACAGCGGGGTGGTCACCAGCACGGCCGGCGGCGGCGGCGGGTTGTCCGGGTCGGGCACGACGCCGGTGGTCATGGCCAGGACCATGGCTCCGGCCTGGCCAGAGAACAGCATGTTCATCAGGTTGCTGACGCAGCCCCGGTGGGTCAGCTGGGCGCCCTTCGGGAAGCCCGTGGTGCCGGAGGTGTAGAAGATGCAGGCGTCGGAATCGGGATCGACAGTGACGTCCGGCATGGCCCCGCCGTGGCCAACGACCTCGGACCAGGGCGTGCCGCCGGCCGGGGTCTCGGTGCGCACGGCGACCACATGGGCTCCGGCCAGCATATCGGGCTGCTCGGCGATGCGGGCCAGGCGCTCGGCGTCGGCGAACAGGATCTTAGGGCGGGAGTCGCTGAGGCCGAAGGCCATCTCGGGCGCGGTCCACCAGGCATTCATGCCGACCACGGCGACGCCGATGCTGCAGGCGGCCCAGTAGATCAGCATCCATTCGGGATAGTTGCGCATGGCGATGGCGATGCGGTCGCCGGGAACCACGCCCTGGGCCATCAGCCAGCTGGCGATCGACGCGGTCAGCTGGTGCGCCTGGCCGTAGGTGATGCGCTCGTCCTGGTAGACCAGGTAGTCGCGATCGGCGAACGGCTGGGTCGCGAGCCAGACTTCGCGCACGCTGGGCGGGGCGTTCTTGAAGCCGCGAATCCACTGACCCCCCACGTCCATCTCGACGATCTCGAAGGCGCCACCGGGACCGGTGAGTTCGGCCCAGGCGTGATTCAGCTCGGCGTAGTGCATAGGGGTATCCGTTTCCTGGGGTCTACGGCTCTTGGAGGCCGTTGGTTATCAGCGTTCACGATAGACGAGGCGCACCATCCGGCGCCAGCCCTTCCGACGTTTTAGTCCAGGGCTTTCGCCACGGCTTCGGGGTGAGAAAAGACCAGCAGTCGGCCGGCGTCGGCCAGGCGCACGAAGCGGGCGCCGGGCAGGATCCTGGCCCAGGCGGCGTCGGCTTCGTCCAGGTCGTACAGCGGGTCCTGGGCGCCGGTCATCACCGTCCAGTGGCGCGCATCGTCCAGTGGCTCCGGCGGCGGATTGGAGGCCTGAATGGCCTGCTCGGCGATGAAGCCCTCCACCCGGCCGGCGCAGAAGGTCCGCAGGCCCCGCCAGTAGTCGGCGAAATTGCGGGCGTCCTCGATGGCCGCGAGGTCGGCGGTCGAGCCCTTCAATGCGTCGATCAGGTGGCGGCGGATGTCGCTGATCGGAAACAGGCGGCCGCTCATTCTGGCCAGTTCGCGGATCAGGTGCGGCCGGCGGCGGGCGATCGACTGGACGAAGTAGTAGAATGTGGCCCGTCGCCGGGCGTCGGCGTTCACCGGCGGCACCGAGGTCATGACGATTCGCCCCGCCAGATCCGGCCGGGTCGTCACCAGCCGGCGCACGAACCGAAACCCGCCGCGCACGACCAGATCGGCCCGGTCGACCTTCAGGCGGCCCATCACCAGGGCAAGGTCGGCGATGGCCTGATCGGCGGCGTCGCTCTCGCCCGGGCCGTCGGTCAGGCCAAAGCCCGGTCGGTCGATGGCCAGTGGCCGTCGACCGGCCCGCTGCAACATTTCGATCAACCGGGTCGGGGCGTGGCGTGAGGAGAAGTTGGTGTGGACGATCAGCACCGGCCGACCACCCTTCGGGCCATAGTCGCTGTAGGCGATGACGCCCCCATCCGGCCTGGCGGCGAAGGCGGTCGGCTCGAGCGTTTCGGGCGAGCCGACGACGTCGCCGTGGGTCGCCTTGACCAGCGTCGACAGGCTCATGGCGTCAGCCACGCGGCGGCTCAGCGCCCCGGCATTGCTGACCCCCGCCGACAGGAAGACGTTGGCCAGCTCCTTCTTGGCCAGCGCCTCTGACATGCCCAGTGACCTTGCCGCCTCGGCCCGGCCCGACCCCTGCGCCACCGCCATGGCCAGCGCCGCCTGGCGGGCGTTGAGGCCCCAGAGATCCTCCAGCAGGTCCTCGGCCTGATGGTCGCTGGGCAGGACCCCGAAGGTGTGGTGGATCACCCGGGTGATCAGGGCGGTCAGCTTGCGCACGCCCATCCGGGACATGGCGTCGGCGGCCAGGGTGCGGGCCGTGGCGTAGGTGATGCCGATGTTGTCGGCGGCGGCTCGCAGGTCGCCTTCGCGGACCAGGGCGGCCACCAGTCGGGCCTGCCCGGGGGTCAGGCCATAGGCGGCGCAGGTCTCCTCAAGCGCCCCTTCGGCCTGCCAGCCTCCGGCGGTGAGCAGCAGGCTCCAGGCCCCCGGCCGGTCCAGGGCTGCCCGCGCGGCTTCGGGCAGGCGCCATCGGCCGGCGGCGGCGACGGGGGCGAAGGCGACCGGCATGTCCTGGTCAGACGGGTGGCGCCAGTCGAAGACCAGGGCCCGGCCCTCGCGGGCGGCCGGCAGGGCCTCGACCATCGCCGCAAAGTCGACGTCGCGCCCGGCGAACAGGCCGTCGGCGTGCAACGGGCGGGCCCGCCGATCCAGAACCGCCGCCGACAGCCGCTCTGCCCGCACCAGCGGCGCGAAGCGGCCGAAATCCAGGTCGTCGTCGTCCGGGCCCGGGGCCGGCACATTGGCGCCCGCCAGCAGGGCCGCACCTTCTCGAAGCGCCTGGGAATCCTTCATCGGTCGCGACCGTACCCGGTTTGAGGGGCTTGCGAACCGCCTGCTAGGTTGCGGTTGCAGCCGCCCGGGACGCGCCCTCGACGCGCATGCGGTCCATCAGGCGCAGGGTGGAGGTGGCCTTGGCCAGCACCTTGCCGGCCGGATCGGACAGCCGGCCCTCCATGAACACCGTCGACTTGCCGCCGCCCTCGATCCAGGCCTCGGCGAACACCCGTCCGGGCCGGGCGGAGGCGAAGAAACTGACTTTCAGCTCCAGGCTCATCGGCACGATGCCCTCGCCATGCCTGGCGATCAGGGCGTGGGCCATGGCGGCATCGATCCAGCCGGTGACGAAGCCGCCCTGCACCACGCCGCCGGAATGGCACATGTGCATACCGGCCTCGTATTCGAGGATGGCGCGGCCTTCCGGGTTCATCTCGATGCGGCGCACCAGGCCGAAGGTGGTGTTGAGGTCGTTGGCGAAAGTCGGTTCGTCGGCCATGTCTGCCCCTGTGAATCTCTCGTCACTCTAGCCTGCTGCCGCAAGGTCGCTGCAACAGGATGATTGATCGGCTTCGCGCCTTGGCCGAAGGTGGACCCCCACAGGGAGAGACGTTTTCATGGCCGGCCTCAAGGACAAGCGCGGCTTTATCGACAAGGAGCGGCTCGATCTTTCGGAGCGGCAGGCCGTCGAATACTGGATGAAGCGCTGGGGCGTGACCCGCGACCAGCTGACCGCCGCCCACCGCAAGGTCGGCAAGATGACCAAGGACATCGCCGCCGAGCTGGGCAAGAAGCGCTAGGGGCGCCGCTATCGAAGCGGCCAACCATCATACCGCCCGGCCCTGACCTACAGAAAAAGGCGCGTGCAGGGGTCAGCAGGCCCAAACCCCTTGTGGCGTTGCCTTTGGCGTGGGTCGAGGCTCTGTAACTGTAGCCTGCGGCGCAGGTCCCGCGTAGGTCGAGGCTCTGCGTTTGTAGGTCGAAATGGCGCTGCCTCGACCTACGGCGTCCGAGCCGACGCCAGCAGAGGCGGAAACGGTCGATGAATATGTCTAGACATATTCATTAAGTTATTCAAATATATAGTGTTTTTAGGCCGGTGGAGCAACCGGCATGGTCAGGTAGCCGCGCTCGACCATCCTGCGCATGGCCTCATAGGCCTCGGTCAGCTCCTCAAAGGTCGTGCGCAGATGGGTCAGCTGGGCGAGGTCGGCGCTCGAGAGTTTGCCGCCGCTGGCCGAGGCGGCGAGGGCCTGGGCGACCCAGACGGCGCGGGCCTGGGCGCAGGCGATGGCAAGGCGCTGGAACTTGCGGATGTCGCCCTGGCCGAGCGCCTGACCGACCAGCTCCTTGTTGGCGGCGTAGGCGGTGTAGTCGATCTGCTCCAGCAGGCCGCGCATGCGCCGATGGGTATGCGGATCGCTGTCGGTTTCTGGCTCGAAGTGATCGTGGCTGCGACGGAAACCGCCGGTGCGGGTGACGGACATGGCGGCCTCCTCGGCGCGTACCGATAGGCAGAGGCTATCGCCGTTCGGATTAACGGTTTGTTGAGGCGGGGGCCTTCGGCGGCGCCGGGTCCTTTGGCGTGGAAGGCCGGGGCGCGGCCTTCAGCTGCGGGGATGGGGCCACATCGCCGGGCGGGGCCGGGGTCTTCGGCTGAGAGGGCCGCTCACGCGGCTGGCGCGGCGGAAGGGTGGGATTGGGAATGTCGATGGCGGGCGTCCCCGGCCCGGGGTCGCGCCGGGGCAGGGGCGCGCCATAGTCGCGCTCCCGGCGCGGCGGCGGCTGACCGGGGGTCACCGCGGCGCCGTCGCCGCGCCGCAGGACCGGGCGGCTGAGGCCGCCGGACCCGTCACCGCCGCCGGAGCCGCCGACCGCCTCGTTGTCGTGGGAATAGTCCTCGTTCGACGCGCCGGCGCCCGGGTCACGGCGGGGTGGCGACTTGCGAGGCGAGGTGGCCTTATCGGCGCCGCCGGCGGTCGGCGGGGGCGGCGGATCGATAACGGGCGATGCCGGCGACCGGGGGCCCACCCCGCGCGGAGCCAGCAGGGCGTCGAGACGGCCCGTGGCCGGGGGCGGCATCTGGAAGACGGTCGAGCGGCGGGTTCCGCCCAGGGCGATGGCTTCGCCCGGCCGGTCCAGCACGATGGTCTCGTCGCCGAAGCGGATCTCGATCATCCCCTCGCGCAGGACGATGAGCGTCGCCGTCTCGGGGTCGAGCGAGAGGATGGCCAGCCAGGGGCCCGCGCCGATGACGGCCAGGGCGTCGGGGCCGACCACGCCTTCGAGAATGGTGCCGCGGATGCCGATGGCCGCCAGCGGGGTGTTGAAGCGCACGCCGTCGGGCCTCGTCCCCTTGCCGCTGGAGGCGAAGCGGAAGGCGCCCTTGGCCACCGAAACCGCCGCCCCGGGGGCGCTGGCGTCGGTGTCGATGACAAACCTGTCGATGCTGATGCGGGCGTTGGGGCCGACGGTCAGGCCGCTGTCGTCCTTCAGCCGGACGAGCAGGCGACTGTCGGCGGCGGTCAGAATGTCGTCGGCGTAGCGCACCGGACCCTGCAGGACCGCGCCGCGAAAACCGCTGTCGGCGAGGCTCTTCTGCTGGACGTCGTTGTCGATCTCGGCGTTCAGGCCGACGGTCTCGGTCGTGGCCGCCGGCGGCGCGGCCGGCCTGTCAGCTTTCTTCTCGCAGCCGGCCAGGGCCAGCACAGCCACGGCGGCAAGGGTCACGGACAGGGACTTCATCGGCCGTCTCCTCCGGCGACTGAGGCGTACGCAACCCCCTGCGCCGCACATGCCGGCCTTCGCCGGGATGAGCGGATTGAGAGGGCAGGCTGAACGCCGGTCGTCCAGATCACCTTCCGCCCAAGGCGCGCCGATGTCGAGGGTCAGCGGCGGCGGCCATGGGGCAGAGGCGCACCGCCTTCAGCGACGACGACCGGGCCTTCATCCAGGGCTCGATCTACTTCTTCCTGGCCACCGCCGACGCCGAAGGACAGCCCGACTGCTCATCCAAGGGCGGTCCGGCGGGGTTCGTGCAATGACCGGCGCCCGGGTGTCAGCCTGTCGGCCCTCGGGAGAGGGTGATAGACTGTCCGTTCAGCAAAGACTGCAAGGCCGACGTTCGGTCGGCTGAGCGTGGGGCCCGCCGTTGCTTCGGAGCGAGAGATCTTGAACGAGCCCACGGTCAGGCTGTCGATCTACCTGGGTATCCTGGGCCTGCTGGCGATCGCGGAAATGGTGTTTCCGCGCCGGGCGCCGGGGCAGGCCAGGCGCAGCCGGTGGCCGGTCAACCTCGGCCTCTCGGTTCTGAACACCCTGCTGCTCAGGTTTGCCTTTCCCGCCGCCGCCGTCGGCGCGGCGGTCTGGGCGGCAGAGGCGGACTGGGGGCTGTTCCATATCCTGCCCGCGCCGCTTTGGCTGGCCGCGCTCCTGTCGTTCCTGCTGCTGGACCTGGCGGTCTATGGCCAGCATCGGGTCCTCCACGCCGTCCCCTGGCTCTGGCGGGTCCACCGGGGCCATCACATCGATCTGGACGTCGATGTCACGACAGCCGTCCGCTTTCATCCGATCGAGATGGTGCTGTCGATGCTGTGGAAGATCGCGGTCGTGGTCGCCCTGGGCGCCCCGGCCGAGGCGGTGCTGGTCTTCGAGATCGTGCTGAACGCCGCCGCCATGTTCAGCCATGCCCGGATCGCCATGCCGGCGGCGCTGGACGGTCTGCTGCGATGGGTGGTGGTCACGCCCGACATGCACCGCATCCACCACTCGATCCACCGGGACGAGACCGACAGCAACTACGGCTTCCTGCTGTCGGCATGGGACCGATTGTTCGGCAGCTATCGATCCCGGCCGCGTGAACCGCTGGAGACGATGACGCTCGGCGTGGAAGGGTTTCGCACGCCGAAGACCGCGGGCCTCTTCAGCCAGCTGCTCAATCCCTTCCGCGGCCCCTAGACCCTTTCAGGTTTTGATGTACGCATCAAAACCTGATCAAAAGGGTCTAGAATCAAACATTTAGAGCACGTCCGGGCGGCGGAACCGCGTACACTTCCGCCGGACGTGCTCTAGACCGAAACCAGGGTCAGCACGCCCTCGCGCAACACGAGGCCGGGCGGCGTTGCGAGGCTCAGCTTCCGGCCGTCGGCGCTCTGTCCCGTGCGGACGTCGAAGGCATAGTCATGCCAGGGGCAGCGCACACAGCCGTCGCGAACCGGCGCCTGATCGAGCGGTCCCAGCCAGTGCGGGCAGGTGGCGGCATGGACGACAAGCTCGCCGTCCAGGTCGATGACCCTGAACCGCTCGCCCCCGAACTCGACGAGCAACGGGACGGCGGCGCGAACGACATCCGGCGGCCCCAGCACCAGCGTCTCGCCCTTTGTTTCACGACGCTCACGTCGCTCGGCGAGGGCGCGCTCGCGATGCACCATCATCGCTTCATCTTCGTCCCACAGCCGCGCGTAGATCGCCCGATAGCGGTCGCCGATCAGCGCCAGCCTGGCGGGGTCGGACACGGGCACATGAAACTCGACGCTGACCCTCGTTCTCTCCGGAGCGAGCGCTTCCAGCTGCGTTCGGACCTCCGATCCCGCGCCGGGACCCTCGAGCGTAGCCGAGACATAGTGGCCGGCGTCCCGGTCGATGCGGACCTCGATGACCTGGGCGGCGCCGGCGCCGGGCTGGTTGAGCACCCGCGCGCGCCAGCCCCATGCACCGCTGTCGACCAGGCTGATGCTGTGGAACTGGCCCTCGTGCAGCGCCGGCAGATGTTCCCAGTCGAGAACATTCTCCCAGACGCGGGCCAGGCTGGCGGCGACGTCCCGCTGATAGATTCCGGCCAGGCCCAGTTGGCTGTCCAGGCCTGTTGCCGTCTGGCTCAACCGGCCTGCGCCTTGATCGCTTCGGACAGCTTGCGGATCCGGGCGCCGTTGGCCCCCAGATCGCTCATCCCCACGCGAGAGGTCGAGCGGATGTCGACCACCGAGCCTGCTCCACCGGGAGCTGGCCGAATGCGGAAGGCGACGTCGTCCTTGAAGCCGAACCAGAAGGACTGGGCGACAGCCTCGACGGCGGCGTCGCCTTTGGTGGTGACCTTCAGACCGCTTTTCTCCGCCGCCGCAGCGACCAGCCTGGCGGCCTCGGCCGGCGACTGCGACAGGGTGAGGGTGGCCAGGTCCGGATTGGCGGCCTTGCCGAGGTCCCCGACCGTCTTGCCGCCCAGCGCCGGGACGGGGACGTCGAGAGGCTGGATCGGGTTGCCGCCGCCGATGGCGGCCCGGGCCGCGATCACCGCGGCTGAGAACTGCGGCGGGTCCTGGATGTTGGTGGTGATGTCGTGGATTGGCGGAATGGTCCGCGCCTTGCTCATCACGCTGACGGCGAAGCCGAGGGCCAGCACCGGGATCGCGATCGCCACCAAGGCCCGGCCCCAGCCCCGTCGCGGCTTGACCAGCAGGGCGAGCAGCAGGCCGACAACGGCCAGCACCAGAACGCCGAGCAGCAGGGGCGCGCCCAGCTTGAAGACCATCAGGCCGAAGCCGACGCGCCAGTCCAGCAGGCCGAATTTCGTACTCAAGGCGGCGACGAGGAACCAGACCGGCAGCAGCAGCGCCAGCACCCACACCGTCTTCACCCAGCCGTCACGAAGCTTCGTCATCGGTTTCCCCCTGTATCTTTCCATCAGCATGCGCCGGAAGACGCAGGCCTGTCACCTGCGTGACCTCATCCAAACCGTTTGAGCACCGACACCAGCCGGCGGGTCATCGGGGAAAACAGCGTCCCCGTGTACCACTGACCGGCCAGCCGCTTGTTGATCTCGCCGCGCGTCGGATAGGGCGCGATCATGCCGGTCAGGGTGCTCAGCTTCAGACCGGCGGTCATGGTCAGCACCCAGAGCGGCAGGTGGTCGCCGGCATGGGCGCCGACCAGGGTCACGCCGAGAATCTTGCCGCGTTTGGTGGTGATCAGCTTGCCGAAGCCGCGAATGTCGCCCTCGGCCTGAGCGCGGTCGTTGTCGGCGAAGGGCTGGACCAGCACGCGGACATCATCGCCATGCTCCGCCCGCGCCTGGGCTTCGGTCAGTCCGACGGAGGCCAGCTCGGGATCGCAGTAGGTGACGCGGGGCACGATCAGGCCGTCGGCGTTGATCGGCGCGGCGAACAGGGCCTTGCGGACAAACAGCCCGGCGTGGGCCCCGGCCAGATGGGTGAACTGGCCCCGGCCCGCCACGTCGCCGATCGCGAACACGCGGGGATTGCTGGTGCGCAGGGACTTGTCCGTCTTCACGCCGGCCCGGTCGAACTCGACCCCCGCCGCTTCGAGATTCAGCCCGTCGATGGAGGGCGTCCGACCCGTCGCCACCAGCAGGTGAGAGCCGGCGATGCGCTCTTCGCCCTCCGGTCCCTGGACGACCACCACCGGCCCGGCCTCGATACGAAGGGCCCGGCAGCCGGGCCGCAGGGTGACGCCGTCGGCGACCAGCTGTTCGACGACGGCCGCGGCAGCCGCAGGATCTTCGCGTCCCAGAATGGCGTCGGCTTCGATGATGGTCACCTTGCCGCCGAGCCGACGGAAAGCTTGGCCCAACTCCACCCCGATCGGCCCGCCGCCCAGGATCAGCAGATGCTCCGGCAGCGACGTCAGTTCGAAGATGCTCTCGTTGGTCAGGTAGGGCGTGGCGTCCAGGCCCGGGATCGGCGGGGCGGCGGCGCGCGAGCCGCTGGCGATCACCACCTTGCGGGCCGTCACCCGGACGCTGTCGCTCTCGACGATCCGGCGGTCGAAAAAGCGCGCCGCCTCGCGCACGACCCTGACTCCCAGCCCTTCGAACCGCTCCTGGCTGTCGATGGGCGCGATCTCTTCGATGACCTTGTGAACCCGCGCCATCACGGCGGCGAAATCGACGGTGACCCCGCCGGCGTTGACGCCGAGCCTGTCGGCGTGCGCCGCCCGGTGGGCCGCCTCGGCCGAGGCGATCAGGGCCTTGGACGGCACGCAGCCGTAGTTGAGGCAGTCGCCCCCCATTTCGCCCTTCTCGAAGAGGACGACCTTGAGGCCCAGCTGGGCGGCGCCCGCCGCGACCGACAGACCCCCGGAGCCGGCGCCGATGATGGCGAGGTCGGCGCGGATGCGTTCCTGTTTCAAGAGGCCGCTCCCTTCCGCGCCCGGTACCGCTGGTAGAGGGTGACGCCGAGCGACATCAGGCCAAGGGCGAGCAGGGGGCCGAAGACGTAGGGCTCGAAGATCACCTTCAGGTTCGGCTCCTCACCGCGCGCCAGCAGCTTGCCGATGCCGGACCCGATGCTGCTGTAGATGAAGGTGCCCGGAATGATGCCGATCAGGGTGGCCAGGGCGTAGGAGCGCAGCGGGGCGTGGGCCAGGGCCGAGGCCACGTTGACCAGCCAGAAGGGCGCCAGAGGGATGAGGCGAAGCGTCAGGATGTAGCCGAAGGCGCCGGCCCCGACCCCGTCCATCACCGACTTCAGCGTGCCGCCCGACTTCTCCGCCCGCGCCCGCAGCGTCTCGCCCAGCGAGGTGCGGACGACGAGGAAGACCAGCACCGCGCCGATGGTCGCGCCGACGACGGTGGCGCTTCCCCCCACCAGGGTGCCGAACAGAAAGCCGCCGGCAAGCGTCAGGAAGACCGCGCCGGGAATGCTGACGGCGGTGGCGGCGGCATAGACCAGGACGAAGACCAGCAGGGCGAGCAGCAGGTTGTCGCTGACGAAGCCGCGCAGCAGCGCCTCGTTGGCGCGCAGGGACTCCAGGCTCAGGTAGCGGCCCGCCCCGCTGGCGAAGACCGCGATGACGGCGATGACCAGGACGATCAGCGGCAGGTATTTTTTCATTCGGGGCGAGGCTCCAGGCTGATCAACCATAACCTCGTTCCCTCGACGCTGGCTATGTAGCCGCAAGGGAAGCGCCGCGTTTCTTGTGCGAGCGCTTGGCCCGGCGGGCCAGTCTGTGCCACGGTTCCGGGCGTGAAACTGGAGGACGACGTGGGTCAGCGAAAGGAGGATGGCGAAGGCGGGGGCGAGACAGCGGGCTTGGCGGTTCTGTCGCCGTTCGTGTCGCCCACGGCGGCGCGGTTGAACCCCGGCAAGTTCAAGGACCCCCGCGTCACCCTGGACGGATCGCCCCGGGCCAGCGTCGCCCTGCGGTCGCTGGAGACGCTGTGGTTCAACACCGGCACGCTTTGCAACATCGCCTGCGTGACCTGCTACATCGAAAGCTCGCCGCGCAACGACGCCCTGTCCTATCTCTCGCTGGCCGAGGTGCGGGCCTATCTGGACGAGATCGTCGCGCTGGAGCTTGGCGTCGGCGAGATCGGGTTCACGGGCGGCGAGCCGTTCATGAACAGCGCCATCATCCCGATCCTGGAGGCCTCCCTGGCGATGGGCCGGCGCACCCTGGTGCTGACCAACGCCATGCGGCCGATGCGGCGCTTCGAGCGCCAGCTGGTCGATCTTCGGCAGCGGTTTGGCGACGCCCTGGTCCTGCGGGTCAGCCTCGATCACCATAGCCAGGCGGTTCACGAAGCCGAGCGGGGCGCCGACACCTGGGCGCCGGCGCTATCCGGCCTGCAATGGCTGGCGCGCGAGGGGTTCTCGATCGCCGTGGCCGGGCGGCGGCTGGCCGACGAGGAAGAGGCGGCGGCCCGCGCGGGCTATGCGGCCCTGCTGTCCTCGCTGGGCCTGGCGATCGATGTGGATGATCCGGCGCGTCTGGTCCTGTTCCCGGAGATGGACGCCACGCGCGACACGCCCGAGATCACCGAGGCCTGCTGGGGCATCCTTGGCCTGGAGCCGGAGTCGGTGATGTGCGCCTCCAGCCGGATGGTGGTGAAGCGCAAGGGGGCGGCGGCGCCGGTCGTCGTGGCCTGCACCCTGACGCCCTATGATCCCGGGTTCGAGCTGGGGGCGACGCTTGGCGAAGCGTTGGGCAGCGTGTCCTTGAACCATCCCCACTGCTCGCGCTTCTGCGTGCTGGGCGGGGCCAGTTGCAGCTAACGCCGACCGTCCGCCTGTCGGTCATCATTCCGACTCTGAACGCCGCCGACGGTCTGGAGGCGACGCTCGCGGCGCTGTCGCCGTCCGACGAAGTCATCGTCGTCGATGGCTGCTCGCGGGACGCCAGCGTCGCCCTGGCCCGCGCCTGGGGCGCCCAGGTCATCGAGACCACGCCGGGGCGAGGCGGCCAATTGGCGGCCGGGGCGGCCAGGGCGTCTGGAGACTGGCTGCTGTTTCTTCATGCCGACACGGTCCTGGGTCAGGGCTGGCGCGCGGCGGTTGATCACCATGCCGCCGGCGGGGCAGGGCAGGCGGCCTGTTTCCGGTTCGGACTCGACGACGCCTCGGCGCAGGCGCGTCGGCTTGAACGGTGGGTGGCCGTTCGGGTGGCCCTGCTGGCGCTGCCCTATGGCGATCAGGGGCTGCTGATCCATCGCGATCTGTACGCCCGGCTCGGCGGCTATCGGCCCCTGCCGCTGATGGAGGACGTCGATCTGGTCCGGCGGATCGGCCGGCGCCGGCTGACCGTCCTGCCGGTCCGGGCGGAGACCTCGGCCCGGCGATGGCGCGAGGACGGCTGGTTCGCCCGCAGCGCCCGCAACCTGGTCTGCCTCGCCCTCTTCTTCGTCGGCGTGCCCGCCGCGCGGATCGCCCGGCTCTACGGCCGCTGAGACCGGGCGGTGAACCTGCGGTAGCTGGCCAGGTCGTCAACGTCCTCGAGCGTCCGCAGGCTGGCGGTGCGCCGGCCCTCCAACCGGGCCAGGGTGTCGGCCAGGGTATCGGGGCTGGACCATCGGATGTCGTCGAAGGGCAGGGGGCCATGGGCTGAGCGCCGCAGGCCGATCAGCCAGTAGCCGCCATCGCGCGCCGGCCCGACCACGGCCTCATGGCCGCGCAGGGCGTCGAACGCCGCCGCCACATCGCCGGGGCTGACGGCGGGCGTGTCGCTGCCGATGATCACCAGCCGGCCCGTCGGGAACCGCCGCGCGGCTCCGGTGAGCCGCCGCCCCAGGTCCCCTCGCCCCTGCGGCATGGCGGCCGCGCGGCCTCGAAGCCAGTCCGTCGGCCGGTCCGGGCTGGTCGCCACCGTCGTCGTCCAGCGCCGATCGCCGGCCAGGCGACGCAACAGCCGGTCGATCGCCAGCCGCTGAAACCGGACCGCCTCCACATCCCCCACCGCCGCCGCCAGCCGCCGCTTGCCGACCCCCAGCACAGGCCGGCGCGCGAAGATCACGAGGTGGGCGAAGGATGCCGAAGAGGCCATGCGCCCCTATTCGACCGGACCGATCCTTGAGTCCAGAACCTGCCCGGAACAGGAACCCCGGCGTCCGTCCTCGCTCGCAGCGTCGAAATTGCTATTTCGGAGGTCATCAGGTTCGGCGCATTCGTCCGAACCGACTGGCGGCCCCGGAGGGACTCGAACCCCCGACCTTGGCTTTAGGAAAGCCCTGCTCTATCCGGCTGAGCTACGGAGCCGCGCTGGCGCCGTGATAGCCTCCAAGACCCCCGCGTCACAACCCTGCTTGGTCCGGCAGTGTGACGGAATAGCGTAATCGCGACTTCCGTCTCGGGCGTCACAGGTTTCTTAAGGTCGTGCGGCCAATTTGACCGGATTGAGTTCCAGCAGGTCCGGAAGCGGCATGGCGACGAAGGTTCTGATTATCGATGATGATCCGCTGCTGCGCGAAGTGGCGGTCGAACTGCTGACCGGGGCCGGTCATGACTGCGCCATCGCGGAAGACGGTCGGCTGGGGATAGCCAGTCTCGAGGCGCGCCCGGTTGAACTGGTCCTGCTGGACATGATCATGCCCAACATGGACGGGGTCGAGACCCTCGGTCAGATCAAGGCGCGCTGGCCGGAGCTGCCTGTGGTGGTGATGTCCGCCGGCACCCGCAGCATGGCTATGCAGAGCCTGTTGCGTCTGGCCGCCGGCCTGGGCGCGGACGAGGTCATGCAGAAGCCGCTCCGTCGCGACGTCCTGCTGCCTCTGGTCGAACGCCTGCTGGGCCGGGCGACGAAGGCGGCCTGACCGCTCTCCATAACGGACGGAAGCCTGGCGCGGACCGCCTTCGCATCGGCCGGCGGCTGCTCTATCGTGCCGCACCAGGTTCGGGGAGGGATGATGCGTTATCTGCGGCTGCTTTACGTCCAGGTCCTGTTGGCCATTGCCGCCGGCATCCTGCTGGGCTGGCTCGCTCCGGGGCTGGGGACCGAGCTGAAGCCGCTGGCCGACGGCTTCATCAAGCTGATCAAGCTGGTCATCGCCCCGGTCATCTTCTGCACCGTCGCCGCCGGCATCGGGCATATGAGCGACATGGCCAAGTTCGGCCGGGTCGGGGCGCGGACCCTGACCTACTTCCTGGTGGTCTCCAGTTTCGCCCTGGTGGTCGGCCTGGTGGTCGCCCTGATCGTCCGGCCCGGCGCGGGCATGAACATCGATGCGGCGGCCATCGACCCGGCCTCAAAGGCCGCCCAGGCCGTGGCCGGCTATGCCGACAAGGCCGCCCACGCGCCGGGGCTGGCCGAATACCTGCTGCGCCTGATCCCGGACACCTTCGTGGGCGCTTTCGCTGACGGGGCCATCCTGCCGGTGCTGGTCATCGCCATCCTCACGGGCTTTGCCTGCGCCCGCCTCGGCGAGTTCGGGGCCAGGGTTTCCGGCGTGCTGGAAGACATCGCCAAGGTGTTCTTCTCGATCATCCACATCGTGGTGCGGTTCGCGCCGATCGGCGCCTTCGGGGCCATGGCCTACACCATCGGCGAGCACGGGCTGGGCAGCCTGGTCCAGCTGGGCAAGCTGATCCTGACCTTCTACGCCACCTCCCTGTTGTTCGTTCTGGTGGTGCTGGGGGGCATCTCGGCCTGGGCCGGGTTCAGCCTGATCAAGTTCCTGCGCTACATCCGCGAAGAGCTGCTGATCGTGCTGGGCACCTCCAGTTCGGAATCGGTGCTGCCGCAGATCATGGAGAAGCTGCAGAGGCTGGGGGCGTCGAAGTCGGTGACCGGCCTGGTCATTCCGACCGGCTACAGCTTCAACCTCGACGGCACCAACATCTACATGACCCTGGCTATCCTCTTCCTGGCCCAGGCGACCAACACCCACCTCGACGGCTGGCAGATCGCCACCCTGCTGGGGGTGGCCATGCTGACCTCGAAGGGGGCGGCGGGAATCACGGGGGCCGGCTTCATCGCCCTGGCGGCGACCATCACCGAGGTCCACACCATCCCGCTGATCGCCCTGGCGGTGATCTTCGGCATCGACCGGTTCATGAGCGAGTGCCGGGCCCTGACCAACCTGGTCGGCAACGGCGTCGCCACCCTGGTCATCGCCCGCTGGGAGGGCGACCTTGACGTTCATCACCTGCGCGCCGAACTCGACCGCGGCCCGATCCTGGCCGTCAAGGAACCCCTGCTGGAGCCCGCCCCGTGATTCGCGTTGTCGCCGTCGTTGTCGCCGCCCTCTGCCTCGCCGCCTGCGGCGACGCCGCCCGCCTGGACGCCCTGGCGGCGCAGGGCAAGGCCAGGGTGGTCGAGGTGGTGACCGGCGACATGGTCCGGCTGTCGGATGGCAGCGACCTGAAGCTGGCCGGCATCACCGCGCCGAAGCTGGACGAGCCCTATGGCGAGGCCTCGCGGGAACGGCTGGCGACCATGGTGCTGGGCCAGGACGTCGAGTTGATGTCGGCCGGCGCCGCCCGCGATCCCTTCGGGCGAAAGGTGGCGCAGCTGCGTCTGGCCAAGGGGCGGCGCTGGGTGCAGGGCCGCATGCTGCGCGAGGGCGCGGCGCGGGTTCGCACCTTCCCGGAAAGCCGGGCGCTGGCCAAGGAGATGCTGCGGCGTGAGGGCGAGGGGCGCAACGCCGGCCGGGGACTGTGGGCGCTGCCCGGCTACCGGGTGCTGATCGCCAAGGAGGCGGCGGTCGCAGCCCCGGGCTTTGCCCTGGTCGAGGCCCAGGTCGGGCAGGTGCGGACCGGAACCGATTCCCGGCGGCTCAACCTCGGCCACGGACTGTCGGCCATCATTCCGGCCCGCGCGATCCAGGATTTCGACAGCGCCGGCCGCTCGCCGGCCTCCCTTGAGGGGCGTCTGGTGCGGGTGCGGGGCTATGTGCGGGATGGCGAGTTGCGGCTCGACCACCCCGAGGGGCTCGAGATCCTCAACCCCCAGTGATCAGCCGACCAGACCGGCCAGGGCCGAGGGGCTGAATTCGCTCTGCAGGGCGCGGCGCAGCTTTTCCAGGGCGCCGTGTTCGACCTGGCGCACACGCTCCTTGGAGACCCCGAGCTCATCGCCCAGGGATTCGAGCGTGCGCGGCTCTTCACTCAGCCGCCGGGCCTTGATGATGGCCAGCTCCCGAGGTGACAGCACCGTCAGGGCTCGGGCGACCGCGCCGGCCCGCGCTTCGCCGTCCAGCGTCTCACCGGCGGCTTCTTCGGGATCGGGGCGATCATCGGGCAGGAAGTCCTGATAGGCGTCCTCGGCCCCGGCGGTGATCGGGGCGTTGAGCGAGCGGTCGGACGCCGACAGCCGCGAGGCCATGGCTTCCACATCCTCTTCGTCGACGCCCAGTTCGATGGCGATGGCGGCCCGCGCCTCCGCCGTCAGCCGGCCTTCGATGTCGCCGAGACGGGCGCGCAGGCGGCGCAGGTTGAAGAACAGGCTCTTGCCGGCCGCCGTGGTGCCGGTGCGCACGATCGACCAGTTGCGCAGCACATAGTCCTGCATGGCCGCCCGCACCCACCAGCCGGCATAGGTGGAGAAGCGAACCGCCCGGTCCGGCTCGAACCTGGCCGCCGCCTGCATCAGGCCGACGCTGCCTTCCTGGATCAGGTCGCCGTGCGGCAGACCGTAGGCCTTGAACCGTCCGGCCATGGCGATGACCAGCCGCATGTAGGCGCCGGTCAGTTCGTGCAGGGCGTCTTCGTCCTGCTGTTCCTTCCAGCGGACGGCGAGGTCATGCTCGTGCTGGGCCTCCAGCATGGGCGTCCGCATCGCCCGGCGGATGTACCGCCGCTCTGCTGTTTCCGCCGTCACTGCTGCTTCCCGTGCCATGTGTCGGTTACGCGGGGCGCGCGCTCGTGGATCACTACCGGGGAGTTTAGTTGTTCAGATCGTCGGGGCCTGCGGGATCGTTCGCCCAATCCTCATGCCCATGCCGGATTCGAACGATCAGGACGCCGTCTGAATCCAGCAGATAGACGATGACGTGAGACTTGTAGGGATGGATCCTGGCCGACCGAAAGGCGCCAGCCCTTTCTCGCGACGCGAGCGGATAGTCAGCGATGAAGTCGAACGCGGCCTCGAAGCCATCCTGATAGCGGTCCGCCTGGGCAACGCCAAACAGGCGCACGCCCGTGGCGTAGATGTCGATCAGGTCCTGCTGAGCCCGAACCGATAGTCTAGCTTTCATCCAACCCGGCCTTGCGCCGACCGGCGGCCCGGATCTCGTCCATCGTCATCGTGCCAACGCCACTGGCGAGCCCCTCCTCAATGAGGGCATTCATCGCCGAAATCTTCCTGGCGCGCTCCTGATCCCGACGGATCAGGTCTCGGACATAGTCGCTCGAATTGCTGTAGCGGCCATCGTCGGCCTGGCGCTCGACCCAAATCTTCATGGCATCGGGCAGGGAAACATTCATCGTCGCCATCGGTCACCTCTCTGAACGAGACTCCCCCGAGTGGCAAAGTTTGTCAATCTCTGATCGGGCAAAGAAAAACGCCCGGACCTTTCGATCCGGGCGTCAATCTTTCAAACCGTAGAGGAACCGCCTACGCGGCCTTCTGCAGGCTCTTGGTCAGCAGGTTCACCGCCGCGTCGCGGTCGATGCGTTCGACGGCGGCGACTTCCCGGGCCATGCGGTCCAGGGCCGATTCGTACAGCTGGCGCTCGGAGTAGCTCTGCTCCGGCTGGTTCTCGGCGCGGTGCAGGTCGCGGACCACCTCGGCGATCGAGACGAGATCGCCCGAGTTGATCTTGGCTTCATATTCCTGGGCGCGGCGCGACCACATGGTGCGCTTGACGCGGGCGCGGCCCTTCAGGGTGGTCAGCGCCTTGCTCATCACGCCCTCCTCGGCCAGCGAACGCAGGCCGCTGGTGGCCGCCTTCTTGGTCGGGACGCGCAGGGTCATCTTTTCGTGGTCGAAGGTAATGACATAGACTTCCAGGGCCATGCCGGCGACTTCCTGGGTCTCGACCGCCTGGATCGTGCCCACGCCATGGGCGGGATAGACAACGTGGTCGCCCACGGAAAACGCCAGACCGGACTTGCTCATAGTCTTCCTTCTCCATCACCTCCGCGGACTGCGCGGAGCACCTGCTCCCACGAAGGCTCCTGTCAGGACGCGAAAAAGCCCCAGGCGCTGAAGTGGCGCGGGCTCAAACTGTCTTGCTCAAAAGTCTTCTAGGACACCCTTCGCCTTCGTCCGGGCGCGCCGTTCGGGAGCGGCTGTTCTTGAACCGAGGCGCAAGCAGGAAAATCCCACCGCGTCGAGGGTGTATTAGCACAAAATTCAGCCGAATGAAAGGTTTGCGACAACCAGGCGTCGCGCGGCCCTAGCTGCCCTTGCCGGGCTTTTCGCTGAAGTACTTCTCGAACTTGCCGGTCTCGCGTTCGAAGGCCTCGGCGTCGGCCGGCGGTTCGCCCTTCAGGGTGATGTTCGGCCAGACCTTGGCGAAGTCGGTATTGATCTTCAGCCACTTGCTGTCGGGATCGTCCTCGGTGTCCGGCTTGATGGCGTCGACCGGGCATTCCGGCTCGCAGACGCCGCAGTCGATGCATTCGTCCGGGTTGATGACCAGGAAGTTCTCGCCCTCATAGAAGCAGTCGACGGGGCAAACCTCGACGCAGTCCATGAACTTACATTTAATGCAGGCATCGGTGACGATGTAGGTCATCAGGCGCTCTAAGGGCGCGCAGGAGAGATCGCGCGCGCGGGATCGGATCGTGGAGGCGCGTCATCCGATGAGGAGGGCGCCTTGTCAATGCGGCGAGGGCTCGCGGCCCGTCAGTTATTCTCCAAGGTCGTATAGAGGGCGCGGGCTTCGGGCGGCGGACCACGCCGTTCGCCGGCCTGTTCCATGCGCACCGCGATCAGCCGGCCGCCCACGGCGAAGACCAGTTCGTCGCCGATGTGCAGGGTGCGGCTGGGCTTGTCGAGACGGCTCTGGATACCGCTGCGGGTCATGCGCACCCGGCCTTCCTCTAGGAACTTGGCAGCCAGGGACCGGCTCTTGAAGAAGCGGGCGCGCCATAGCCAGACGTCGGCCCGGCAGGCGGTCTCGGCCGCCTCGCTCACGATTTGACGGTCCTGGTCGCCTTTCGACGCGGTCGGCGGGGTTTGGGCGCGGGGACAGGGACCTGCAGCCTGGCCAGGGCGGCGAAGGGCGAGCCGGGCGGCGGGCTGACCGGCGTGGGGACGGTGGCTCTGGTTGCGCCGCGCCGGCGCCAGGCGATGGGGTGATCGCGATTGACGGGGGTGAGGCCCAGGCCCCGCAGGATATCGCTCGCGTCCTTCGCGGCCCAGCCGAGCCCTTCCAGCATTTGGTCGGAGACCACCGAGCCGCCGGCCTTCTGCGGCGCGGCGCGCAGGGCTTCGTCCAGCGCCTCCAGCTGATCGACCGGCACGGCCAGGCCGCCGACGGCCATCAGGCCACGGGCCGACAGGCCCTTGGCGTCAACGGGGCCCGGCTGCAGCCGACTGACCTTGCCGGGCGCGGGGGCTGACGGATCGGCCTTGAGCGACTGGGCGAAGGTCTGGGCCTCCGGCGTCAGCAGCCCGGGCAGATGCAGGCTGAAGGCGCCGATGCGGACGCCGAGGCTGCGCAGGGCCCGGCGCTCGGCCTGGCTCAGCACCTTCATCTCTTCCTCGACCTGCCGGCGAGGCAGGACGCCACCGTTTTCAAGCAGCCGGTGGGCAAGGCCACGCGCCAGACCGCGCAGGCCACCGTCGCTCATCGCCGCCTCAAGGGCTGCCAGCGGCGACAGCTTGCGGGCCCGCTCATGGGCCATCCAGGCCTCAAGACGGCGCTGGGCGCGCTCACGGGCCGGGGCCGGGCCCAGTTCGCCGAGCAACTTCACCTTGCCTGTCGCGTCCAGCCGCCCGGCCGCCGCGCCCCGCCACAGGACCAAGCCGTCCGGCGTCAGGCTGAAGGCGTCATCCTCTTCAGCGGCCAGCGCGCCCAGCCGCTTGGCCACCTCCGGCGCCACGGCCCGCTGTGCCGCGCCGCGCAGGGCCTTTTCCTCCAGGCTGGTGATGGCCTTGGGCTGGTCGAAGACCACGCCGCTCAGCTTGCCGACATAGTGGCCCTCGACGGTCACCGTGCCGTCCTCGGCGACGCCGGCCATCATCGATTCGCGGTCGCCCAGCTGGCGCATCAGCACGCTGGTCCGCCGATCGACGAACCGCGCCATCAGCTTCTCGTGCAGGGTGTCGCTGAGGCGGTCCTCCAACTGGCGCATGGTCGCCTGCCAGAAGGCCGGGTCGTGCAGCCAGTCCGGCCGATTGGCGACGTAGGACAGGGTGCGCACCGCCGCCAGCCTGGCCGCCAGGGAGTCGATCTCGCCGTCGGTCCGGTCGAGGCCGGCGAACTGCGCCGCCATCCAGTCGTCAGGAATGCGCCGCCGACCGCTGGTCAGCTCGTTGAAGATGCGGCGCAGGAGGTTGAGGTGATCATCGCTGGCGATCTTGCGGAAGTCCGGCGTCTGGCAGACCTCCCACAGCTTCTCCAGCTGCGGCCGCGCCTTGGCCCGGTGGGCGATCTCCGGATCCTCGGCCAGCTTCTTGAGGGTCAGCTCGTCCAGCGCCTCGGCCGACAGCTTCAGCCCCTCGCGCTGCGGCGCCTCGTCCAGCGTCTTGATCAGCGTCGCCATGCTGGTGAAATCCAGCTTGCTGTTGCGCCATTCGGCCGTGGTGATCGGCTCGAACTGGTGGGTCTCGACCCGCTCGACCAGGTCCTCATCGATCTCGTCGGCCTCGCCGGTCACTCCGAAGGTGCCGTCGCGGCGATAGCGGCCGGCCCGGCCGGCGATCTGGGCGATTTCGGCGGCGTGCAGCCAGCGGGTCCGCTTGCCGTCGAATTTTCGCAGTCCCGCGAAGGCGACATGGTCGACATCCATGTTCAGCCCCATGCCGATCGCGTCGGTGGCGACCAGGAAGTCGACCTCGCCTGATTGGTAGAGGGCGACCTGGGCGTTGCGGGTGCGCGGGCTCAAGGACCCCATGACCACGGCCGCGCCGCCCCTTTGGCGGCGGATCAGCTCGGCGATGCCGTAGACCTTGTCGGCGCTGAAGGCGACGATGGCGCTGCGCCGGGGCAGGCGGGTGATCTTTTTGGGGCCGGCGTAGGTCAGCGAACTGAATCGCTCGCGGGTGATGATCTCGGCCTTCGGCAACAGCCGCCGCACCAGGTTCACCATCGCGCCGGAGCCCAGCAGCATGGTCTCGTGCTTGCCCCGCGCATGCAGCAGCCGATGGGTGAAGACGTGGCCGCGCTCGGGATCGGTGCACAGCTGGATCTCGTCGATGGCCAGGAACTCGACCTCGCGGCCCAGTGGCATCGCCTCGACCGTACAGATGAAATAGTTGGCGCGCGGCGGGACGATCTTTTCCTCGCCGGTGATCAGCGCCACCTCGCGCACGCCCTTCAGCTTGACGACCCGGTCGTAGATCTCCCGCGCCAGCAGGCGCAGGGGCAGGCCGATCATGCCACTGGCGTGGCCGCACATCCGCTCGACGGCCAGATGCGTCTTGCCGGTGTTGGTGGGGCCCAGAACGGCCGTAAGCCGGGCCGGCGCCTGTCCGGTCGAGCGGTCACTCATGGCCTATAGGTGGGGCGAGGTGTCGAGTCGGGCAAGCATTCCGTCGATCCTCCAGGCCAGGCGGTGAGGATCAACCGCCAGCGACGGGCAGATGTTCCGGCCGGCGCCCGCTCAACGGGCGTCGAACACCGTCCGCCCCTTGACCACCGTCAGCACCGGCCTGGCCTTCATGATGTCGCTTTCGGGCACAGTCAGCAGTTCCCGGGAGAAGACGGTGATGTTGGCCGGGCTGCCGACGATGAGGCGGCCCCAGCCGGCCGGGCGCTGATCGGCCTGGGCCGGGTTGATCGTGAACAGGTCCAGGGCCTGCACCCGGTTCAGCGCCTCCTCCGGATGCCAGTCGGGGCCCGAGGCGCCCTTCAGGTCCTTGCGCACCGCGACGGCATAGTACTCGATCCTCGGATCCCCCACCTCGACCGGCGCATCGGAGCCGCCGATGACCAGCGCCCCGGTGGCGGTCAGGCCGCGCCAGGCATAGGCGCCCTTCAGGCGGTCCTGGCCCAGGCGGGCGGGGGCGAAGTAGAGATCGCCGATGGCGTGGCTGGGCTGCATCGAGGCGATGACGCCCAGCTGCTTGAAGCGCGGATAGTCGGCCGGGTTGACGATCTGGCTGTGTTCGACCCGCCAGCGCACCCGCTTGGCGGCGGCCGGATCGGCGGCGAAGGCCTCGGCCATCCAGTCCAGCACCTGGCGGTTGCCGGCGTCGCCGATAGCGTGGAAAGCGATGTCGGCCTTGACCTTGAGGGCTTGCTTCATGATCGCCACGGCCTCGTCGTGCTGGGCGATCTGCAGGCCGCGGGTCGTCGGCTGATCGCTGTAGGGGGCCAGCAGCAGGGCGCCGCGCGAGCCGAGCGCGCCGTCCATATAGAGCTTCACGCCCCGCACCCGCACCATGCCGGTCGGATCGCTGTAGGGGCCGCGCTTGAGGACCTCCGCCGAATCCTCAGGCGTCATGAAGACGTCGACGGTGATCGGCAGCTTCTTGTCGGCGGCCAGTTCGAACAACGCCTTCACGTCGTCCGCCTCGGTGCTCATGTTGGCGCCGCCGGTCCAGCCGCGCGCGGCGTACAGATTGACCGCCTTTTCCAGCGCCTCGCGGCGTTTGGCGTAGGAGAGCGGCGGCAGCTTGGCGCCGATCAGGCTCTGGGCGGTGTCGATCAGCATGCCGGTCGGCTCGCCGGCGGCGTCCCGTTCGATGCGGCCACCGCTGGGGTCCCTGGTGTCCTTCGTGATGCCGGCCAGGGTCAGGGCGGCGCTGTTCAGCACCACCGCATGACCATCCGAGCGCTCCAGCACCACGGGACGGTCGGCGACGACGGCGTCGAGATCCGCCCGCGTGGGGAAGCGCTTCTCGGGCCAGTGGGTCTCGATCCAGCCGCGGCCGGTCAGCGGCTCCTTGCCCGGGTTGGCGGCGTCCCAGGCCTTGACCGCCTCGGTCAGTTCAGCGACCGACTTCACCTGGTCGAGGTTGAGGGTCATTTCCCGTAAGCCCACGCCGGTCAGGTGCACATGGCTGTCGACGAAGCCCGGATAGGCGGCCGTCCCTTTCAGGTCGATCTGCGGCAGGCCCTTGGCCTGGGCCCGTGCGGCCGCCAGGCCGCCGGCGAACACTACCTTGCCGTCCCGGACAACCAGCGCCTCGGCCGGAATCACCTGGGTCGAGCCGTCGGCCTGCGCCGCGCCGCCATCACTGAAGATCGGCCCCCCGAACATCAGGAAGTCGTCGCCGTCGGGGCCGCCGGCCTGTGCGGCGCAGCCGGCAAGAATGAGCGCGCCGAAGACGGCCAGCGGGCGGAGGAACTTTTGCAAGGGATGGCCCCGAAGAGAGTCGTTGTTCGGCAGACTCTAACACGCGCCGGGCCGGGCGCGCACTGCGGCGGGTGGCAGGTTAACGGTGAGGGCGGAACGACGCGAACAGGCGCGAAACGAATCAGGACCGAATCAGTGACTTCGTCCAATTCGGCATTTGTTCCCTACAAGCTATTGTATCTTAACGCCGATTAACCACAACAGACTGTCTGTCACTTCGCCTTCTTCGGCGGTTTGGGCGGGCAGGTCGGGCCGATCCAGCTGGCGTCGATCGAGCCGGTGGGCGTGATCGGCAGGCCGATGATGCTGGTCTTGATCCTGGCCGTCAGAGTGAAGCGCTTGGGGCTGTAGGTCCCGGACGCCGTGACGAAGGCCTTGCGGCCGCGCTTGTCGACGCAGGTCCCCTGGAACTCCGCCTTGCCGTTCGCGACGTTGCGGGTCGGGTAGGTGCATTTGTAATGGCGGTTGCTGGGGCCGCTGAAGAACTTGTCGATGTCCTTGGGCTCGACGCACTTCTTTTCGACGTTGCTCGACGAGACGCCGTAGCTGACCTTGCTGCGATATTCCCAGTAGCCGGGCAGGATGGTGTTCGTCGCCTGGCTGGAGGCGACGGCCGGAATGGCCAGCAGGGCGACTGTGGCGATGATGGCGGCCGGGCGGATCATGGCTTGCTTGGGCTCCAGAGCGTCAGGACGTGTCGTCCTGTTCCATAATGGCGGCGCATGAATGGCGGCTGAAGGGGTCTCTCGCCACGCGGGCAGAGAGTTGTTTCTGAATCGGCTCAAAGGGTTGACGCTTCCCCGCCCTTACCCCTATAGACGCCCCTCTCGTGCGCAGGGGTTCCCTGGCGCGCCCGACATTCTATTGCGAAGGTTCCAACATGTCGCGTCGCTGCGAACTCACCGGTGTCGGCCCCATGGTCGGCCACAATGTGAGCCACTCGAACATCAAGACCAAGCGCCGCTTCCTGCCGGCTCTGGCTCCCGCCACCCTGGTCTCGGAAGTTCTGGGCCAGTCGTTCAGGCTGCGGATCACCAACGCTGCGCTGCGCACGCTCGACTTCAAGGGCGGTCTCGACCCCGTCATCGTCAAGCTGAAGGACGAGACCCTCTCGCCCCGCGCCCTGAAGATCAAGCGTCAGGTCAAGGCCGCGCTGGCCGAAAAGGCCGCCGCGTAAATCACGCGGTTCTAAAGTTTTGAAGACGGCCTGCGAGGCGACTCGCGGGCCGTTTTTCTATTTCGCCAGAAGACCGGCATCCGCCGCGCGCACATCCGTGCAGCCGGTCAGGGCCATGGCCATCATCATCTCCTGGCGCAGCACGGCCAGAACATGGGCGACGCCCGCTTCGCCGCGCGCGCCCAGCGCCCAGGCCCAGGCCCGGCCGATCAGCACACCCTTGGCCCCCAGCGCCAGCGCCTTGACCACGTCGAGCCCTGAACGCACGCCGCCGTCCATCAGCACCGTCGTTCCATCGCCCACCGCCTCGGCGATCGCCGGCAGGGCGCGGGCGCCGCTCAGCACCCCGTCCAGCTGGCGCCCGCCGTGGTTGGAGACGACGATGCCGTCGACGCCGTGCCGGACCGCCTCACGGGCATCCTCGGGATCGAGCACGCCCTTCAGCACGATCGGCCCCTTCCAGTGCTGACGCACCCATTCGAGGTCGGCCCAGGTCAGGGTCGGGTCGAAGTTGCGGGTCACCCAAGGCCAGAATTCCATGATCCCCCTGGCGTCGGGAATCGCCGCGGCGATGTTGCCGAAGCTGTGCGGCCGCCCGCGCAGCCAGACGTCCTGCACCCAGTCCGGATGCAGCGCCCCGTCGACGCCGCGCTTGAGGAAGGTCGCCGCCGCATTGCCGCCGAACAGGCCCGTCCGGTAGTCGCGATACCGCGCCCCCGGCACGGGCAGATCGACGGTGAAGACCAGCACCTTGACCCCCAGCGCGGCCGCCCGGGCCAGCAGGTCGGCCATGTAGGCGCGGTCCTTGATCATATAGAGCTGGAACCAGGGCGCCTCGCCCGTCGCCGCCTTGACCTCCGAGAGGTCGCAGACCGAGACGCTGGAGAGGATCATCGGCACGCCGGCCGCATGCGCCGCCCTTGCCGCCTGCGCCTCGCCCCGGCGCGCGTACATGCCGGCCATGCCGACCGGCGCCAGGGCCAACGGCATGCTGAGGGGTTGGCCGAACCATTCGGTGGCCAGGCTGATCGTCGAGACATCCCGCAGCACCCGCTGGCGCAGGGCGATGGCTTCGAGGTCCTCGACATTGCGGCGCAGGGTGACCTCGCCGTAGGAGCCGCCATCGATGTAGTCGAACAACACCCGGGGCAGTCGCCGCCGGGCCAGTTCCCGGTAGTCGGCGACGCAGGCGGCGATCACTTGCGTCCCGTCCAGTCGAAGACCATCAGCAGGGTCCGCTGACTGCCGCTGGCATTGTCGTCGCTGAGCAGCAGCATGCGGGTCGCACCGGTCGGCGAGGTGACCAGGGCCACGCCCTCGATGTTGTCGGTGGTCAGCGGGGCATTGAGCACCAGCCGGGCCATCGGCTGCGGCTGGCGGCCCTTCAGGGCGGCGGCGGCGTAGACCGAAAGGGTGATGCGCGAACCGCGAACCGGATCCCAGGCGCGGTGAACGGCCACCAGGCTGCCGTCCTGGAACGGCGCCAGGGCGGTCAGGCCGTATTCCAGATCCGGGCCGTTGAGCACGCTGAAGGTCTGGCAGGCGGCGCTGAGCTTGCACAGCCACACCTCGCCCTCCTCGGAGCCGACCAGATAGGCGTCCGGGCCGGCGAAGGGATACTCGGTCAGCCCCTCCATGCCCTCGTTCTCGGAGAACAGATTGCCGGGTTTCGGCGCCGCGACCGGCGGCCCGCCGGCGGCCGGATAGCGCCAGATGCGGTGGTCGCGCTCGAAGCTGACCAGCCGGTCGCCGTTCGCCAGGATGGCCAGGCCCTCGGCGTCGCTTTCCAGCTTGCCCTGCACCGGCTGGCCATCCGGCCGCTTCAGTGTCCACAGCTTGCCGTCGGTCAGCCCGCCGAGCCGGCTGTCCTGGCCAAACTGCAGCTTCGCCTCGAACAGGTCGCCAAAGTCGCTGATCGTCACGATCCGCCCGTCCGGCGTCACCTTCAGGTCAGACAGACCGTGGACGCGGTTGGTCACCGGATCGGTGATCGCCACGCCCCCCATGTAGGTAAAGCCGTTCAGGCTGGTGCGCTGGGGATTGGCCGGGTCCAGCGGCACGGGCGTGGTGACGATCTGGATTTCCGGCCCGGCCGGCTGCGGCTTGTCGGGCAGGGGGGGCGGGGCCGGCGTGGCGCAGGCGGCCAGCAGTCCCGCCAGCGCAAGCCCCGCCAGTCGCTTCACGACAGCGCTTCCTTCACCGCCGAAAACGTCGTCGCCTTCATCGGTGTCGGCATCACCGTCGGCAGGGCCCCGAGCAGGCCGCGCGACTTGGCCACCCGCTTGGGCTCTTCCTCGAAGAGGGAAGCCAGCTGCTCGACCAGAACGCCGCCCAGCTGTTCGACATCGACGATGGTCACCGCGCGGCGGTAGTAGCGCGTCACGTCGTGGCCGATGCCGATGGCCAGCAGTTCGACCGGGCTCTTGTTCTCGATCTCGCCGATCACCTGGCGCAGGTGTCGCTCCAGGTAGTGGCCGCTGTTCACCGACAGGGTCGAATCGTCGACCGGGGCGCCATCGCTGATCACCATCAGGATTCGCCGCTGCTCGGGACGGCTCATCATCCGCTGGTGCGCCCACATCAGGGCCTCGCCATCGATGTTCTCTTTCAGCAGACCCTCGCGCATCATCAGGCCGAGGTTCTTGCGGGCCCGCCGCCAGGGGCTGTCGGCCGACTTGTAGATGATGTGGCGCAGGTCGTTCAGACGGCCGGGCGAGGCGGGCTTGCCGGCCTTGATCCAGTCGTCGCGGCTGATGCCGCCTTTCCAGGCCCGGGTGGTGAAGCCGAGGATCTCGACCTTGACCGCGCAACGCTCCAGCGTCCGCGCCAGGATGTCGGCGCAGACCGCCGCCACCATGATCGGCCGCCCCCGCATCGAGCCCGAATTGTCGATCAGCAGCGTCACCACCGTGTCGCGGAAGTCGGTGTCGCTCTCCTGCTTGAAGCTGAGCGGCGCGGTCGGGTCGATGATGATCCGGGGCAGGCGGGCGACGTCCAGCATCCCCTCTTCCAGATCGAACTGCCAGGAGCGGTTCTGCTGGGCCAGCAGCCGCCGTTGTAGCTTGTTGGCCAGGCGCGAGACGACGCTGGAAAGACTGGCCAGCTGCTGGTCGAGATAGGCGCGCAGGCGCGTCAGTTCCTCGGGATCGCAGAGGTCCTCGGCCGGCTCGATCTCGTCGTGGGCGCTGGTGAAGATCTTGTAGGCCGGCTCGGGGCG
>JAUMCZ010000141.1:0-10350 GCA_032122215.1 Caulobacter sp.
TGAAGACGGCCGGGCCTCGCAAAAAATAGGCGCTCATCACGGTCGTATCCCGGTGAAAGCAGGGGTGCGGCCGGGATGACGGAGGGGGTTTGACCTGAGGGTGAGAACAGGCAACGTTCACCCCCTGCACCACTAGGAATTCCCATGTTCAAATCCCTCGCCGTTCGCGTGCTGATCGCCCTGGTTCTCGGGCTGCTGGTCGGCGCGGCGTTGCAGCTCTGGGCTCCGAAGGGGCTCCAGGACGGGATGAGCATTGTCGAGGCGCTGGGTTCGCTGTGGCTCAACGCCCTGCGGATGACCATCGTACCGCTCGTCTTCACCCTGCTGGTGCTGGGCATCGCTTCGGTGGCCGACGCCGCCGCCACCGGCAAGCTGGCGGCGCGGGCCATCGTGATGTTCGGCGTCTTGCTGGCGGTGTTCGCCACCTACAGCGTTCTGGTCACCCAGGGCTGGCTGGCCCTGTGGCCAATTGACGAAGCAGCCGGCGCCGCCCTGCGGGCCAGCGCCCAGGCGCCGGACGCGGCGGCGGCCAAGGCCTCGACGATCGCCGACTTCCTCAAGGGTCTCGCGCCCGCAAACGCCCTGAAGGCGGCGGTCGAGGACGCCATTCTGCCGCTGGTGGTGTTCGGGGTCTTCTTCGGCTTCGGCGCCAGCCGATTGGACGCCGAGCTGAAGCAGCCGCTGCTGACCGTATTCCGGGGCGTGGCCGAGACCATGCTCAATGTCGTGCGCTGGGTGCTGTGGGCGGCGCCGGTCGGGGTGTTCGCCCTGTCGCTGACCGTCGGCCTGCGGACCGGCGTCGCCAGCGCCGCGACCCTGCTGCAGTACATCGTCATCGTCTCGACCATCACCGCCTCCATCACCGTCATCATGTTTGTCATCGTCGCCCTCAGCCGGGCGGCGAAGTTCGGGGAGTTCCTGCGCGCCTCCGGCCCTGTTCTGGCCGTGGCCTTCTCCACCCAGTCGTCGCTGGCCAGCCTGCCGGCCATGCTGGAGCGGACGCGGGACAACCTCGGGGTTCCGGTGCGCATCACCGGCCTTGTGCTGCCGCTGGCGGTGGCGGTGTTCCGCGCCACCAGCCCTGTGGCCAACCTGGCGGCCGCCCTGTTCGTCGCCAAGCTCTACGGCGTTGAGCCGACCGTGGCGCAGATCGCCGGCGCGATCCTGGTGTCGTTCGCCGTGGCCGTCGGCTCGGTCGGGCTGCCGGGCCAGATCAGCTTCTTCGCCAGCGTGGCGCCGATCTGTATCGCGCTTGGGGCGCCGATCGATCTGCTGCCGATCCTGCTGGCCGTCGAGGTGGTGCCGGACATCTTCCGCACCCTTGGCAATGTGACGGCCGACATGGGGGTGACGACCATGCTGGCGAAGGGGGAGCGGGAGGCGCCATCCGAGGATGAGGCCGAGGCCTGAGCCTCTCCCCCGCCGCTCGTCGGACTACTCAGGAAAGGCCGGCGCCGCCACCGCGTCGTTCTTCTGCGCCGCCTTGGCCCGCTTGAATCCCTCACGCTCGCGCAGTCGCTCCCAGTAGGCGGCCACGGCCGGCGGGAACTTGCCATCGATCTTCAGGCTGCGGGCCAGCAGCAGGGCGTAGCCGACGGAGATGTCGGCGGCGGTGAAGCGGCCGGCGACCAGCCAGTCGCGGCCGTCGGCCAGGGCGCGATCCAGTCCCTTCAGGCGGGCGAAGAACCAGCGCTCGTAGTCGTCGGCGGCGGCCTCGGCGCGGCCGGGTTCGAAGGTGCGGTAGCGGAGCACCAGGGTCTGGGGGAAGGTCAGGGTCGCCTCCCCGAAATGCAGCCAGTTGAGCCAGGCGCCGTAGTCTGGATCACCGGGCTGGACGCTGAGCGGCGTGGGGCCGTCCCGGGTGGCCAGGTACTGGGCGATGGCGGCGGACTCGCTCATCCGGACATCGCCATCGACCAGGAAGGGGATGGTGCCGAGCGGATTGACCTCCAGATAGGCCGGCTCGCGCATGCGCGGCGGGAAGGACAGAAGCTTCAGCTCATAGGGAAGGCCCAGTTCCTCGAGCGCCCAGAGGCCGCGGAAAGAGCGGGCGTCCGCGCAATGCCAGAGCTGGATCATCAGAGCGCTCCCAGACCGCCGACCGGGGCGGTGTTGAAGCGGATATTGTCGCGCTCGATCCCCTGTTGCACCACCGACAATCCGCCCGAGCGGATCATCCATTCGAGGCGGTGGTCGCGGTACTGGCGCTTGAACAGTCCCGCCTCGACGATCTGGGCCACGCCGGCCATGGCGGCGGCCATCTCGCGGGCCTGACCCAGGGAGGTGGCGACAGACGGACGGGCGGCGGCGCGGCCGAACCATTCGGACAGCTTGCCGGTCGGCGGGAAGCCGAAGCCGATGGCGCCGGCGATAAAGGGGGCGACGCAGAGGTCGCCCCAGCCGAACGCCTCGCCATTGAACCATGGACGGTCGCCGAGCTGGCCTTCCAGCCAGGCGTGGAGCTGGGCCAGTTCCTCGCCGGCTTTCGCCTGCATCGCCGTGGCCTGTTCGCCGGTCGCGCGCTTGAAGTTGGCGATCTCCGACAGGCCCCAGGTGATGGCTTCGTAGTGGGTATCGACGAGATCCTCGATCATGCGCACCCGGGCGCGGTCGGCGGCGCTGGCGGGAAGCAGCGGGGGGCTCGGGAAGCGGTCCTCGATGAATTCCAGGATGATGGTGGAATCGAAGATGGCCTGGCCCTCGACATAGAGCACCGGCACCTCGCCGCGCGGATTGGCGCGGGCGAAGTCGTCCGAGACCTGGCCAGAGCCGATGGCGCCGGGGATTTTCGCCTCGAAGGGGACGCCCTTCTCGGTCAGGGCGATCTTGACCTTCTGGGCGTAGGGCGAGAGCGGGTGCTCGAGGATCTCGATGGCGGGGTGGGTCATGGCGGCGTTTCCCTGTGTTGAGCGGACGCTGGGCCGGTTTCCCCTAGGCCCGTCAACCGGCCTATCGAAGCGGCCATCCATTGTACCGCCGGCCGCTGAACCTACAAAACAAGCCGCACCTTCCCGGGGAGCGCTGGATGTCGTGAAAACCGCCGGCCCCGTAGGCTTTTGGGTAGTCCGAGGCTGCGAGGATGTAGCCTGGACTGTAGGTCGATCTGTAGGTCGACCGGCGGGGTTTGTAGCCTCAAATGTGTGCGGTCGGACCTACAGCCGGGACGACGGCCGGCTTCGGCCCTTGAGGTCCACCCGGCCTGGGCTCCGAGACTTTTGAAGGCCAGGTATGTGGAAAGCTAATGCAGCTTCAACCGACCCGAAACCCGTTCCTGCAGCAGCCGCGCCAGGGCCAGCACGGCCGTCTTGGTCGTTCCGAGGATGGCCCGGTGGTGCGCTAGGTGGAGGCTCATGTAGATCCACTTGGCGATCAGGCCCTCGATGAAGAAGTTGGGGCCGCCGAGCCCGCCCATCAGGGCGCCGACGCCGCGACTGTCGCCGAGGGATACGAGGGAGCCGAAGTCGCGGTACTGGAAGGCCGGCTCGTGGCGGCGTTCGGCCAGGCGGGCGGTGAGCACCCTGGCCAGATAGTCGGCCTGCTGGTGGGCGGCGGCGGCGCGGGCCGGGATGGTGCGGCCCTCGGTCCAGGGCGCGGCGGCGCAGTCGCCCATGGCCCAGACGCCGGGGGCGGAGGTTTCCAGACGGTCGTTGGCGACGAACTGGTTGAGACGGTTCACCTCGAGACCGAGCGTGGTGTTGCTGTCGGCGGCCTTGACCCCGGCGGCCCAGACGATGATCGAGGCCGGGATATCGCCCCGTGAGGTGACCACGCGGTCCTCCTCGATGCTGCTGACCCTGGCGCCGGTCAGCACCTTGACGCCCTTTCGCTCGAGCGCGGTCTGGGCCTGGGTCGAGATCTTTTCGGGGAGTTGGCCGAGGATGCGTTCGGCGGCTTCCAGGATGGTGATGTCGAGGCGGAAGCGCTGGTCCTTGGCGAGGCCGTCCTGGAACTCGGCGTGCGCCTCGATCAGCTCGGCCGACAGCTCGACGCCCGTGGCGCCGCCGCCGACGATGGCGATGGCCAGGGATTTGTCGGCGGCGAAGCTGGCCCGGGTGAAGGCGGTCAGCAGGCGGTGATGGAAGCGCTCGGCGTCGGCGGTGTTTTCCAGGAGGTGGGCGCGGTCGGAGCCGGGTGTGCCGAACAGGTTGGCGCCGGCCCCGATGGCCAGGACCAGGTGGGTGAAGGTGAGCGACCGCTCCGGAGCCAGCTCCCTGCCCTGCCCGTCGGTCATGGCCCCGAGGGTCAGGCGGCGAGCGGCCGGATCGAGGGCGGAGAGCTCGCCGAGGGTGAAGCTGAAATGGTTGCGGCGGGCGAGGATGGGGTAGCTCAGACCCTCCTGATGGGTGTCGAGCGTGCCGGCGGCGACCTCGTGCAGCGTCGGCTTCCAGATGTGGAAGACCGTGCGGTCGATGAGCAGGACCTTTTCAGGGCCGCGCTGTCGGCCGAGCTTGCGGCCCAACTGGGCGGCGAGTTCGAGCCCGCCGGCGCCGCCGCCGACGATGACGATGTCGTAGTGCATGCGGATATCCCCAACCGCTGACGTACCGCCGGGGGTTTAGGCCTGTGGCGAGGGTGTAGCAACGATAGTCCTTCTCCCGGCAAGCGGGAGAAGGAACGACATCACGCCGCCTTCTTCCGCCGCACCTTCACCCGCTCTTCATCCAGAAACTCCCGGATCAACGGCGCACTGACGCTGGCCTGCGACACCAGGAACAGGTGACCGCCGTCCTTGATCACCTCCAGCCGGGCGTTCGGCAGCAGGGCGCACAGGAACTTGCCGTTGACCAGGGGGACGATCTTGTCGGCGTCTCCCATCATCACCAGGGTCGGCGCCTTGACGAAGGGCAGGAAGGGCACGCTGGTCCAGCCGCTCATGGCCATCAGCTGGTAGAGATAGCCGGAGCGCGAGGGCGGGCTGATGCGGCCGATGTGGCCGTCGGCGCCGGTGGTCTCGCCGCCGTAGAGGGCCTCGAAGTTCTTGCGCATGAACTCGGGGTCCACATAGCGCTTGGGGTCGGCCATCTTGCTGAGGGCCTTGATGTCGCCCGGCACCATGATGACGCCGGCCGACGTGGCGGCGAGCACCAGGCGGCCTGTCCGCTTCGGGAACTGGAAGGCGAACTGCTGGGCCAGACCGCCGCCCCAGCTGACGCCCATGACATCGACCACGTCATAGCCGAGCTGGTCGAGGAGGCGCCTGGCCGTCCAGGCCATGGTCGAGGGGCGGTAGGGAACGACAGCCTTTGGCGAACCGCCGACACCCGGCATGTCGAAGGTGATCAGGTCGCGGTCGGGGAACCAGTCGGCCAGGGGGGTCATCAGCTCGATATTGGCGCCGATGCCGTTGAAGAACAGCAGGGGCCGGCCGTGATCGCCCGCCGGGCCCCGGGCCTTCCAGACCGCGACCCGCAGCATGCGGCCGCCGGCCCTCAGGACAGAGAATTCCGGGGCGGGTGCGTTGGTCTTGCGGTTGGAGGTCACTGAGTCTTCCTTTGACGTACTGTTTTCCGCCCACCCCGGCGACGGGGAGGCGATTAGTCGAACGCGTAGAGGCCGGGCGCGGGGTCCGTAGCCTTGTACTTTTTGGAGCCGAGCGCCTTGGGCGCCGCCTTCTTGTCCCCCGCCCGCTCGGTCAGCCACTGGGTCCAGAAGGGCCACCAGCTGCCGGCTTTTTCCTCGGCCTGGCCGTTCATCCAGGCGTCGATGGACGGACCCGGGCGCTCGGCGCTGTGGAAGTACTTGGCCTTGGGGTTGCCGGGCGGGTTGAGCAGGGCCTGGATGTGGCCGGCCTGACTGAGGACGAAGTCAACATTTGGCGAGCCGATAAGTTGCGTCAGGCGGTAGCAGGCCTTCCAGGGGGTGATGTGGTCGGTGACGCCGGCGACGACGAAGACATCATTCCTGACCGCCGAAAGATCGACCTTGTGCCCGGCCAGCTCGACCTGGCCGTGGTTGCGGAACGGCTGGTGCTCGTAGACCGACAGGTAGTCGGAATGGAGGGTGGCGGTCAGGTTGGTGCTGTCGTTGTTCCAGAAGAGGACGTCGAACGGCGGCGGGTCGTCGCCGTGCAGGTAGTTGTTGATGACGTAGTTCCAGACCAGATCGTTCGGCCGAAGCCAGGCGAAGGTGCGCGACAGGGAGGAGCCCTCGAGGATGCCCTTCTTGGCCGAGCGCTGGCGGGCCATCTCGATGCCGTGGCTGGAGACCAGGGCGCCGGCCTCGCTGTCGCCGGCGTCGGGGTCGAGCACGCAGACCATCAGGGAGACGGCGCCGATCCGCTTGTCGCCCCTGGCCTGAAGCTTGGACAGCAAGGCGGCGGTGGTGATGCCGCCCGAGCAGGCGCCGGAGACGTTGACGGTCTTGCTGCCGGTCACGCTGGTGACCACGTCGGTGGCCTCGATCAGGCTGTCGACATAGTCACCGAGGCCCCAGTGGGCATGCTCCTTCGTCGGGTTGCGCCAGCTGACCAGGAAGACCTGGATGCCTTGTGAAAGGAGGTAGCGGACCATCGACTTGTCGGGGGACAGGTCGTTGACGTAGGCCTTGTTGATCTGCGGCGGAATGATCAGCAGGGGAACCTCGCTGACCGTCTCGGTGGTCGGCTGGTACTGGATCAGCTCCATCATCTCGGTGCGATAGATGACCGAGCCCGGGCTGTTGGCGACGTTCTCGCCGACCTTGAAGGGGCGTTTGTCGACCTGGCTGACGATGCCGTCATTCTTGGTCAGGTCGTCGTAGGCGTTCTTGAGCCCCTTCATCAGCGAGCCGCCGCCGGTGTCGTAGGCGCGCTTGATGGCCGAGGGGTTGCCGACCAGGGTGTTGGACGGCGACAGGCTGTCGAGGATCATGCCGGTGACGAAGTTGGCGCGGGCGCGCTCCAGCTCGTCGAACTCGACGTCGTCGATCCAGCCGGCGACGCCCTTCTGGACCGCCAGGTAGTATTGCATCGCGCCCTTGTAGAGCGGGTTGTAGCGCCAGGCCGGGTCGGCGAACCGCTTGTCCTTGGGGGCGGCTTCCAGGTCTGACTTGCCGGTCAGGATCTTGACAAGCTCGCCATTGAATTTGGCGACATGCTTGATGGTCTTCACCGGCCGGCCGGCGGTTTCCCGCAGCAGCACCCCGACCGCGCCGATCAGGTCTTCGCGGGCCACGCCGACGATGGGATTGAGGCCGCCGGCGTTGTCTGTGGCGCCGCCGGTATCCAGGCGAATTCCGGGCTTGGTCATGGTTGTTCCTCCCCGCGCGCCAGATCGTTCTCGCCCGGCGTCCTCGTTCGGACCTATGCTGGACGCACCGGACGCGAAGTCAACGGGGGGAGGCGCCGAGTGAAGACGAAGGACCGTATCCTCGAGGCCGCTCGAGACCTGTTCAACGAGGAGGGCGTCGGACCCTTGTCCGCCGTCGACATCGCGTCGGCCCTGAACATGAGCGCCGGGCACCTCTACTACCACTTCAAGGGCAAGCCGCAGGTCCTGGCCGAGTTGATGGCCCGGCACGCCGCCGAGGTCGAGATGGTGCTGGGGGCCATGCGTGAGGCGATCGCCGCCCATGCCGATGTCGAAACCCTGTGGACGCATGTTCACATCCTCGTCGAGGAGGCCTGGGACGCCCGCTTCTTCTGGCGCGAACCGGCCTTGGCGCTCGGCAACGAAGCAGCGGCGGCTGCGGCCAGGCGGGTGATGACAGGCCTGGTTTCGGGACTGGAAAACGCTCTGAGGCGGCTGCACGAAAATGGGGTGATCACGGCGGGAGCGGAGGCGCGCGACGGGCTGGCCGGGCAACTGGCCACCGGCATCGTGTTCCACGCCATTGCCCTTGAGTTGAGGGGTGACACTGGGCCGCCGCGCGAGCGGGTGGCTCGGGCGGCGGCCCAGGTCATGCTTCCGGCGGCGGCTCTGGCGACCTGAGCCCTGGGGAGGGGGCGCGGGTTCAGGTCGGCGCCGCCGGAAGATCTCAGGCCGCGTCCTCGGTCCTGGCGGCGGCGGTCTTCTTGCCGGCCTTCTCGGCCTTGAGGGCGGCGACTTCGCCGGTCAGGGCTTCGACCTGGGTGGTCAGGGCATGAACGGCTTCGCCGAGGGCGGCGAGGTTGTAGGGGGCGAAGGCCTCGGTCAGCGACTTGCGCACCTTGCCGACCCGCTCCTCGAGGGCGGCGCGGCGGTCCTTCGACTGCTTGGTCAGGTCGCCGACCAGGCTGACGACCTTCTTGCCGGTCGGGGCCTTGGCGATGCGGTCGCGGACCTCGTCCTCGATCACTTCACCCTTGGCGACCAGTTGGTCGAAGGCTTCGGTCGCGCCGTGGGCCAGCTTCTCGGCGCTGTCCTTGGCTTCGGTGAAGGCGCGGCCATAGGCGCCGACGCCGGCCAGCCAGATCTTGCGGGCGATATCGAGATCGGCGCCGGTTTCCGGAGCGGTCTTCTTGTCGGTCTTGGTCTTCTTGGCGGCGGCCATGGGAGGCTCCTTGCTGTGTCGTGACGCCGGGGGAGCGGCGAATGGCCTCACGATCTAAAGCAGCCGTCTAGAAAGATCATTCTAGGCCACGGCCAGAACTGAGTTATGCTTACAGCCATGGGTAACGGGGGGCCGCGACGGAACCTGCGGTACACCAGACCTCACTGCGGGGACAGGCGGCGAGCTATTCGCATGGACGGCAATGACGACCACAGGGACGGCAAGCTCGGGCGGCTGACCAAGCGCGAGCGCGAGATCCTGTGGCTGGTGGACGAGCACCTCAGCAGCAAGGAAATCGGCCGCCGTCTGGGCCTGTCGAACCACACCGTTTCGAACCATGTCCGCAATGCCCTCGAGCGGCTGGGCATGGACGACCGTTTCGCCGCCGCGCGTCTGCTGCGAACCGCCGACGATGGCATGACACACGGCGTGTCAGGCATGACGGGCGTCATGGCCGATCTGGCCGATCCCGAGACAACCTCAGCTCCACAAGACGGAGCCGAGCATGACACCCGCCAACGACCATCACGCCAGTACCGCGACCCCGGGCCTAAGCCAGGCCCTGTGGATGAAGCAGGAAGTCGACCGCTTCGAAGCGTCGTTCCAGCGGCCGCCGCAGTCGGGGACGCCACTGCCCGTGTGGACCTGGGAGCAGCTGGAGCGACAGCTCGTCAGCCTGTCATCGGGCCCGGCCATGGCCGCGGCGACGCCGGAACTGATTTCCGCGGTGCGCAAGCAGAGCCGCTGGCTGCCGCCGGAGATGGTGCTGCGGGAAATCCTCTGCGCGGCCTTCGCGGTGATGGATGGGGACTTCTCGCCGCCGGAGTCGGTGGACAGCTCAACACTCTAGGACCGGTGCAGCGGCTGGGGCTCATCGTCCTGATCATGGTGATCGCGGCGATGACCTTTGGCGGCGCCCTGTCGGGCCTGGTGGCCCTGCAACAACTGATCCGCCCCTGAAGTGATCCGGGCGGATCGCCCGGATTTCACATCACGCCCCAAGGGGCGCAAGGGGAGGCGACTATGCTGAAACAACGACGTACCTCAGCCGAAGCGGTGGCCAACAAACTGTTCGAGGCCGAAGACGCCCTCGACATGGCCCTGGCGGCGGTGGCCGGACTGGCCATGACCATGCCGACGGCCCGCAAGGAGGCCAACCTGTCGGTCATGTACGCCCAGGACGCCTTCGAAGGCGCCACCGAGACCCTGGCACACCTGACCCGCGCCCGCCGCACCATCATCGATACGCACAAGGCGTTGGCGGTGGCGCAGGATCAGCTGGGCCTGCGGCGCTTCGCCACCGGCCCGGGCGGCGACAAGCCCGAAACAAAGCCGACCGGAGTCTACCTCAAAGCCGTAGAAGCCGCCTGACACGTCGCCCGATTGGCGCCAGAAAGGACCTCGCAACCGCGGGGTCCTTTTTCGTGTCGCTGCCGCTCTGGTTCATCTTCAACTTCGGCGTCACCTTCCTGGTGACCGGCTTCGCCATGTGGAAGGGCGGTCGCCCGGAACAGGGCGCAGGACTGTTCATCCTGCTGGCCACCATTGTCACCTTCCTGCTGCCCGACCGACGTTGGAGCGACGTGCAGTTCGGGATCATGTGGCTGGATATCTTCTCGTTCGCCGTGCTCTTGACGCTGGCGTTGTTGGCCGACCGCTGGTGGCCGATGTTCGCGGCCGGCGTTCAGGGTCTGAGCGTGCTGCTGCACCTGGCATTCTGGGCCCAGATGAAGGTCACCAGCTACGTCTACATGACCGGCCTCAACATCATCGGCCACATGCTTTTGCTGACGCTTCTGGTCGGCACAGTCAGCCATGTGCTGCGCCAGCAACGATCCAGGCGCGCCGCCCCCGCCTGAACGCCTCGGTCAGCGCCGGTTCACGACACATACGCCACATTAC
>JAUMCZ010000142.1:0-32452 GCA_032122215.1 Caulobacter sp.
TCATCATCATGATGCCGTATCCCGTGTTTGGCGCCGTTCTGGCGACCGGTTCGTGTTGATCACGGATACGAGCAAAGAGCCGGGTCTCTGAATTCAAGGTTAATCGCGAACCGTGTTGCGCCTTTTTGTGCGATTTTTTCCGGAATAGTTTCAGCCTGTTAGGATGCCGGTAAGAGGCTGGTAGCGTTACGTTCACACCGCTTTCGAGGCGGTGAATCCCCGGGTCCCTCGGTAAGGTTCTGGAGGGAGTCGCTGCCCACCGCCGTCCGCCGCCCGGAACGAGATTCCTGACAAGGCCGTTCAGGCAGGGTTCAGGCGCTCCGGACCACCCTGGTCGTCTGTCGAGGGTAAGTTGAGCGGTCCTGCACCGTCGGACCGCACAGTCGACCACAAGGAGGATGTCGACCATGAAACGCATTCTACTGGCCTTTACCGCCATCGCCTGCATCGCGGGCCCTATGGCCCTGGGGGCCACTCAGGCTTCCGCCCAGGGCCGCGACGGCTACGACCGCCGCGATGATCGTCGAGACTATCGGCGCGAGCGCCGCGATGACCGACGCGACTATCGTCAGGAACGTCGGGCCGACCGCCGCGACTACCGCCAGGATCGGCGCGAAGACCGCCGCGAGGCCCGCTGGGATCGCGGCCGTCACAACGGCTACTACTACCGCAACCGCTGGCACTACGGCCCGCCGCCGAGCGCCTACTACAATGACCCCTACTACCGCCCGGGCTACGCGGCCTGGCGGCGCGGCGCCTATCTGCCGAGCTACTATCGCTCGAACGACTACCGGATCTACGATTACGGCCGCTACCGCCTGCGCGCCCCGCCCCGCGGCTACTACTGGTACCGCTCGGGCGATGACTACCTGCTGGCCGCCATTGCTACCGGTCTGATCTTCGAGGTCATCACCCGCTAGGGCGAGACCGAAAACAGAGACGCCCCGGAGGAGACTCCGGGGCGCTTTTGCGTGGATCAGCGAATGACCCGCGCGCCCTTGCCCTGCATCACCGCCTCGACCTCGGCGGCGCGGACCATGGAGGTGTCGCCGGGCGTGGTCATCGCGAGCGCCCCGTGCGCCGCCCCGTACTCCACCGCCGCCTGCGGCCCCTTGCCCTCCAGGAAGCCGTAGGCCAGTCCGGACGCGAAGCCGTCGCCACCGCCGACCCGGTCGAAGATCTCCAGGTTCTCGCGCATCTGCGAGGCATAGAACTCGCCGCCGGCCCAGAGAATGGCCGACCAGTCGTTGAAGGTCGCTGTCCTGGCGTTGCGAAGGGTGGTGGCGGCCACCTTGAAATTGGGGAACTCGCGCACCGCCGTGGCGATCATGGTCTTGAAGTTGGCGGGGTCGATGGCGCTGATGTGCTCGTCCAGGCCCTCGACCTCGAAACCGAGGCAGGCGGTGAAGTCCTCCTCGTTGCCGATCATCACGTCGACGTACTGGGCGATCTCTCGATTGATTGCTTGCGCGCCTGGCTTGCCGCCCTGGCTCTTCCAGAGGCTGGCCCGGTAGTTGAGGTCGTAGGAGACGACGGTCCCATACTTGCGGGCCGCCTTGACCGCCTCGATCACCGCCTGGGCTGTCCCTGGCGACAGCGCCGCGAAGATGCCGCCGGTGTGGAACCAGCGCACGCCCTCCTTGCCGAACAGCCGGTCCCAGTCGACTTCGCCTGGCGCAATCTGGCTGGCGGCGGAGTTTGCACGGTCCGAGCAACCCAGGGCCGCCCGAACGCCGAAGCCTTTTTCCGTGAAGTTAAGGCCGACGCGGGTGTTGCGGCCGATACCGTCGAACTCTCGCCAGATGATGTGGCTGGTGTCCACGCCGCCCTGCATCATCAGGTCCTCGACCAGCCAGCCCAGATCGTTGACCGGCAGGGCCGTGACGACGGCGGCGCGCTTGCCCCAGCATTTGCGCATGGCGCGGGCGACATTGTACTCCCCGCCCCCTTCCCAGACGTTGAACTGGCGGGCGTTACGCACCCGGCCGTGGCCGGGGTCGAAGCGCAGCATCACCTCGCCGAAGGACACACAGTCCCAGCGGCAGTCTTCGGCGGGACGGAGGCTCAGGATATCGCTCATTTTTTCCGGAATTTCTCGATCAGCTGGACGGTCTCACGGACCTTGGTTTCAATGCCGCCCCAGTCGCCCGCGTCCAGCAGGTCCTGGGTGATCAACTTGCTGCCCATGCCGGCGGCGACGATGCCGGCCCCGAACCAGGCCTTGACGCTGTCCTCGGTGGGATCAACCCCGCCGGTGGGCATGATGCGGGTCCAGGGCATGGGGCCGAGAACCGCCTTGACGAATTCCGGCCCTCCGACCTGCGTCCCCGGGAAGACCTTGACGATCTCGCAGCCCAGCTCCTGGGCGTAGGAAATCTCCGAGGCTGAGCCGCAGCCGGGGCTGTAGGGAATCATCCGCCGGTTACAGACCTTGGCCACGTCGGCATTGAGGATCGGCCCGACGACGAACCTGGCGCCATTGGCGATGTAGATTCCGGCGGTCGGGGCATCGACGACCGAGCCAACGCCCATGATCACGCGCGGGTCGGCCCTGGCGAAGTGGCGGGCGACATCGAGGAAGACGTGGGAGGCAAAGTCGCCGCGATTGGTGAACTCGATACAGGGCGCGCCGGCGTTGGCGCAGGCCTGGATGACCTGCACGCAAACCTCGGGGTCCGGGTGGTAGAAGACCGGGATCACCCCCTGCTTCATCATCGCTGCAAGTACGGACATCCGGTCGTGAGTCATCACGCGCTCCTTTGACTGCTGGGGCGCCAGCCTAGACGAAAAAGTCGGGCGCCGGGGTCACGTCCCGGCGCCCAGTTCGCGCAAGGCGGAAATCTAGAAGGTGTACCGGAAGCCGAAGTAAATCTGGCGGCCGGTGTGGTGGTAGACGCTGGTGCTCTCGCGACCGTCGCCGCCGACCCACTGACGATTGAACTCATCGGTGAGGTTCAGGCCCTCAACGGTGAACGACAGCTTGTCGGTGACCTTGAACGAGGCTGAGGCGTCGACGTTGAACGTCTCCGTCTTGCCTTCGGTCAGGTTGCCGTTCCGGCCCGGGACGTTCTGCAGGTAGCCCTCGCGATAGGACCCGGACACGCGGGCGCTGAAGCGGTCGTCCTCATAATAGAGGGTAGCGTTGTAGGCGCTGGGCGAGAGGTTGATCAGGTCGTCGGTGACGACCGTCGTGCAGGTGGTGTTGTTGCAGTAGTCGATCTCGGACTGGACGTAGGTGTAGTTCAGCTGCACCCCCAGGTTCGCGAGCGGACCCGGCAGAAAGGTGAAGGGCTGCTGGTAGCTGATCTCGAAACCCTTCAGCGGGCCGCCTTCAGTATTCACCGCGCTGGTCAGCTGAAAGACGGTCGATGGACTGCAGCTGTTGGCCAGCAGGCAGAAGCCTGGCGCGAATGCGCTGCCGTTCAGGGCCGTCAGGTCCGAATAGGGCAGATCCTGGCGGATGATCTGAATGTAGGTGTCGATATCCTTGTAGAAGAGGCCGACCGACACCAGGCTCTCCGGCGCGAAGTACCATTCGAAGCTCAGGTCGTAGGTGTTGGCCTGGAACGGCTCGAGTTTCACGTTGCCGATCGAGGCTGTGAAATTGGGACCCGTCGCAGCCAGCGAGGTGGTCGGGACCAGGTAGTTGGTGCCGGCCAGGGTGTTGCCGATCTGCGGCCGGGCCATGACCTTGGCCGCGCCGAAACGGACCATGAAGTCGTCGGTCACGTCGAGAGCCAGGTTCAGCGACGGCAGGTAGTTGTCGTAATCGTTGGTGCCGCGAACCTTGGTGCCGCCGCCGGTCGAGCTGTAGCCTTCCGCCGTCAGCTTGGTGTTGACGCCGCGGATGCCGAGGTTGCCGCGCAGGCGCATGTCCCAGAACAGGTCGAAGCGGAAGTCGCCCTGCAGGTACCAGGCGCGATCCTCTTCCTTGATCGAACGGTTGCCGCCGCGGGCGTTGCCGTTGGTGATGCTGGTCAGGGTGAAATTGCCGCCTGGCGCCCCGGTGTCACAGTTACAGTAGATGTCGAACAGGTTGGCGATGGCGTTCAGGTTAGGCACCACCCAGCTGGAGTCGTTGCCGCCCGGCTGGCCGAGGTTCGAACCGTAGCCGCTCATCACGGTGGCGATGTTGGCCACCGTCGTACCGACGGGCAGGGCCGGCACGACCGTCTCGTCAGCACGCCGGAATTCGTAGCTGTCGCTCTCGTAGGACTTGATGTTGTAGCCGAACTTCAGGGTCAGCCAGTCATAGGTGTCCCAGACGAAGTCGAGCTGTCCGGAATTGAACTCGGTGTTGACGCCGTTCGGACGGATGCGGATTTCCGAGCGTGGCACGCTGGAACCGATCTGACGCCAATCCCAGTTGGCCGGGTTGGCGACGTCGAAGCCGTAGTCGATCAGCGGCGTGTTGCGGTTGCCGCGGAAATCCCAGCTGAAGCCCTGGATGTTCTGGCGGTCGAGGGTGACCGTCGTCTGCACCGGGTTCTCGAACTCCGATTTGGCGTTGCCGATGTAGGCCCGCATCTTGAAGCTATCGTTGAACGCGTGATCGAAGGTCAGGGTGTGCTGGGTGAATTCGGTGCTCAGTTCGTCGTAGCGCTGCTCCGACCGCACATCGACGTTGTCGAACACGCCGTAGACCAGCTCCCCGTTTTCGACGACAGCGTCACGGACGTGGACCTGGGTCTTGCCGCCGGCAGCGGCGTTGCGGCTGAAGGACAGCGCTTCCAGGAAGTTTTCCTGCCGGGTCGCGTCCAGCTTCGAATAGAGGACATCGTAGCTGAAGGTGGTGCTTTCAGTCGGCTTGAACTGGATGGCGCCGGTGAAGCCCAGGCGCTCCTGGCTGTGCACCAGCCGCCCGTAGCGCGGCAGGCGCGGATGGAAGACGTTGGCGCTGTTGACCGAGGTGTAGGCGGCGTTGTTGGCCGCCGTGTTGGCAGGACGCGGCACGCCTGTGGCGCAGTTGGCCGCCGAAGAGCCGGTCGAACCGCTGTTCGTCGGATTCTGCGGGGCGAAACCGAGAGGGCTGCAGAAGCCGCCATTGTCAGTGCCGCGCTCCCAGCGCACGGCGCTGAAACCCTCTTCGAGCAGGTTGCGCTCGCTGTAGGCGATCGAGGCCAGCACGCCGACCTTGTCGTCCCAGAAGGTGTTGCTGACCAGGAAGGCCAGGCGCGGGTCCCACTCTTCCGACAGGTCATTGACGCCGTACTGGCCGCTCATCGCCATCTGGAAGCCGTCGTAGTCGAACGGCCGGGTGGTGCGCAGGTCGACCGTGGCGCCCAGCGAGCCTTCCTCGGTCTCGGCGGCGGCGGTCTTGCGGATCGTGATGCTGTTGAAGAGTTCGGACGCGAAGACGTTGAAATCGAAGCCACGGCCACGGTTGGCGCCGCCCGAGCTGTCGGTGCCGCCGGTGGTGGCCTGCGCCTCCATGCCGTTGATGCGGGTACGGGTGAAGTCGGCGCCGAGGCCGCGCACCGTGATCGAGCGGCCTTCGCCGGCGTCACGGTCGATCGAGACGCCGGGGATCCGCTGGATGGATTCGGCCAGGTTCAGGTCGGGAAAGTCAGCGATGTCCTCGGCCTTGATGGCGTCGACGACGGTGGTCTCCTGGCGCTTCACCTCGACGGCGCTGGCCAGGGCACCGCGGAAGCCCTTGACGACGACTTCATCGACATCGGACTCGTCAGCCGGGGCTGCCTCCTGCGCCGAGGCATAGCCGGCGGCGCCGAGCGCCACGGTCATGGCCGCCAGCGAGGCGCCGAAACGGAGCGCGAAAGCGCGCGAACGATCCTTGTTGGACACCCTGTAGTCCCTCCCCTTTAAGGCTCGTCCGCGGTCTGACGCCGCCGTCCTGCCTACTGTGACACGATCCCGAAAGGCCGCCCTCCTGGCAACGCCCCGGACTTCTGACACCGGTGTCATTGCAAGTCGAAACTTGTTTGACACCGGTATCATCGCCGTTGATATCTCAGCTTCGAACGATTTGACAAGCCCCTCGGCCGGACTTCCGTCGAAGTTCACGTAACCGGAGAATTTGACCGTGAGCCGTCTTGCCGCCTGTCAGATGGGCGCCGCCCTCGCCGCACTGGCGTTTCCCGCAGGCGCCGCCGATCCCCTGCCCGCCTTCCCCGGCGCCGAGGGGCACGGACGGTTTTCCCAAGGCGGCAGAAGGGGTTCCGTGTTCTTCGTGACCAATCTGGACGATGCCGGACCAGGTAGTCTGCGCGCCGCCGTGGAGGCCAAGGGGCCGCGAACGGTGGTGTTCGAGACCGCAGGAACCATCCGTCTGAAATCGCCTCTGAAGATATCCCGCAGCCGTATCACCATCGCCGGCCAGACCGCGCCGGGTGAGGGAATCACCCTGGCCGACCAGCCGCTGATCATCGCGGCGGACGATGTGGTGGTCCGCTTCCTCCGCGTGCGGCTGGGGGCTCGGTCAGGCGTGCAGAAGGATGCGGTCACCGTCTCACGCGGTCGCCGCATCATCCTCGACCACATCTCGGCAAGCTGGTCGGTGGATGAGACCCTGTCAGTGGGCAGCCGCTACAGCCCGCCGGAGGATGGCGTCTACGACGTCACCGTGCAGTGGAGCCTGATCGGCGAAAGCCTGAACCGGTCGCTGCACGAGAAGGGCCGCCACGGCTACGGCAGCCTGATCCGGGGCGGCCTTGGGGCGCGGATGACCTTCCACCATAACCTGTGGGCCAACCATCAGGCCCGGATGCCGAGGCCCGGAAACTACAACGGGCCGGAGGTGGATCCGGTCGGCCCCTTCATCGAGTTTCGCAACAACGTCTTCTACAACTGGGGCGGCGGCCATTCCGGCTACAACGCCGACAAGGCGGCGCACGCAGCCTATGACTTCGTCGGCAACAGCTTTCTGCCGGGACCGGACAGCAAGGGACGGATCGCCTTTTGCGAGGACAACAGCCTGTCGCGGGCCTGGTTCGCGGACAACAGCATGGCGGGCGTGGTTCCGGGCGACTCGTGGAGCCTGATCGGGTGCAAGCCGCCGGCGGAGTATCGGGCAGCAGGTCCCCTCGCCGGCTCGAACGTGACGACCACGGCGCCGACCGAAGCGGAGGCGGCGGTGCTGGCAGGGGCCGGCGCCTCCAGGGCGCGGGATGCGGTGGACCGGCGCATCCTGGCCGGCGTGAGGGATAGGAGCGGCCGGCTGATCGACAGCGAGGCGGACGTCGGCGGATGGCCGGCGCTGAAAGGTGGGACGGCGCCGGCGGACCTGGACCGGGACGGGATGGCGGATGCCTGGGAGCGGGAGAACAGGCTCGACCCGTCGGACGGCGCGGATGGCGCCGGCGACAAGGACGGCGATGGCTTCACGAACCTGGAGGCGTATCTGAACAGCCTCGTCTAGTTACCTTCTCCCCCTTGCCGGGAGAAGGACCCCTGCCTAGCCGGTATTTCGCAATCCCGCCGCGATGCCGGTGACGGTCAACTGGATGGCCAGTCGGGTCTCCTCGCTGTCGTCGCCCTTCCTCCGGCGACTTAGAAGTTCCAGCTGCAAGTGGTTGAGCGGCCTCACGGAACCGGCGGCCAGCGCCACGGATTCGGCGAGGTCCGGGCGGTCGTCGAGCAGCTTCGTGCCGCCCCGGATCGCCAGGGCCAGATCAACCGCCGCGTCGTGCTCACGGCGGATGGCGTCGAAGATCGGATCAGCCGAGGCGCGGTCCTCGCACAGGGCGGCGTAACGCGCCGCCAGCGCCATGTCGCTTTGGGCCAGGGCCAGTTCCATGTTGGACAGGAGGGCTTCGACGATGTCGAACTCGCCTGCCAGCTCGGCCAGGCGGCCCGGCTCCAGCCCCGCCCGCCGGGCGCCGCCGGCAAGGCCGTACCAGCCGGGCAGCATGATCCGCGCCTGGCTCCAGCTGAACACCCAGGGAATGGCCCGCAGGTCTTCGATCTTGCGGCTCCTGGTGCGCGAGGCCGGCCGGCTGCCGATGTTGAGAGTGACGATCTCCGCGATCGGGGTGGCCGACCAGAAGAAATCCTCAAAGCCCGCAGTGTCGTAGACCAGCGCGCGGTAGTGGGCGAAGGCGCCGGCGGCCAGGGCGTCCATGGCCTCCACGGCCTTGGCCGGCACGGCGTCGCGCGGCCGGGCCGTGGCGGTGAGGACGGCGGCCGTCAGCCCCTCGAGATTGCGGCGGGCGGTGGCCTGGTCGCCAAAGCGGCGAAAGATCATCTCGCCCTGCTCGGTCATCCGCAGGCGGCCCTGGACGGTGCCGGGCGGCTGGGCCAGCACGGCCTCGGCGGCCGGTCCTCCGCCCCGTCCGACCGAGCCGCCCCGGCCGTGGAAGATGCGCAGGCCGACGCCCAGGCGATCACATTCGGCGGCCATGGCGGTGGCGGCGCGGGCCACGCCCCAGCGGGAGGCGACGTAGCCGCCGTCCTTGTTGCTGTCCGAATAGCCGACCATCACCTCCTGCACAGGCGAGGGACCCAGCAGGGATCTGGCGGCGTCGGTCTCCAGCCAGGCGCGCAGCACGGCCGGGCCCGCCTCCAGGTCGCCGATGGTTTCGAACAGCGGGCTGATCCGCACGGCGGCGCGCGGCTGGGCCCCGCCCCAGATCAGGCCCGCCTGCTTGAGCAGGACCAGGGGTTCGAGGATGTCGGAGACGGTCGCCGACTTGGAAACGACATAGGCGCCGATGGCGGCCGGGCCGTAGTCGGCGATGGCCCGGGCGGCGGCGTCGATGATGGCGAGTTCGCGGGCGGTCTCTTCGCCATAGGCGATGAAGGGAGAGCGCAGCGGACGCGGGGTGGCCAGTTCCTCGAGCAGGATGGCGACACGGGCGTCCTCGCTGAGCGCCAGGTAGTCGGCCTCGCCGCCGGCTTGCTTCAGCAGGTCGGCGAGCACCCGCTCGTGGACGTCGGAATTCTGGCGCAGGTCGACCGCCAGCAGGTGGAAGCCGGCGGCGCGGGCCAGCGCCAGCAGGGTCTTCAGCCGGCCGCCGACCAGACGATCGCCGCCATGGGCCTCCAGCGAGGCGCGGATGGTCTCGAGGTCGGCGATGAAGGCCTCGGGGCCGTCGTAGGCCGGGCCGTCAGGGTCGGTGACGGCGTAGGCCACGCGCGCGCCGGTCAGCTTGACCGAGCTGGCGCAGAGGCGGTCGAAGATGCGCTCGCAGGCCAGGCGATAAGGCTCGTCAAGGCGGTGGACCGAGGACTGGTCGGCCTGCATGGCCAGGACCCGCAGGGCTTGCGAGGCGTCGCCATAGATCGTCGAAACGGCGAGGTCGGACCACAGGCGGCGGACCTCGGAGGCATAATGGTCGAGAATGATGCGGGCCTGCGAGCGCAGCGCCAGGGCCAGGGTCTCTGCCCCGACTCCGGGGTGGCCGTCGCGGTCGCCGCCCAGCCAGGTTCCAAGCTTGAGGATGGGGCCAAGCTCGCCGATTTCCTCACCCCAGCGGTCGTAGAGCTCGATCAGGGCCGGCAGAATGGCCGTTCGCACAACCGACAGGGCATTGCGGATCTCGTCGGCGACGGTGATCTTCTCGGGCCGATAGAGACGGGTGCGCCACAGCAGGGCCGTCTCGCGAAACAGCTCCTCGCGGATCTGGCGGTCGAGGGCCGGCGGCAGGTGATGGCGGCGCAGGGCCATCAGCCGGGCGATCTCGACCTGGCGCTCGACCAGGGCCCGGCGGCGGACCTCGGTCGGGTGGGCCGTCAGCACCGGGGTGACCGAAAGGCCGGCCAGGGCCTTGGAGCCGGGCTCGCCAAGCGCCCCGAGCGCGTCGGCCAGGGTTGCGGTTTCGGCCTGGCTTTCAGCCTCGGCTTCGGCCCGGCGGCCGGCGACGTCCTCTCCGATGTTGGCCAGCATCGAGGCGCAAGCGAAGGCCCTGGCCAACAGCGAGGCCTCTGACGGGGTCACCGCATTAAACAGGAAACCCAGATGCGGGGCTTCACCGCCCTCCTCGGCGGCGGCGCGGGCAGCCTCGACCAGTCGGACGGCATCCTCGCCGTCGAGATAGCGAATGGCCTCGGCGAGGAGGTCACCGAGCAGATCGAGGTTCCTGCGAACCTGGCCGTTGGAGGAAGCGGAACCGGTCAGCGGGCCAGCCATCCCCCGTCCACGGGCAGGATGGCGCCATGCACATAGTTCGAGGCCGCCGAGGCCAGGAATACAGCCGCGCCGCCAAGGTCCGACGGCTGGCCCCAACGGCCGGCCGGGATGCGCTCGAGGATGGACTTGTTTCGCGCCTCGTCGGCCCGCAGGGCCTCCGTGTTGTTGGTCGAGAAGTAGCCGGGCGCGATGGCGTTCACATTGATTCCCCTGGCCGCCCACTCATTGGCGAGCAGGCGGGTCAGACCGGCGATGCCGCTCTTGCTTGCCGCATAGGAGGCCACGCGCACCCCGCCCTGGAAAGACAGCATGGAAGCGATGTTGATCACCTTTCCGGCGCCTTTCGGGACCATCTCGCGGGCGGCCGCCTGGGACAGAAAGAAGGCGGTCTTCAGATTCACATCCATCACCGCGTCCCAGTCCTCCTCGGTGAAATCCAACGCGTCATTGCGCCGGATGATCCCCGCGTTGTTGACCAGAATGTCGGGAGCGGCCGCGGCGGCCTTGGCGGCGGCGATGACATCGCCTGAAATGTTCGGCTGGCCGAGGTCGGCCTGGACGAAATGGAAGGCGCGGCCCGCGGCGCGCACCCCGGCCTCGGTGTCGGTAACCGCCGAGCGACCGACGGCGATGATGTCGGCCCCGGCCTCGGCCAGCGCCACGGCCATCGCCTGGCCCAGGCCCGTGTTGGCGCCGGTGACCATGGCCGTGCGGCCGGCCAGACTGAAGAGATCGCTCATGCCTCGTTCCTCTTTGGGGGAGCCTACTTCAGCTGGCAGATGTCGAGGACGTTCATGTCCGTGTAGTCGAGGTTCTCGCCGCCCATGGCCCAGATGAAGGCGTAGTTGGCAGTGCCCGAGCCCATGTGGATGGACCAGGGCGGGCTGACCACGGCTTCCTCGTTGGCGACCACGATGTGGCGGGCGCTGTCCGGCTCGCCCATGAAGTGGAAGACCCGCTCGTCGCCCTTGAGGTCGAAGTAGAAGTAGATTTCCGACCGACGGTCGTGGAGGTGGGGCGGCATGGTGTTCCAGACGCTGCCGGTGTTGAGGATAGTCAGACCGAGCAGCAGTTGGGCCGACTGGCAGACGCCGGGGATGATGTACTGGTAGATGGTCCGCTCGTTGGAGGTCTCCAGCGAGCCGCGCTGCAGGGGCGTGGCGTCGGCGATAGCGATCTTCTTGACCTCGAAGCGGGCATGGGCCGGGGTCGAGGTCAGGTAGAAGCGAGCCCCCTCCCCTTCGAAGACGACCTCCTTGGCGCCCATCGGGATATAGAGGCCATCGCGCGGGCCCATGTCGAAGGCCTGGCCATCGACGGTGATCCTGCCGGACCCACCGACGTTGATGACGCCCATCTCGCGGCGTTCAAGAAAGGGATGGCCCGCCGCGCTGGCCGGTTCGGTCTGGTCGGGGAGCTTCAGGGCCGTTGCGCCCGGGGCCGCGCCACCGATCACGAAGCGCTCGTTGTGGCTGTAGTTGAGCACCACCTGGCCGTCGGCGAACAGGCCGCTGATCAGGTAGCGATCGCGCAGCTGGTCGTTGGTGGCCCCGTCCATCATGTCCGGATGGGTGGCCTGAAGGGTCTTGGCGAACATGCGGCGGTCTCCTCGAGGGCGGTCTGTTTGTGGTCAGGTAACCGGTGTCATGCTTTTGGGCAAGCGTTGTGCTGATCCTGTCAGTGGCCGTGGCGACCCGGGAGGTGGGGACGGGTTCTCGTCGCACGCCCTAACCGGGCAAGGGGCAACGCCTGGGGCGAGTCCCTGTCCCCGATCGGTGCTGTTGCCGGCAGCCGCTCCGACGGCGGTCAGGAACGGCGTTCGCGGCGTCTGGATCGAGCCTGCTTCGACGTTCGGTGCTGATCGGGAAAGGCAGGCCGCTTTGCGGCCCAGCAGTCCCCATGAAAAAAAGGACGCCCGCCTTTCAGCGGACGTCCTTTAGCTGCGGCCCGCCAAGTGCGGGGCGGGACTTCGACGGCGAGGGTGGATCGCGTCAGAAGTCCCCGGCCGGCCGCGAGCATTCCGCCCGGGCCTTGAGCCCTAGATATCGTCTTCCTCGGTCGGACCGACGAGCAGTTCTTCCTCGATGTCGGTCGACTTGCCGCGGACCTGGGCCTCGATCTCGGCGGCCATGTCCGGATTGTTCCTGAGGAATTCGCGGACGTTGTCGCGGCCCTGCCCTATGCGCTGGCTGTTCCAGGAGAACCAGCTGCCCGACTTCTCGATGACGCCGGCTTTCACGCCCAGGTCGATGATCTCGCCGAGCTTGGAGATGCCCTGGCCGTACATGATGTCGAATTCGACCTCACGGAAGGGCGGAGCCACCTTGTTCTTGACGACCTTGACCCGGACGTTGTTGCCGATGATCTCGTCGCGGACCTTGACCGAGCCGGTGCGGCGGATGTCGAGGCGAACCGAGGCGTAGAACTTCAGGGCGTTGCCGCCGGTGGTCGTTTCCGGGCTGCCGTACATCACACCGATCTTCATGCGGATCTGGTTGATGAAGATGACGATGGTCTTGGCCTTGTGGATCGAGCCGGTCAGCTTGCGCAGCGCCTGGCTCATCAGACGGGCCTGCAGGCCCGGCAGGCTATCGCCCATCTCGCCTTCGATTTCGGCGCGCGGCGTCAGGGCCGCCACGGAGTCGATGACGATAATGTCGACGGCGTTGGACCGCACCAGGGTGTCGGTGATCTCAAGCGCCTGCTCGCCGGTGTCCGGTTGCGAGACCAGCAGCTCGTCGAGGTTGACCCCCAGCTTGTGGGCATAGGACGGGTCGAGCGCATGTTCGGCGTCGATGAAGGCGGCGGTGCCGCCGGCCTTCTGGACCTCGGCCACCACGTGCAGGGCCAGCGTCGTCTTGCCCGAGCTTTCGGGACCGTAGATCTCGATGATCCGCCCCTTGGGCAGCCCGCCGATGCCCAGCGCGATGTCGAGGCCGAGCGAGCCGGTGGAGACGCTTTCGATCTCCTCGATCTTGCCCTTCACGCCCAGCTTCATCACCGAGCCCTTGCCGAACGCCCGATCGATCTGGCTCAGCGCCGCTTCAAGAGCGCGCTGCTTGTCACCGTCGTCTTTACCCACGAGCTTCAATGCCGCCTGACTAGCCATGAACTTTCCACCTTGTCCCACGATTCTCGCCGGCCCGCCCGGCGCGTTGGGATATAAGTACACGGTTTGTTCTTGTTCGCAATATGTTCTCGTTTGGAGCGGAACATATTTTCGAACCACAGCCAATCGGCAGGTTGATCCCGGCCGAGGCCCGCCCCCTCATTTCGTGGTGTGACAGCCCGTCGCACTCCGCTGACAACGGCCCTTTAAGCTCCTGTCGCTAGGAAAACAGTCTTGTCCGGAGTCTCGTCTTGGCCACATCCTCTCTCACGCTCCTCGGCTTCGCCTTCGCGGCCGGTGATCTGCTCCTGGAACTGGACGGATCCGGCACGGTGATGGAAGCCGTCGGCGCCGCCCAATCGATGCTCGGCGAGCCCGAGGCGTCGTTGATCGGCCGGCCGCTGACCGCCATTTTCGACGAGAGCGATGTCCAGCTCCTGGGCGCCATTCTGGACTGCCTTGAGGAAGGCCAACGCCGCGGGCCCGCCACCTTGCGCCTGGCGCGCGCCGGGGCGCACGGCGCCGCCGTCACCCTGCGCAAGCTGCCCGGAAATAGCGGCCGCATCTCCTGCGCCCTGATCTCCGCCCCGCTGCCCAACGCCCGCGGAGGAGAGGACGGCATGCATGACCGCGCCGGCTTCGAGGCTGTGGTCCGCGGCCTGACCGAGGCGGCCCATCTGGCCGGCCGCGAGCTCGAACTGGCCATGGTCGACCTGGGCGGCCTTGACGATGCCCGCCGCGCCCTTCCCGCCGCCGAGGCGAAGACCCTCGACGCTCGCGTCGCCGGCGCCCTGCGCGCCGAGGCCGGTCAGCATGGCGCCGCCGCCCGGCTGGAAGGCGAACGCTTCGCCCTGCTGCGCGAGGCCGGCGAGACCCCCGACCTGGTAGCGCGCCGCCTCAGCCGGGCCATCGCCACCGCCTGCGGCGCCGTCCCGATCAGCGGCAAGGTGCAGTCGGTGCCTCTGGAGATCGCCTCTCCTGGCCGGCTCGCCCGCGCCATGCGCTATGCCCTCGACGACTTCATGAGCGAGGGGCTGAAGGACGTGCCGCCCACATGCATGGCGGACGCGATGAACCGCTCTGTGCGCCGAACCCTCGCCCGGGCCGGCGAACTGGGCGCCGCCGTCAGCCAGCGCCGCTTCACCCTCGCCTTCCAGCCGGTTGTCACCCTCGCCAACGGCGACCTGCACCACCACGAGGCCCTGGTCCGCTTCGAGGACAACGCCAGCCCCTTCGCCATGGTCCGCATGGCCGAGGAGTTCGACCTGATCGAGGAACTGGACCGCGCCGTTCTTGAACAGGCCATCCGGCGCATCAAGGGCGACCGCACCGGCGGGCTGCGCCTGGCCGTCAACATCTCCGGCCGCAGCATCGGTTCCGGCCCGTTCGTCGAGGGCCTGCAACGGCTGATCGGCCAGACCTCCAACCTCGGTCAGCGGCTGATCCTGGAAATCACCGAGAGCGCCGCCATCGATGATCTGGCCCAGGCCAACCGCCATATCCAGGCCCTGCGCTCGACCGGCTGTATTGTCTGCCTCGACGACTTCGGCGCCGGTTCAGCCTCGCTGGCCTATCTGCAGACCCTGACTGTCGATGTGGTCAAGATCGACGGCCGCTACGTTCGCGACCTGGCCGGCGGCGGCCGCGATGCCGCCCTGGTGCGCCACGTCGTCAAGCTGTGCCAGGACCTCAAGGTTCGCACCGTCGCCGAAATGGTGGAGACCAAGGAGGTCGAGGCCGCTGTCCGCGAGGCCGGCGTCGATATGGCCCAGGGCTGGTACTACGGCCGCCCGGCAGAGGCCCCCGGGCAGCCGATCCGGCACGCTTCACCGGTCAACGCCCGCCGGGCCGGCGCCAAAGAGAGCTGGTCCTAGCCAGCTCACGGTTTCCTCACCGGATCGGCCCCTCACCTGGCTGGTTCCGTTCGCCCGCCGCTCGGCCATCCGGATGAGTCGCCCGGGCTCAGGGACGCGTTCTGGCTGCCCCGCTCGTGCGCGACCCGCGACGTTGAACAGGCCATCCGCGACCCCGGCCTCGATGACGCCCACGGCTGTTACTCAGGCCGCCCGGCCGATGTGCCTGAACAGCTGATCAGGCAGGCTGCGCCCGTCAACGGCGGCCGGACCGGCACGCCGGACGACTGGCCCTGGACGGGACACATCGAAATTCGTCAACGCCGAAGTTCAAGCCGTCTCTTCATGCCTGCCTGCGGATCGGGTTGGATCCTGCCCCGCGAGCTCGTTGGTTAAGTCCCCCTCCAATCTCAACTACTTGATAACGACGTTGAACACTGTTTTAGTCCGAATGCGCGCGCGGGCTGGGGGCTTTGACGGGCTGGGGGCTCGGAATCGCGACGCTCGGGGTTCAACCGGGACCATTGTGGTCAAAACCTGCCGGCCGGAGATTTCCGGCGCGCCATGTCCGTGGCGAATCGGCAGAAGAACAGTCTTAACGGCGGGCAAGTGCCCGCCTGAATCTGGGGCGAGACGAACATGGCCACCATCAATGGCGACGGCACCAACAACACGCTGACCGGCACGGGGACTGCGGACTCCATCAACGGTCTGGGCGGCCACGACACCATTGACGGCGGTGGCGGCAATGACTCCATCAACGGCGGTTCCGGCGACGATGTGCTGACCGGCGGAACCGGCAATGACACCCTGATCGGCGGGGCTGGCTCCGACAGCGCCGTCTATGCCCACATGCTGCAGAGCCAGACCCCGGTCGGAACCTGGTCCCCGACCAGCGCCACCCTGACCATCGTCACGGCCGGCGAGGGCACGGACACCCTGACCACCATCGAGACCATCGTCTTCAACGGCGTCTCCTTCACGGTCAACAATGTCACCAAGAACGTTGTCGCCAGGCTGGCCAACGACACCGCGTCGGTGAGCGAGAGCGACGCCAGCGTCGACGGCAACGTGCTGTCGAACGACCTCGACGTCGACAGCGTGCTCAGCGTCGGCGGCCTGACCGGGGGTACGCTGGGCGTGGCCATGGCCGGGACCTATGGCTCGCTGACCCTCAACGCGAACGGGACCTATTCCTATGTCCCGACCGGCGTGATCACCGGCGACACCCCCGTCACCGACACCTTTACATATTCCGTGACCGAGGGCGGCGTCACCCACACCGCCACCCTGACCGTCACCATCCAGCCGCAGAACGATGCCCCGGTCGCCCAGAACGTGGAACTGACGACGGCGGAGGATCCGGCCAGCCCGATCGCCATCGACGTCATGACCGGGGCCACCGATGAGGAAGGCAATACGCTTTCCGTCTCCCTGCTGAACGGTGAGGCTTTCAGCGACAGCCTCTACCTGGACGGCCAGGGCACGGTCTCCCTCGCCGGCGGCGGGAACCTGCAGTTCGTTCCGGACGCCAACTTCCATGGCGACGTGGTGTTCACCTACGCCCTGAGCGATGGCAATTCCAATTCCGCCGACCAGACGGTCACCCTCCACATCACCCCGGTCAACGACGCCCCGGTGGCGAACGATGGTTCGGATAGTGTCGATGAGGACGCCGTCCTCACCGGCTCGGTCTCGGCCAGCGACGTCGATGGCGACACCCTGACCTATGCCCTCGGCGATGACGTCACCAACGGCGTCCTGGTCTTCAACACCGACGGCAGCTTCAGCTACACGCCCGGCGAGAACTTCAACGGCTCCGACAGCTTCACCTATAGCGTCAGCGACGGGAACGGCGGCGCCGACACCGGAACCTTCACCATCACCGTCGATGCGGTCAACGACGCCCCCGTCGCCACCGATGACTCCACGACCCTGGCCGAAGACGCCGCGACCTACAGCGGCGCTGTGTCGGCCACCGACCTCGATGGCGACACCCTGACCTACAGCCTCGGCGATGATGTCGCCAACGGCACGCTGGTGTTCAACACCGACGGCACCTTCGACTACACCCCGAATGCCGACTTCAACGGCGAGGACAGCTTCACCTGGAGCGTCAGCGACGGGAATGGCGGCACCGACACCGGGACCTTCACCATCACCGTCACCCCGGTCGCCGACGCCCCCGTGGCGGCCGATGGTTCGGACAACGTCGATGAGGACGCTGTCCTCACCGGCTCGGTCTCGGCCACCGATGGCGACAACGACACCCTGACCTATAGCCTCGGCGATGATGTCGCCCACGGCGTCCTGGTCTTCAACACCGACGGCAGCTTCAGCTACACGCCCGGTGAAGACTTCAACGGGTCCGACAGCTTCACCTATAGCGTCAGCGACGGAAACGGCGGGACCGACACCGGAACCTTCACCATCACCGTTGATGCGGTCAACGACGGCCCTTCGGGCACCGATGACACCACCACCCTGGCCGAGGACGCCGCCACCTACAGCGGCGCTGTGTCGGCCACCGACGTCGATGGCGACACCCTGACCTACAGCCTCGGCGACGACGTCGCCCACGGCACGCTGGTGTTCAACAGCGACGGCACCTTCGACTACACCCCGGACGCCGACTTCAACGGCGAGGACAGCTTCACCTGGAGTGTCAGCGACGGGAATGGCGGGACCAACGGCGGGACCTTCACCATCACCGTCACCCCGGTCGCAGACGCCCCTGTGGCGGCCGATGGTTCGGACAGCGTCGACGAGGACACTGTCCTCACCGGCTCGGTCTCGGCTACCGATGCCGATGGCGACACCCTGACCTACGCGCTCGACGTCGATGGCGGCACGGTCAATGGCGTGCTGGTCCTCAATACCGACGGCAGCTTCACCTATACCCCCGGTGAGAACTTCAACGGGTCCGACGAGTTCAGCTATGTGGTCAGCGACGGCAATGGCGGGACCGACACCGGGACCTTCACCATCACCGTTGATGCGGTCAACGACGCCCCCGTGGCGGCCGATGACTCCACCACCCTGGCTGAGGACGCCGCCACCTACAGCGGCGCCGTGTCGGCCACCGACGTTGATGGCGACAGCCTGACCTACAGCCTCGCCCCCATGGGCGACGTCGCCAACGGCACGCTGGTGTTCAACGCCGACGGCACCTTCGACTACACTCCGGACGCCGACTTCAATGGCGAAGACAGCTTCACCTGGATCGTCGACGACGGAAACGGAGGGACCGACACCGGGACCTTCACCATCACCGTCACCTCGGTCAACGACGCCCCCGTGGCGGGCGGCGGCGCGGACAGCGTCGATGAAGACACCGTCCTCACCGGCTCGATCCCGGCCACCGACGCCGACAATGACACCCTGACCTACGGCCTCGACTTCAATGGCAGCACGGTCAACGGCGTGCTGGCCCTCAATACCGACGGCACCTTCACCTATACCCCCGGCGAGAACTTCAACGGGTCGGACGAGTTCCACTATGTCGTCATCGACGGCAATGGCGGGATGGACACCGGGACCTTCACCATCACCGTTGATGCGGTCAACGACGCCCCCGTGGCGGCCGATGACTCCACCACCCTGGCCGAGGACGCCGCCACCTACAACGGCACGGTGTCGGCCACCGACGTTGATGGCGACAGCCTGACCTACAGCCTCGGCGACGACGTCGCCCACGGCACGCTGGTGTTCAACAGCGACGGCACCTTCGACTACACGCCGGACGCCAACTTCCATGGTGAGGACAGCTTCACCTGGAGCGTCGACGACGGAAACGGCGGCACCGACACCGGCGTCTTCACCATCACCGTCACCTCGGTCAACGATGACCCGGTGGCTGGCGGCGGCGCGGACAGCGTCGATGAGGACACCGTTCTCACCGGCTCGATCCCGGCCACGGACGTCGACAATGACACCCTGACCTACGCCCTCGACGTCGATGGCGGCACGGTCAATGGTGTGGTGGTCCTCAATACCGACGGCAGCTTCACCTATACCCCCGGTGAGAACTTCAACGGGTCCGACGAGTTCAGCTATGTGGTCAGCGACGGCAATGGCGGGACCGACACCGGGACCTTCACCATCACCGTTGATGCGGTCAACGACGCCCCCGTGGCGGCCGATGACTCCACCACCCTGGCCGAGGACGCCGCCACCTACAGCGGCGCCGTGTCGGCCACCGACGTTGATGGCGATAGCCTGACCTACAGCCTCGGCGACGACGTCGCCCACGGCACGCTGGTGTTCAACGCTGACGGCAGCTTCGACTACACCCCGGACGCCGACTTCAATGGCGAGGACAGCTTCACCTGGAGCGTCGACGACGGAAACGGCGGGACCGACACCGGGACCTTCACCATCACTGTCACCCCGGTCAACGACGCCCCCGTGGCGGCCGATGGTTCGGACAGCGTCGATGAGGACACCGTCCTCACCGGCTCGGTCTCGGCCACCGACGTCGACCTCGACACCCTGACCTATACGGTCGACACCAATGTCACCAACGGCGTCCTGGTGCTCAACACGGACGGCAGCTTCAGCTACACGCCCGGTGAGAACTTCAACGGCGCCGACAGCTTCACCTACACGGTCAGCGACGGTAACGGCGGGACCGACACCGGGACCTTCAGCATCACCGTCGATGCGGTCAACGACGCCCCGGTAGCGGCCGATGACTCCACCACCCTCGCCGAGGACGCCGCCACCTACAGCGGCACGGTGTCGGCCACCGACGTTGAAGGCGACAGCCTGACCTACAGCCTCGCGCCCATGGGCGACGTCGCCAACGGCACGCTGGTGTTCAACACCGACGGCACCTTCGACTACACCCCGGACGCCAACTTCCATGGCGAAGACAGCTTCACCTGGAGCGTCGACGACGGAAACGGCGGCACCGACACCGGCGTCTTCACCATCACCGTCACCTCGGTCAACGATGACCCGGGGGCGGCCGATGGTTCGGACAGCGTCGATGAGGACACCGTCCTCACCGGCTCGGTCTCGGCCACCGACGTCGACCTCGACACCCTGACCTACACGGTCGACACCGACGTCGCCCACGGCGTCCTGGTGCTCAACACGGACGGCAGCTTCAGCTACACGCCCGGCGCGAACTTCAACGGCGCCGACAGCTTCACCTACACGGTCAGCGACGGCAACGGCGGGACGGACACCGGGATCTTCAGCATCACCGTCGATGCGGTCGCCGACGCCGCGGAGGCGACGGACTTTACCCTCACGATCCTCGAGGACGCCGCGACCATCGTTCTGGAGATCCCGCAGACGGATCCGGACGGCGACGCCCAGACGGTCACCCACGTCGATGGCGCGCCGATCAGCGCCCTCGGCACGGTGGCCGTGACTGGCGGCTCGGTCTTCCTCAATGGCGACGGTGACCTGGAATTCACCCCCGACGCCAACTTCCACGGGCAGGTCTCCTTCCAGTACGCTCTGAGCTCCGCCGACACCTCGACCGCCAACGGTCAGGTCGAAATCACCGTCACCTCGGTGAACGACGACCCGGTCGCTGTCGACGGTTCGGACAGCATCGACGAAGACTCCGTCACCCCGCTGACAGGCGTGGTCGCGGCCAGCGATGTTGACGTCGACACCCTGACCTACAGCCTGGCCTCCGGCGGCGATGTCGCCAACGGCACGCTGGTGTTCAACCCGGACGGCAGCTTCGAATACACCCCCGACGCCGATTTCTCCGGCACCGACAGCTTCACCTTCGAAGCCAGCGACGGAAACGGCGGCGTCGACACCGGCGTCTTCACCATCACCGTCAATCCGTTCAACGATGCCCCTGTGGCCGTCGATGGCTCGGACAGCGTCGATGAAGACGCCGCCAATCCGCTGACCGGTTCGCTGGTCGCCAACGACGCCGACGCCGACACCCTGACCTATGCGCTGGACGGCGGCGGAGACGTTCTGCACGGGACGCTGACCCTCAACCCCGACGGCACCTTCGAATACACCCCAGACGCCAACTTCCACGGCAGCGACAGCTTCACCTGGACGGTCAGCGACGGTAACGGTGGGACCGATACCGGGACCTTCGAGATTACCGTCAACTCGGTGAACGACCAGCCTCTGGCCGCCGCCGACATCAACCTGACGGCTGACGAGGATCCGGCCAACCCGATCGCCATTGACGTGCTCACCGGGGCCAGCGATGCCGATCTCGACACCCTGTCGGTGGCGACGGTCAACGGCGAGCCGATGACCGTCGACGGCGTGGCCGTGGGTGGTGGTCTGGTCACCGTCGGCATGGACGGCAACCTGCTGTTCACCGCCGCTCCCGACTTCCACGGCACGGTCAGCTTCACCTATACCCTGACCGACGGCAGCGGGGCCGGCAACGCGGAGTCCGATCCCGCCACCGTGGAGATCGTCATCGCCCCGGTGAATGACGCCCCGGTCGGCCAGCCGTTCGACCTCACCATCGCCGAGGACGACGGGGTTCTGACCATCGACGTGCTGGGCGCCGCTACGGACGTCGAAGGCGACACCATCTCGGTCCTTGAGGTCAACGGCACGTTGATGGACATGGACGGGGTCGCGGTCACCGGCGGTGTGGTCACCCTGGACGGCGACGGCAATCTGGTCTTCACCCCGGATGAGAACTTCAACGGCCCGGTCAGCTTCACCTACACCCTGACCGACGGCGTAGACTCCAGCACGCCCGCCACCGTGGACATCGATGTCACGCCGGTGAACGACGCGCCCACCGCCGCCAACTTCGAACTCGAAATCGACGAGGATCCGGCCGGCGCCCTGACCATCGATGTGGTCGGCGGCGGCCTTGATGTCGACGGCGACACCCTGTCGCTGGCCACCGTCAACGGCGAGGTCGTCGACATCGACGGCGTCGATATCGGCAACGGCATCATCACCCGCGACCTGAACGGCAACCTGCTGTTCACCCCGACCGCCAACTTCAACGGCGCGGTGTCCTTCACCTACGCCCTGACGGATGGTGAGGCGGTGTCCGAGGAAGGGGCAGTCGATATCCTGATCAATCCGATCAACGATCGCCCGATCTCGACCGACCTGACGGCCACGGCCGCGGAAGACGGCAGCGTCACCATCGATCCGTTCGAAACGGCGCAAGACGTCGAGTTTGACAGCGGCGAACCGAGTGGCCAGCCTCTGGCGGTCGGCCTGGTGAACGGCGAGGTCGTCGATATGGACGGCGTGGATGTCGGCGACGGCGTGGTCACTCTCGACCTCGACGGCAAGCTGGTCTTCACCCCCGACGCCAACTTCAGCGGCGAGGTCTCCTTCACCTACACCCTCACGGACGGTGATCTGGAGTCGGTGGCCTCGACGGTGACGGTCACCGTCACCCCGGTGAACGACGCGCCGACGGCGGCCGACTTCTCGGTGTCGATCGACGAGGACACCGCCGCGACCTTTGACGTGCTCGGCGACGGCACGGACGTCGAAGGCGACACCCTGTCGGTGGCGACTGTCAACGGCGAGGTGGTCGACATGGACGGCCTGGTCATCGGCGGCGGCGTGATCACCATCAATGGCGCCGGCAACATCGTCTTCACCCCTGACGCCAACTTCAATGGCGCGGCGTCCTTCACCTACACCCTGTCGGACGGCGCCACCCAGTCCGCCGAGGCCAACGTCGATATCGCCATCAATGCGGTCAACGACGACCCCGTGGCGGCCGATGACTCCACCACCCTGGCCGAAGACGCCGCCACCTACAGCGGCTCGGTTTCGGCCACCGACGTCGATCTCGACACCCTGACCTACAGCCTCGGCGACAACGTGGGTCACGGCACGCTGGTGTTCAATGCCGACGGCACCTTCGACTACACGCCGGACGCCGACTTCACCGGCGAGGACAGCTTCACCTACACGGTCAGCGACGGAAACGGCGGCAGCGACACCGGGACCTTCACCATCGTCGTCACCCCGGTCAACGACGCCCCCGTGGCGGCCGATGGTTCGGACAGCGTCGACGAGGACACCGTCCTCACCGGATCGGTCTCGGCCACCGACGTCGACCTCGACACCCTGACCTACACGGTCGACAGCGATGTCACCGAGGGCGTCCTGGTCCTCAATACGGACGGCAGCTTCAGCTACACCCCCGGCGAGAACTTCAACGGGTCGGACAGCTTCACCTACACGGTCAGCGACGGTAACGGCGGGACCGACACCGGGACCTTCAGCATCACGGTCAATGCGGTCAACGACGCCCCCGTGGCGGCCGATGACTCGACGACCCTGGTCGAAGACGCCGCCACCTACAGCGGCGCCGTCTCGGCCTTCGATGTCGAAGGCGACGATGTGGTTTACAGCCTGGCCCCCGGCGGCGACCCCGCCCACGGCACCCTGCTGTTCAACGGCGACGGCACCTTCGATTACACCCCGGACGCTGATTTCAGCGGCGAGGACAGCTTCACCTGGAGCGTCGACGACGGAAACGGCGGGACCGACACCGGGACCTTCACCATCACCGTCACCCCGGTGAACGACGCCCCGACCGCGCCGGACATCTCGACCTCCGGGGCGGAAGACGGCGGGGCCATCCTGGTTGATGTCTTCGACGGCGCCGCCGATGCTGACAGCGCCGACGAGCTGTCGGTCAACACCGTCAACGGCACCCTGCTGACCCCCGACGGCGTGGAAGTGGAAGGCGGCCTGGTCACCCGGCGCATGGACGGACGGCTCGAGTTCACCCCGAACGCCAACTTCAACGGGGCGGTGTCCTTCACCTACACCCTGGTTGACGACAGCGGGGCGGGCAACGCCGAGTCGGCTGAAGCCTCGGTGGACATCCTGGTCACCGCGGTCAACGACGCACCGATCCTGGCTGGCGAAGGTCCGCATGCGACCAGCGAGGACACTGTTCTCACCGGCCAGGCGGCGACCCCGACCGACATCGACAACGAGCCCGGCGATTTCTCCTACGTGCTGCTGCAGGACGTCGACGGTCTCACCTTCGACACCGTCACCGGCGCCTGGAGCTTCGATCCCACCAATGTGGCGGCCTATCAGGCCCTGTATCTGGGCCAGTCGACGACGGTCAGCTTCACCTACGCCGCCACCGACGGCGATCTGGAATCCGACCCCGTGACGGTTCAGATCGCCATCGCCGGGGCCACCGATGCCGTCAATGGCACGAGCGCATCGGAGGTCATCGCCGCCAGCAACTTCGTGGACCTGATCTACGGCGGCGATGGCGACGACTTTGTGAGCGGCCTGAACGGCAATGACACCCTGTTCGGCGAAGAGGGCGATGACATCCTGTCCGGCGGGGCCAACGACGACACCCTGAACGGCGGATCGGGTGGTGACACCCTCATCGGCGGCTCGGGTAACGACACCCTGGCCGGCGGCGAAGGCGACGACGACATGGTCGGCGGCACCGGAACCGATGTGGTCACCTATGCCAGCGCCGCCCAGGCCATCACCGCCAACCTCTACACCGGGGTCGCCACCGGCGAAGGCGAGGACAGCATCGGCCTGGTCGAGAACCTTATCGGGTCCGGCTACGATGACGTCCTGACCGGCTCAACCGGCGCCAACAGCCTCTGGGGCGGCGCCGGCGGCGACATCATCGATGGCGGCGACGGTCTGGACCGGCTCTACGGCGAGGACGGCAGCGATACGCTGTACGGCGGTGTCGGCAGCGACATCCTCGATGGCGGCGCCGGCGATGACTTCATCTACGGCGGCATCGGCAACGATACCCTGACCGGCGGGTCGGGCGCCGACCGCTTTGTCTTCCTGGCGGAATCCTTCACGACCCCGCTGCAGACGGACACCATCCTCGACTTCAACGTCTCGGATGGCGACGTCCTCGATATGTCGGCCATCGACGCCAACGCCAGCATCGCCGGCGACCAGGCCTTCAGCCGGGTCGGCAGCTTCACGGGCGTGGCGGGTCAGGCGACGGTGGTCTTCGCCAATAACCAGACGATCATCCGCTTCGATCTCAACGGCGACCGGGCGACCGACTTCCAGATCCGTCTGGACGGCGATCACACCGGCACCGCCCTGCTGACTGGCGCGGAAGCCCCCGGCACCGGCGGCTGGATCTTCTAGAAAAGGACGGCGCCCGCCCTCACCGGGGCGGGTTTCCTGCCCGGCGACATCAGCCCGGCCTCTTCGGAGGCCGGGCTTTTGTTTGTCGCGAGACCGCCTGACGTGCTGTGCATGGCACAAAGAAAAACGGGCCCGCCGAAGCGGACCCGTTGGGGTCGTCCAGGCTGGCCGGCCAGGCGTTTCCGCCTGGCCGTGAGATGCCCTAGAGGATCCAGCCGCCGAAGGCCGGGCCGCCGCTGATGGTTCGGTCGACAGCGGTGTAGATGTTCATCTGGTAGTCGGCCTTGCCGTCGCCATCCACATCCAGCTGCAGGATCGATGTGCTCCCCTGCAGGGTCAGGGTCGCCTCGCCCGCGGTGCGGGTGAAGCTGGTGACGAACTGGAAGGCCTGGTCGTTGGCCAGGTTGACGTTGGCGTCGATGCCCGACAGATCGAGCCGGTCGCCCAGGGCGAAGGACAGGTCGTAGACAGAGTCCACGTCCTTGACCCCGCCAAGGGTCGACAGCCCGATCGACGACTGGGTGATGACGAACCGGTCAGCCCCGGCGCCGCCGGTCAGGAAGTCGTTACCCGCCCCCCCGATCAGCACATCATTGCCGGCCCCGGCGGTGAGGATGTCATTGCCGCCGCCGCCGCTCAGGGTGTTGGCCCCGGCGTTGCCAACAAGGCTGTTGTTCCCGTCGTTGCCGGTGGCGTTGATAGCCCCGGTTCCGGTCAGGATCAGCCGTTCAAGCGTCGCCGACAGGGTGAAGTCGACAGAGGAATTGACCGTATCGGTCCCCTCCCCGTCCAGCTCGATCACCGTATCGCCGGCCGAGTCGACGACATAGGTGTCGTCGCCCGCTCCGCCCCGCAGGGTGTCGGCCCCGGACCCGCCATCCAGCAGATCCTTGCCAAGCCCGCCGAACAACAGGTCGTCGCCAGCCCCGCCCGCCAGAGTGTCGGCGCCGTCGCCGCCCTCCAGGCTGTTGGCCAGGCCGTTGCCGGTCAGGTTGTCGGCGAAGGCCGAGCCCAGCAGGTGCTCGATCCCCGCCAGGGTGTCGGTCCCCGCCCCGCCCGTGCTCTGGGCGGTGGTGATCGCCAGACTGACCCTGACGCCGGCCGCAGCCGTATCGTAGCGAGCGGTGTCCTGCCCTCCCCCACCGGTGAGCAGGTCGCGGCCGAGGCCGCCGGTCAGGCTGTTGTCGCCGCCATCCCCGGTCAGGATGTCATCGAAGGCAGACCCGATGATGTCCTCGATGCTGCTCAGGCTGTCGGTCCCCGCCCCGCGACTGGCCGCGCCGGTCGCCAGGCTGACGGTCACCGCCGAAGCGGCCGCGCTGTAGGAGGCCGTGTCGCGACCGAGGCCACCGGTCAGGGAGTCATTGCCGGCCCCGCCCGTCAGCAGGTCGTCGCCATCGCCGCCGTCCAGGGTGTCGGCCCCGTCGCCGCCGTCGAGCGTGTCGTCGCCGACCGCCCCGCGGATCAGGTCGGCGCCGGCAAGACCGCTGGCGACAATACGTTCGTCAGAGGTCACGGCCGAGGCGTCGAAGGTGTCGTCGCCGCTGGTCCCGTCCCAGAAGATGGTCTCATTGGCCAGGCCGGTGCGCGACAGATCCCCGGACAGGATGACCCGGGTCCCGTTGAGGAACAGGTCCTCGACCCCGGTGATGGTCAGGTCGGTGTCGCCGTCGCCGTCAGTGTCGACGTTGATTCTCAGACCGTCGGAACTGGCGGTAACCAGGGTCTCGTCGTCGAGCGTCAGGGTGACCTCGTCGAAGCCGTCGCCGCCGACAATGCTGTCGAAGGTCGAGCTGGCGTCGAAGGCCAGGGTCGCCCCGCCGTCCGCCATCTGGACAGCGTCGTTCTCGGTGACATTGAGAACATTGACCGTCACCTGGGCGGTGTCGGTGTAGCCGCCGACGCTGACCTGGACGGTCAGCACATGCTGCGTCGCGCTCTCATAGTCGATGGCGCCGTTGCTGGTGATCGCGCCGGTATTGCTGATCTGGAACAGGTTGCCCGGGTCGCCGCCGACGATGCTGTAGGTCAGGTCCAGCCCGACCCCTCCGGAGACCCCGACCGCGCCGACAGCCGAGCCGCTGGCGACATTCTCGTAGACGCTGAGGGTCCCGTCCGACAGCACCGGATTGTCCTCGACCGCCTCCAGATAGACCGTCTGACTGGCGGAAATCGTACCGCCAAGCCCGTCACTGACGGTGTAGGAGAGGGTGACGAGGCCGTTGTAGTCGGCCTCCGGGGTCAGGGTGAAAGTGCCGTCGCCGTTTAGCGTGATGGACCCGTGGTCTGCCGTCAGGTTCGTCACCGTCAGGGTGTCACCGTCCACGTCGCTGAACCCGGTCAGCAGGCTGGACAGCGAAGCGACATAGGCAATGTCTTCCGTGCCATCGGCCAGACTCGCCGTGGCATCGCCCGTCGGGGCGTCGTTGACCGCCTGGATAGTGACGTGAATGACCGAGGTGGTGTTGCTGCCGTCCCCCTCACTGGACTGGACGGTGATATCGCGCCCGGCGGGCGGCGTGTCGGAGGTGTTGCGATAGACGACAGCCGAGGCCACCTGAGCCAGTAGGGCGTGGTAGTTTATCGTATCGAACGTACGCACCAAAAGGTAACCGTCGCCGTTCTGGAGCGTTCCAGTCGTGACGTCACCAATATGAGTTCCGTAGTAATAGAGTTCGGTGCCGCCCTGAAGGGTAATCGCAGAATTGGCCAGGGATGCCAGATCCAACTCAAGTATGTCGTCAGCGCCGCCGCCATTGACGGAAAACTGAATGTTGTTTAGGCTTGACGGTCCATAGTAATTATAGTTGTCATAATATCCATAGTTGTAATCATAGTATGTATACCTAGCATAACCATTATAGTCACTGACAATGACGTTGCCGAGATCAACCTGCTGCTGCTCAAGCCCCGAGCGGTTGTCCGGCTCAACATAGACACTGGTCTGACTGGGAACATTATCGAAATTTTGCCAATTGTTCCAATTGTTCCAGTTATACCAATTGTCCCAGTTGCTCCAACCCCAGCTCATGTCATTCCCCCAGCTTTATGCAGTACGAGTGCGGTCGATCTAGTGCAAATGCACTAGAGTCCAGCCCGCATTCCCCCTCGGTTATCAAATCAATAAAATCATGTACGCTATGGATTAGCCAGCAATAAGATTTTTCCCCAAATAGACGTATGAAGTCGCCGCGCTGCAACCCTTACACGACTGGTCCGAATGCATGAGAAATCACCCGTGAATTCCTCACCGTCGATCAATGCAAAGTTGAAATCCTGGTATACTGGCCAGATTCAGCCGGGCCGCTCCAGCCCGCTTGAACTGCTGATGATTCAGTCGACCTCGTTCTGCAATATCGACTGCCAGTACTGCTATTTACCGCTGCGAAGTGACAAGTCGCGCTTCGACCTGAGCCGCCTGCCGCTGCTGATCGACAAGCTCAACGCAGCCGGCCTGCTTGACCGGGAGCTGTCGATCGCCTGGCACGCCGGCGAACCGCTGGTGCTGCCCTGGACCTACTATGACGAGGCCGCCACGATCCTTGCCGCCGCCGCTCCCCCGGGCGTTCTGGTCCGCCACACCTTCCAGACCAACGCCATGCTGGTGACCCAGGCCTGGTGCGATTTTCTGGTGCGGATCGGCGCCAATGTCGGCGTCAGCATCGATGGCCCACAGGATATCCACGACGCGCGCCGCATGACCCGGGACGGCCAGGGAACCTTCGAGCGGGGCCTGGCCGGCTACTGGCGCCTGCATGAGGCGGGGCTGCAGCCATCTGTGATCGCCGTGCTGACCGCCGAATCCCTCAAGGAACCGGACCGCATCTACCAGTTCTTCAAGTCCCTCAAGACCCGCGAGGTCGGCTTCAACATCGAGGAGATCGAGGGCTTCAACACCACCAGTAGCCTGACCGCCGGCGACGCCGTCAATGCGGTGCGCCGCTTCTTCACCCGCATGCTGCAATTGACCGAGCAGGATCCCGAGCCGCTGCGGATCCGCGAACTGGAGCGGGCCCGGCGGATGATCGGCGGCTCGCTGTTTTCTGAAGAGTGTCATTCGACGGAGAGCAATCCGTTGTCGATCATCTCGGTCGATACGGCCGGCAATATCTCGACCTTCTCGCCTGAGCTCCTGCAGGTTCCCGAGGAGACCAGCCGCTACACCTTCGGCAATCTCGACGACATCGACTTCACCACTGTCTTGCAGTCCTCCAGGCTGGTCACGGTTCATGACGCCATCCGGGCCGGCATCGCGCAATGCCGCGGCTCCTGCCCCTATTTTTCGATGTGCGGCGGCGGCGCCCCGGCTAACAAGCTGGCCGAGCACGGCCGGTTCGACGTCACCGAGACCATGTACTGCCGGCTGTCGGTGCAGGCCACGATCGGGGCGGTCGAGACCTGGCATGAGCGCCGCATCCAGGCGCGCCGCACCCATACCAACCTCGCGTCCAACGCCCGACTGGAAGCGGCGGCGGGGCGGCCAGTCGCCCCGGCTGTCACCGCGGCGCCGCAGCCGCTTCCGGTCCGCCCCGCCGTCCCGCCGCTGCGCCTGACCCCCGCCCGACCGCCGGCCGGCAGCCCGATGTTGCGGCTGACGCCGACGCCGCCCGGGGCTGGCGGCCCCCGACTGCGGGCCGAGCCCGCGGCGCGCGGCGTCGCCATTCCGCTGTTTCCCCAGGGGACCGCGCCGGTGATCCCCCGCCCCGCCGCCGCCCCCGTCCCCTATGCCGCCGGCGGCACGGTGCGTTTCTTCTGTCCGCCCGAAAGGCTGTCGGCCTCGGGCGGCGTCGGAGAGGCCGTGGCGCTCGGCCATGACCCCAGGCTGTTCAAGCCCGGCGCCCTGGCGCCGCGCGAACCCTGGAGGCCGCTGACCGCGGCCGAACAGGCCGGTCTGGCCGCCAGAACCGGACGAGGGGCGACCAACTTCGTCGCCCTGGTGCGATTGCCGCCGCCGCTCGCCGCCCTCGGCGGTCAGCTGGGCCGCCTGTCAGCCCTGTCGAAACTGGACCGCGGCAAGCCGACCGACGATCTGGCGGCCATGCAGGCCAGCCTGGCCGAAGGGGTGCTGGCCAGCTTCGCGGCGGGTGACAATCCCCGCACCCTGGGCATCGTGGTCAGCGATACCGGCCTGCCGACCCTGACCAGCGACCTTGAGGATCACCTGCTGTGGGGACTGCATGTCGATAGCTGGTTCGGTCGGGCGACCGATGCCCGTTCCGATGCCCCCAACCGGATGGGTGTCAACATCGGGACCCAGCCCCGGCGGATGCAGATCATCGATCTGGGGCTCGACGAGATCGCCGCCCTGCTGCCCGATCCGCCCGGCGCGCCGCCCGCCTCGGCCTATGATCTGGGGCGGCGGTTCATGCTGACCTTCCCGGACTATCCGGTGACCGCCCTCACCATCCATCCGGGCGAGGCCTACATCGCGGCGACCGAAAACCTGATCCACGACGGCAACTCCATGGGCCTGACCGACCCGGACGTGCTGTTCACCATCCTCGGCGAGTTCACACCGCCGGCGGCCTGAGGTGCGATCGGGACTGGATCCCTTCAGGGCTGGATAAACTCCACCAACCCGGCAAAAAGGGGGCTGCCGATCATAGGGTCGGGTCGCACCGGACAGACTGTTCTGCTCACCCTCAATCCAGGCGCGGCCTAGCCATACTGCTGGCGGATGAAGGCGGTGTGGTCCGGCAGATCCGCCAGGGCGCGCGCCCGGGCCTGATGCAGCATCGGCCGAAGGTCGCCGCGCCCATGTTCCGTCAGTCCGGCCCAGCGGACGGCGTCTGGCGGCGTCCAGCCCATGCCGAACAGCACATAGAAGTAGGAGTCCACCGCGAACAGCCCGGCGTCACCCAGTTCCAGCCGGCCGGGAACCCGACGGCTCCAGGCGTCCAGCCGGGTCTTCAGGGAGTCCGGAATCCGTTCCGGCTTGACCACCTCCCGCCAGAAGGCGGTGTCGGTGCGGCGGGTGACGCAATAGTGGGCGACCACGAAGTCGCGGATCTCCTCATAGAGCGTCTTGAAGTGGGCGTTGTAGAGGGCGATGTCGGCGGCGTTCAGGCCGGCTACCGGGAAGTAGCGGATCAGACAGTCCACCGCCTCCTCGATCAGGAAGATGCCGGTCGACTCCAGCGGCTCGATGAAACCCGACGACAGGCCGATGCCGATGCAATTGCCCTTCCAGGACACCTCGGAGCGGCCGACCCGCATCTTCAGTTGCCGGGCCTCGATCCCCTCCGCCGCCGGCACGGTGGCGCGCAGTTCCTGTTCGGCCGCCTCGGCGTCGGTGAACTGGCTGGACCAGACATAGCCGTGGCCCTCGCGGCTCTGCAGGCCGATGCCCCAGCTCCAGCCCGCCGACAGCGCCCGTGATCGGGTATAGGGCCGCAGCACGGTGTCGGGACCGTTGGGGGTGCGGAAGGCCGTGGCCCGGTCGCAGAGCAGATACTGGCCGTAGCTTTCAAACGGCACCTCCAGCCGACCCATCAGCAGCGAGGCGAAACCGCTGCAGTCGATGAACAGATCGCCTTCCAGCCGGGTCCCGCCTCGCGTGGTGACCGCCTCGATCAGGCCCTGCGGACTGACGTCGATGGTTTCGACGTGATCGACGACCCGTTTGACCCCGGCGGCGCAGGCCAGTTCACAGAGGAAATCGCCGAGCAGATCGGCGTCCAGATGGTAGGCGTAGTTGATCGGCGCCTGATAGCCCCGGTCCTGGGCTCGCCGGGGCGACCGGTTGGCGTCGCAGAGGGCGGCCTGGATTCCGACGGCGCTGGCGAAATCATCGCTGTCCTGGCCCCGCCGCGACAACCAGTGGGTGGCGCCGCCGGTCGTGTTGCTCTCCCGGAAGGCCTCGAAGGGATGGTAGAACTGGCTGCCCAGCTCGGCCCAGTCCTCGAAGCGGATGGCCTGCTTGAAGGTGGCCGAAGACCGGCGGACAAACTCCGCTTCCTCGACCCCCAGCGACTGCATGGTGCGGCGCAGGGTCGGCACGGTCGCCTCGCCCACCCCGATCCGAAGGGTCGTCGCTGACTCCACCAGGGTGATGTCGAGGACCGGGCCCTTGTCGTTGAACGTCTTGTTCAGCCGGGCGGCGGTGAGCCAGCCGGCGGTCCCTCCCCCGACGATAACGACGCGGCGGGTCAGGTTGTTGACGGTCGGCATACTGCTGAAGTTCCCCCAAGGCGACAATCGAGGCGATGGCGCGACAGGGTGTCGCCCCCGCGCCTCGTCGTCCCCCCGCCCTGATCCTGACGGGACCAAGCGGAACTCACAACTCCCCATTTTGCCTCTGGAAAGATTGCGGCA
>JAUMCZ010000143.1:0-2035 GCA_032122215.1 Caulobacter sp.
CCTGATCGGCACGCTCCCGGACCTGAAGGCCATCGCCTTCAACGGCGGCACGGCGGCCAAGCTGGGGGTGAAGGCCGTTGCTGCCGCGGACCCCGACATCGAGCGTATCGCCCTGCCCTCATCCAGCTCGGCCCATGCCGCCCTGTCCGTCGAAGGCAAAGCGGCCGCCTGGCTTGCGCTGAGGCGGCCGCTGGGGCTCACCAAAGCCGTTTGACGCCAGTCTGATCGAAGATCAGCTCGTTCGAGACGAGCCACATCTCTTCGATCAGCGACTGGGCGATGAGCAGCCGATCAAATGGGTCCTTGTGCTCAAACGGCAGCGCCCCTGCCAAGGCCGCATGCCCGACCGTGATGGGCGCGAGAAGGAAGCCTTTCTCCAGGACACGAGCTTCAAAAGCGGAGGCAAGCGCCTCAACGTCCTGCAACTTGCCGATGCGGTGTTTGGTGGTGACTTCCAGCGCTGAAACCGCACTTACGAAAATCTCGTTTGCCGGGTCTTCCATCTGCAGGCGCGCCGCCCTCGACAGCTTGTCAGAGCCGACGAGAAACCAGAGCAGCGCGTGTGTGTCGAGCAGCAGCCTCAATCGCCTTCGCCGTTCCAGAGCGCGAGCTCGTCATCCGGCAGCGGTTCGAAGAAGCGATCATCAATGCTGATTTGCCCCTTCATGGAGCCAAACACCCGCTTGGGACGCGGCGGGTCGGCCGGCGACAGCTTGACTACGGGCGTCTTGCCCCGCGCGATCACCACCTCGCCGCCCGCCTCGACTTCCGCGATCAGCTTGGAGAGATTGGTCTTGGCCTGATGAATCGTGACGACGGTCATCGCAAACTCCTTAGCTAAGCAAGTTAGCTAAGTACGCACAGAATTCAAGCCGACCCTCGAACGCAAAACGGCCGCCTCAGCTTGCGCTCAGGCGGCCGCCGGGGCTTCCGAAGACCGGAAACCTAGCTGTTCTTGATCTGCTCGCGGGCCTGGGCCAGCAGTTCGTCCATCTTCATGCGCACTTCGCCTTCGGTGGTTTCCAGGCCCGACCCCTTCAGGTCGCCCGCCACCTTGCGCAGCACGTCTTCGTCGCCCGGCATCTCGAAGTCGGACTTCACGACGGCGCGGACGTACTCTTCCGGCGACTCCAGGCCCATCAGGCCGGCAGCCCATTCGCCCAGCATCCGGTTGCGCCGGGCTGTGGCCTTGAATTCCTGTTCGGCGTCGAGGGCGAACTTGCGCTCGAAGCCCTTTTCGCGATCGTCGAAGGTGGTCATAGAAATCCCGAAACCTGTTTTGCGGCGCGGTCCATACCGCGCGCCGACGCCGCCCGCAATCACAACCGGAGCATCCATGGTCAACGACGACACCGTTATCGGAGACGTGATCGACGGCATGTACGCCATGATCAGCGGCCCGGCCGGCCCTCGCGACTGGGACCGGCAGGCTCAGCTCTTCCATCCTGACGCCCGCCAGATGCGCACCGGCGTCGGCGAGGACGGCAAACCCTGGATCGTCATCATGGGCCTGGAGCAGTATCGGCGCGACACCCAGCCCTTCTTCGACACTGGGCCCTTCTTCGAAGTCGAACTGGCGCGGCGCATCGAGGTGTTCGGCAACATGGCTCACGCCTGGAGCCACTACGAGGCCAAGCGAGATCCGACCGACCTTGTGCCCGAGCGCCGGGGCGTCAATTCCATCCAGCTGTTCAAGGGCGAGGACGGCGCCTGGAAGATCATTTCGATGATCTGGGACAATGAGCGCCCCGGCCTTTCATTGCCGACGCTTTGAGAGTATTCACGCGACCGACCACCCATCCTCGCGATGCGAGTCGGATCCTCGCGCGCTGGCCTCCCGCCCGCGCGCGATTTTCGTTCCGACGAGCCGCACATCACCCCACCGGGGGAGACACATGACCACCCGCCGCAAGAAGATCTACGAAGGCAAGGCCAAGATCCTGTACGAGGGTCCCGAGCCGGGCACCCTGATCCAGTACTTCAAGGACGACGCCACCGCCTTCAACGCCCAGAAGAAGGCCGTGCTGGAAGGCAA
>JAUMCZ010000144.1:0-4811 GCA_032122215.1 Caulobacter sp.
CCCAGGATCAGCTGCTCGACCGGGTCAGTGTTGCTCAGCGCCGCCTTGGCCATGCGCACGCCGACGTCAGCCAACTCGGCGGCGACCACGCCGGCGAACACCGCCGCCTTGTCCGGGAAGTGGTGGTACATCGCCCCCCGCGTCACCTTGGCGGCGGAGACGATGGCCGGGGTAGAGGCGGCGGCGTAACCTTTCTCCGCGAACAGCTGCCGGGCAGCCCAGAGGATCTTGCCGCGGGTCTCGCGCGTGCGCTGGGTATTGGGGCGGCGTTCGGACATCCGCAGAAAGATACAGATTGCCTGTTTGCGAGCAAGAGGTGCCGGGAACTGGATCGCCGCGAAGCCGCGTTCCTGTCCCCCGTTCGCGGAGCACTTAGAAGCGGGCGTGAGCCAGACGGTCAGCAGACGGCTGGACCGAGCGCCTTACCGACGCTGGCGCTGACCGGGGACGGGTAGCCGCGCTGAGGCGCGGCAACCCGTCCCCGACGAAAAAGGGCGGCCCTTGCGAGCCGCCCTTTCCGTATCTCAGCCCTGGCCGTGGCGCTTACGCGTCGGCGGCGGCTTCCTGCTTGGCCGACAGATCTTCGCCGGTTTCCTGGTCGACGATCTTCATCGACAGCTTGGTCTTGCCGCGATCGTCGAAGCCGATGAGCTTCACCTTGACCATCTGGCCTTCGGTCAGCACGTCGGCGGGGCGGGCCACGCGTTCGTTGCTGATCTGGCTGACGTGGACGAGGCCGTCCTTGGCGCCGAAGAAGTTCACGAAGGCGCCGAAGTCGACAACCTTTACGACCTTGCCGTTGTAGATGGCGCCGATTTCCGGCTCCGAGGCGATCGACTTGATCCAGTCGCGGGCGGCGTCGATCTTGGACTGCTCGGAAGCAGCGATCTTGATCGTGCCGTCGTCACCGATGTCGACCTTGGCGCCGGTGGTGGCGACGATCTCGCGGATCACCTTGCCGCCGGTGCCGATCACTTCACGGATCTTGTCCGCGGCGATCTTCATGGTCTCGATCTTCGGCGCGTACTCGCCCAGCTCTTCGCGGGGCGCGTCCATGGCCTTGTTCATTTCGCCGAGGATGTGATCACGGCCTTCCTTCGCCTGGGCGAGGGCCTGCTTCATGATCTCGATGGTGATCCCGGAGATCTTGATGTCCATCTGCAGCGAGGTGATGCCATCGCTGGTGCCGGCCACCTTGAAGTCCATGTCGCCGAGGTGATCTTCGTCACCCAGGATGTCGGACAGAACGGCGAAGCCGTCGCTTTCCAGGATCAGGCCCATGGCGATGCCCGAGACCGGACGGATCAGCGGAACGCCCGCGTCCATCATGGCCAGCGAGGAGCCGCAGACGGTGGCCATCGAGGACGAGCCGTTCGACTCGGTGATCTCGGAGACCAGGCGGATGGTGTAGGGGAAGTCTTCCTTGGCCGGCAGCATCGGGCGCAGGGCGCGCCAGGCCAGCTTGCCGTGGCCGATTTCGCGGCGGCCGGGGCTGCCCATCCGACCGGTCTCACCGACCGAGTAGGGAGGGAAGTTGTAGTGCAGCAGGAAGGATTCCTTGTAGGTGCCTTCCAGGGCGTCGATGAACTGCTCGTCGTCGCCGGTGCCGAGGGTCGCGACCACCAGGGCCTGCGTCTCGCCGCGGGTGAACAGGGCCGAGCCGTGGGTGCGCGGCAGGATGCCGACTTCACCGAGGATCGGACGAACGGTGCGAACGTCGCGGCCGTCGATGCGGATGCCGGTGTCGAGGATGGCGCGACGCACGACGTCGGCTTCCAGTTCCTTGAACACGCCGGCCAGCTTCTGGCCGTCGTAGCCGTCCGGGTTGGCGTCGCTCTTGGCGAGGGCCGCGATGGCCTTCTTCTTGGCGGCGCCGATCGCTTCGTAGCGGTCCTGCTTCTTCTGGATCTTGTAGCCGGCGATGATGTCGGCGCCGACCAGCGGCTTCATCTGGGCCTTGATCGCGTCGGTGTCTTCCGGCTCGAAGTCGAAGGCGTCCTTGGCCGAATGTTCGGCCAGGTCGATGATGCCCTGGATGACCGGCTGCATGCCGTCATGGGCGAACTGGATGCCGCCCAGAACGGTGGCTTCGTCCAGTTCCTGGATTTCGGATTCGACCATCATCACGGCGTCGCTGGTGCCGGCGACGACGAGGTCCATCTTGCTGTCCTTCAGCTCGTCGGCCGTCGGGTTCAGGATGTAGGCGCCGTCGACGTAAGCAACGCGGGCGGCGGCGATCGGGCCCATGAAGGGGGCGCCAGAGATGACCAGGGCGGCCGAGGCGGCGACCATGGCGATGATGTCGGGGTCGTTCTCGAGGTCATGCTGCAGCACGGTGCAGACGACCTGGACTTCGTTCTTGAAGCCCTTGACGAACAGCGGGCGGATCGGGCGGTCGATCAGGCGGGAGACGAGCGTCTCCTTTTCCGACGGACGGCCTTCGCGCTTGAAGAAGCCGCCGGGGATCTTGCCGGCCGCGAAGGTCTTTTCCTGATAGTTGACGGTCAGGGGGAAGAAGTCCTGGCCGGGCTTTTGCGTCTTGGCGAAGACGGCGGTGGCCAGGACGACGGTTTCGCCCATGGTGGCCAGAACGGCGCCATCAGCCTGACGGGCGATGCGGCCGGTTTCGAGGATAATGGTCTTGCCACCCCACTCGATGGTCTTGCGATGAATCTCAAACATTTTGGGTTTCTTTCTTTTCGGTCCGACGGGCGTATTCCCGGCGGGGCGGACAGGGGCGGTGGCCCAGCGGGCGGTTCCGGAATCCTCTCCAGTGTCAGGTCCGGTGAGGATCACGGATGAACCCTCTGCGGATAATCGTGGGGTGAACCCCCGCCGCCGACCCCCAGGACCTGAGAGGGATGGGCGGATATGCGAAGAAGCGGGGCCCCTCTTGTGAAGGACCCCGCCCCTTTAATCGGTACTAGTGCTGACGACGCAGGCCGAGCTTGGCGATGAGGGCTTCGTAGCGATCCTCATTCGACTTCTTCAGGTGGCCCAGCAGCGAACGACGCTGCGAAACCATCTGCAGAAGGCCACGACGGCTGTGGTTGTCCTTCTTGTGACCCTTGAAGTGCTCGGTCAGGTTGGCGATCCGTTCGGACAGGATCGCGACCTGGACTTCGGCGCTGCCGGTGTCGCCCGGGGTGCGGGCATGTTCGGTGATCAGAGCGGCTTTGCGCTCGGGCGTGATCGACATCGGATTTCTCCAGCTCAGGTGAGTTGAAAAACACGCACCGGATTGAGCGATCCCGCACGCATCTCGGCCAGGGCCACAAGCCTCTCTCCGTCCATTGCGCAAACCGTCCGCGACCCGCCCTGAAGCTGGTCACGCAAGGCTTCCACCTGTCGCGGAAGGAGGACGATGGATCGTCCCTGAGCCAACCGGAATGCGTCTTCGGCGGTAACGGCCAGCGCCGGGATGTCGTCCAGCGCGGTCGAGACCGGAAGGAGAGCCTCCGGAAGCGCGGCCTTATGGCCTAAATTTTCCAACATTTCCAGTGTTATCGCGGTTTCTTCCCCAAACGGGCCGACCCGCGTGCGGCGAAGCTGGCTGACATGGGCGCAGGCCCCCAGCGCGACGGCCAGATCGCGGGCCACGGCGCGCACATAGGTGCCCTTGCCGCAGTCCATTTCCAGCTCGATATGGTCCTCGTCGGGCACGGAAACGATGCGCAGGTCGTGGATGGTGACCGTGCGGCCGGCCAGTTCGAACTCTTCGCCGGCCCGGGCCAGGTCGTAGGCCCGCTCGCCATCGACCTTGATCGCCGAGTAGTTGGGCGGGATCTGGGTGATCTCGCCGATGAACTGGCCCAGCTGCGACTCGACCTGCTCGCGCGTCGGCCGGACGTCGGATTCCGCCGTGGTCGCCCCCTCGCGGTCGAAGGTGGCGGTGGTCCGTCCCCAGGCAAGCGTGAAGCGATAGGTCTTGTCGGCGTCGACGAGGAAGCTGACGGTCTTGGTCGCCTCGCCCAGCGCAATCGGCAGGATGCCGGTGGCGAGCGGATCCAGCGTGCCGGCGTGGCCCGCCTTCTGGGCGGTGAACAGCCAGCGCACCTTGCCCACCGCCTGGGTCGAGCCGAAGTCATAGGGCTTGTCGAGATTGACCCAGCCGCTGACCGGCAGGCCCTTCTTGCGGCGGGCCACTACTCTTCCTCGTCCTCGCGATGAAGGTCGGCCTGGACACGCGGGTTGGTGAACAGCCGGTCCATGGCGGCGGCCGAGTTGAAGCTGTCGTCGTGGAAGAACTTCAGGTCCGGCGTGAACTTCATGTCGATGTTTTTCGCCAGTCGCCCGCGAATGAACTTCGTGGCGCGGTTCAGGGCGGCGAGGATCTCGGTCGTGCTCTGGCCGGTCACGCCGGCGCCCAGCGGCTCGACGAAACAGATGGCGTGCTTTAGGTCCGGGCTCATCCGCACTTCCGAGACGGTCAGGGAGACGCCGCTGAGGGCGGGCTCGGCGATCGCCTCCTCGCGCAGCACCTCGACCAGGGCGTGACGGATCAGTTCGCCGGCGCGCAGCTGGCGCTGGGTGGGGCCGGTCGGGCGGCCCTTGCTCTTGGTGTCTCGGCTCATCTCATCCATCCAGGCGTCCGGCGAGGGATCGAACCTCGGTTCCGGCGGGGAGGGCGGCTTCTAGTCTTCCGGGTGCGGCATGTCCAGTAATGGCCGGAGTCAGCTGTCCAGCCGCTGATGGAAGAATTCGAGGGTCCGCGCCTCGGCCGCCGCCGTTGGCCCGCTGTTGGTCAGGTGGACGGTCAGCACCGAGTGGGGCGGCCGACCCGTGCCCTGCTTGCCGTCTTCCGGGGCGAT
>JAUMCZ010000145.1:0-22024 GCA_032122215.1 Caulobacter sp.
AGCTGACCCACCGCGACATGGGCCCCAAGGTCCGCTACCTGGGTCCGGAAGTGCCGGCCGAGGACCTCATCTGGCAGGACCCGATCAAGGCGAAGGGCTCCGACATCGAGCCGGCCGACATCGCCGCTCTGAAGGGAACCATCGCGACGTCCGGCCTGTCGATCTCGGACCTGGTCAGCACCGCCTGGGCCTCGGCCGCGACCTACCGCGGATCCGACCACCGGGGCGGGGCCAACGGGGCACGCATCCGCCTGGCGCCCCAGAAGGACTGGGCAGTCAACGACCCGCCCAAGCTTGAGGCGGTGCTGGACACGCTTGGCCGGATCAAGGCCGAGTTCGACAAGGGCGGCCGCACGGTTTCCATGGCCGACCTGATCGTCCTGGCCGGCGGCGTCGGCGTCGAACAGGCGGCGAAGGCGGCGGGCTATCCGATCGAGGTCCCGTTCCACCCGGGCCGCGCCGACGCGACGGCCGAGGACACCGACGCCGACAGCTTCGACGTGCTCGAGCCCAAGGCCGACGGCTTCCGCAACTATCTGTCGGTCAAATACAGCGTTCCGACCGAGGAACTGCTGATCGACCGCGCCCAGCTTCTGCGCCTCACCGCGCCGGAGATGACGGTGCTGGTCGGGGGCCTGCGGGTGCTTGGCGCCAACCAGGGTGGCAGCAAGCATGGGGTGTTCACCGACCGCCCCGGCCAGCTGACCAACGACTTCTTCGTCAATCTGCTCGACATGGGCACCGCCTGGAAACAGGTCGATGACTCGGGCGACGAGGAATTCGTTGGAACCTGCCGCAAGACCGACGAACAGAAATGGACCGCCACCCGGACCGATCTGGTCTTCGGCGCCAACTCGGAACTCAGGGCTCTTTCGGAGGTCTATGCCGGCAGCGACGCGGCCGGGAAGTTCGTCCAGGACTTCGTGAAGGCCTGGACCAAGGTGATGAACAACGACCGCTTCGACCTGCCCAGGGACGTGCGGCGCTAGTCACTTTCCAATAGCGCTTGTCTTCCGCCGGGGCAGTCACCTGACTGTCCCGGCGATTTCTTTTGAGCGCCCCGCCAAAGCATGCGGGCATGGGATGGAGACCGGGTGATGAAGGCGATTGAGGTTCACGGCGGCGGCGGACTGGACAAGCTGGCTCTGGTTGAGCGGGCTGATCCGGGCGAACCCGGCAAGGGCGAGATCAAGGTTCGTCTGCGGGCCTCCTCTCTGAATTACCACGACCTGATGGTCGTGAAGGGCATGATCCCCACGCCCGGCGACCGCGTGCCGATGTCGGACGGAGCCGGTGAGGTTGTCGCGGTCGGCGAAGGCGTGACCGACTTCAAGGTCGGCGACCTGGCCGTCTCGACCTTCTTCCCCGACTGGCTTGACGGCGAGCCGCCGGAAACCGCGTTCAACCGCGTGCCCGGCGACGGTATCGACGGCTATGCCCGCGAGCAGGTCATCATGCCCCAGACCGCCTTCACCCAGGCGCCCAAGGGCTGGAGCGCCGCCGAGGCCGCCACCATTACCTGCGCCGGCGTCACCGCCTGGCGCTGCCTGGTCGGCGACGGCCACCTGAAGGCCGGCGAGACGGTCCTGGTCCAGGGCACCGGCGGGGTCTCGATCTACGCCCTGCAGATCGCCAAGGCCTTCGGCTGCGAAGTCATCGCCACCTCCTCCTCGGACGAAAAGCTGGAGCGCCTCAAGGCCATGGGGGCCGACCATCTGATCAACTACAAGACCACGCCCGGCTGGGGCGGCAAGGCCCGCGAGCTGACAAATGGTCGCGGCGTCGACCACATCGTCGAGATCGGCGGCTCGGGCACCATGCCCCAGTCGATCACCGCAGCCCGTATCGGCGGCCACATCGGCCTGATCGGCGTGCTGGCCGGCTACTCGGGCGAGATCCCGACCGTGGCCATCATGGGCAAGTCGATCAAGCTGATCGGCCTGACCGTCGGCAGCCGCCGCCACCAGCAGGACATGGTCCGCGCCATCGACGTGACCGGTTTCAGGCCGGTGCTCGACAAGCACTTCCCGCTGGAACAACTGGGCGCCGCCTTCGCGCACCAGGAAAGCGGCACGCACTTCGGCAAGATCATCGTCGATATCTGACGATTACCCCTGGGCGTGGAGCGCCTTGAGGTGCTCCACCTCTTCGGCCGAACCGATCATCACTGACACCCGCTGGTGCAGGCCGGTGACGGGGGTGTCGAGGATGTCGGTCATGCCGTCGAAGGCCTGGCCGCCGGCCTGGTCGACGATCAGGGCCATGGGGTTGGCCTCGTACATCAGGCGCAGACGACCCGCGCGGTCGGGCTCGCGCTTGTCCCAGGGATAGAGGAAGACGCCGCCCCGGGTCAGGATGCGGTGCAGGTCGGCGACCATCGAGCCGACCCAGCGCATGTTGAAGTTCCGGCCGCGCGGGCCTTCCTTGCCGGCCAGAACCTCATCGACATAGGTCTGCACGGGCGCGGCCCAGTGGCGGTAGTTCGAGGCGTTGATAGCGTATTCGCTGGTCCGGGCCGGCAGGGTCATCTGTTCGGCGGACCGGTTCCAGACATTGGTTTCAGGATCGAGGGTGAAGCCGGCGACCCCGTCCCCCGTGGTCAGCACCATGGTCACCTGCGGGCCATAGACGACATAGCCGGCGGCGGTCTGGTTGCGGCCCCGCTGCATGAGGTCAGCCGCGACAGCGGGACGGTCCGGAATGGCGCCGAGCGCCGGCAGGATGGAGAAGATGGTGCCGACCGAGACGTTGACGTCGATGTTGCTGGAGCCGTCGAGCGGGTCGAACAGCAGGTAGTATCCCCCTTCGGCGGTGAGATCGCGGACGGGGATGATGTCGTCCTGTTCCTCCGAGGCCATGGCGACCAGCGCCGGCGCGCGGCCGGCGACCCGGACCAGGATGTCGTCGGCCAGGACGTCGAGGCCCTTCTGGACCTCGCCCTGCACGTTCACCGAGACGGCGGCGCTGTGCTCGGCCCCGCCGCGGCGAACGACCGCGGCGATCTCGACGCAGGAGTCGGCGACGGCCAGCAGCAGGTCGGCCAGGGCCGGGTGGACGGTGGCGAGGTGGTCGGACAGGGTCAAGGCAGGCTCCGTTCGTCGTGCCCCGCCCCTTAGCAAGGTTCGGCGGCCGGGCGAAGGTGGTGTGAGCGGGGGGATCATCGACGCGGAACCAATGTCACAGGAATGGAGGCCGCCACTTGATCGTTACTGCCCAAACCAGACCTCCCCGTACCCAAAGATGAGAGATCGCCCCTGCGGTTCCTTGTGAACCGGGTCGCGGCGTTGGCGTGCGCCGAACTGCGTTTCGCCGGGATGAGCGGATCAGGGGGCCCCAGAATGTCGATTGGTCATGGTCCATTGTCCCGATCAGCCAACCCCGGCCGGAACCGGCCCGAACACGGCTCGCCGGCGGAAGCGAACGCCGCTGCTGGCGCCGCGAGAATGTGCTGGATTATGCGACTGCGTCGCAATAAAGGGTCCCGTGCCGCCATGGCATGATCGGACACTCCAGCGAAATGCGTCTTCTACTCGCCTCGACGGCCATTGCCCTTGCGCTGCCCCTTGCCGCATTCGCCCAGACTGAACCAACGGAGCTGGAGCCGTTGCTGGTGACCGGCGCGACGCGAGGCTACATCGCCACCGACTCGGTCACCGCGACCAAGACCGACACCCGGCTGCTCGATCTGCCGCAGAGCGTCAGCGTCGTCACCAGGGCCCAGCTCGACGATCAGGCGCTCTACAGCCTTGGCGATGTCCTGCGCTATGTGCCGGGCGTCACGGTGGGCCAGGGCGAAGGCAATCGCGACCAGATCACCCTGCGGGGGCAGAACTCCACGGCGGACTTCTTCGTCGATGGCGTACGTGATGACGTCCAGTACTACCGGGGGCTCTACAACCTCGAGCGCGTCGAGGTTCTGAAAGGTCCCTATGCGTTGATCTTTGGTCGCGGCGGCGGCGGCGGGATCGTCAACCGGGTCCAGAAAGCGCCTAGCCTGACCGGCCAGATCCTGGCCGGCCGCTTCAGCGCCAACAGCTTCGGGGCCTACGACCTGTCGGTCGACCTGAACACGCCGGTCAGCGATACGTCGGCCTTCCGGCTCAATGCCGCCTACGAGGTGCTGGCTAACCACCGCGATGCCTATGAGGGCGAGCGGTTCGCGGTCAATCCGCATTTCGCGCTCGAACTGGGGGGCGCCTGGAAGGCTGGCCTGTCCTACGAATACATCGACGACGACCGGGTCACCGACCGAGGCGTGCCCTCGCTGGCCGACGCTCCGATCGACGGCTATCGCGACCGGTTCTTCGGCGTTCCGGGCGTCAACCGCGCGACGCTCCAGGCCCATATCGCCAAGCTGCGCGTGGATGGCCAGCTGACCGATAACCTGTCGCTGTCGACCACCGTCCTCTACGGCGACTACGACAAGGCCTATGCCAATGTGTTTCCGAACGGCGCCGCAAGCGGCCAGAAGGGAACGGTGGCCCTGTCGTCCTACCGCGACGCCACCACGCGCGAGAATTTTCTGCTGCAGAGCAATCTGGTCTGGGACGTGACGACCGGGCCAGTCAGCCACAAGGTCCTGTTTGGACTGGAGTACGGCGACCAGGCGTCCGCCAACCAGCGGCGCAACGGGGTGCTGTCCAACGCCACCTTCGACCTGGCCAATCCCGTCTACCCGACCGTCACCTTCGGGGCCCTGAGCCGCAATACGGTCTCGGACGTCGAGACGGTGTCGGTCTACGTCCAGGATCAGATCAGCCTGGGCGAGATGTTCGACGTCGTCGCCGGCGTGAGGTTCGATCGGTTCGAGATCGAGGGTGTTGATCTGCAGCCCACCCCTGACCGGCCGTTCGCGCGGACGGACGAAAAGGTCTCGCCGCGCCTGGGGCTGATCTTCAAGCCAGTCCCGAACCTCTCGCTTTACGCCAGCTACAGCCAGTCGTTTCAGCCACGCTCCGGCGACCAGTTCCTGACCCTGTCAGCCGTCCAGGCCAACCTGGCGCCGGAGAAGTTCACCAACCACGAGGTCGGGGCGAAATGGGACATCCGGCCCAACCTGAACCTGACCGCTGCCGTCTTCCAGCTTGACCGCGCCAACGCCACGACCCCCGATCCGGTCAACCCGCTGCTCACCATCAATGCCGGGGAAACCCGGACCCGGGGGCTGGAGCTGGCCCTGACCGGCAAGCTGACGCCCGATTGGCAGGTCAGCGGGGCCTACGCCTATCAGGACGCCATGCTGGAGGGGAACGACGCCGTGCGCCTGGCGCAGGTTCCCGAGCATCAGTTCAGCCTGTGGAACCGCTATGACGTGACCGAGAGGCTCGGCTTCGGGCTGGGCGTCGTCTATCAGTCCGAACAGTACGCGGCCATCCGGACCACGGCCGCAACGACCCGCCTGCCCTCCTTCACCCGTGTCGACGCCGCGGTCTTCTACGACATCAGCGACACTGTGCGGATGCAGCTGAACGTCGAGAACCTGTTCGACACGACCTATTTTTCGGACGCGCACAACAACTTCAACATCTCCCCCGGAGCGCCGTTGAACGCCAGATTCACGGTGAGGGCGTCCTTCTGAAAGGCCTGGAGCCGGATTCGCGGTTTCCCCTTGCGTTGGGATCACGGCAGACAGGATCAGGTCTGATCAGGGACGACAGATCCCCGATCTTGAACGGCGAACGACTGCGGGTACGGTCCCTGTAGTGGGGGCTCACCCCACCCTGCCCTCCGCGGTCATCCACGGATGCACAGGCTCGTCCCCAGCCGCCTTGGAACCAGCGCCGGCAATCGATGTTGTCCCGGGCATGCCCAGCCCCTACCCCACCTTTCGTCAGCTGGCCGCCATCTGTCGCACTCAGGCGGCGGGAAGCGGACCGCCGGATGTTGCGCGCCTGCTACTGGAACTGGCGCGCGAGTACGAAGCCCAGGCCGAAGCCGAGGAGGCCTGTCAGCGGGGTCTGAAGGCGGCCTGAGGCGGGCGGCCGGTCAGAGGGGACACATTGAAATCGTCGATTTCAATGTGTCCCCGCTTTCTCAGGCGCTGGCGGCCAGGGCCTGGACCTGGCCCGGCATGACATGGGGCGGCAGGGCCTCGAAGGCGGGTTTCGCCAGCAGGTAGCCCTGCATGAGGGAGACGCCGAGATCGCTCAGGGCGTCGTATTCGCCGACCGTCTCGATGCCTTCGCAGACGGCCTGGATGCCGAGGTCGGTCAGCATGTTGAGGGTATTGCGGACGATGGTCCGCTTGACCGTGTCGGTGTCGACGTCGCGGATGAGCGCCATGTCGAGCTTGACAATGTCCGGCTGGAACTTGCTGAGCAGGCCCAGGCCCGCAAATCCGGCCCCGAAGTCGTCGATAGCGGTCTTGAAGCCCATGGCCTTGTAGGACCGCAGGATGTGCAGGAGGTGGTTGGCGTCGATAGCCTCTTCCTCGGTGAACTCGAAGATGATCCGGTTCAGCGGGAAGCCGGTCTGCATGGCGGCGGCCAGGGTGGCGCGGATGCAGGCGCGGGGCTCGTAGACGGCGTTGGGCAGGAAGTTGATGGAGAGGTTGGCGATGGACGCCATGCCGAGGTCCGACGCCAGCGAGATGGCGGTGGTGCGGCAGGTCTGGTCGAAGGCGTAGCGGTTGTCGGCCGAGACCGTCGACAGGACCTCGCCCGCCCCGCGCCCGTCCTTGCCCCGGACCAGGGCTTCATAGGCGAACACCTCGCCCGATCGCACATCGACGATCGGCTGGAACGCCATGGTGATCGGCAGATCGAACCCGGAGCCATCCCGGCAGGCAACGCAAGACATCACTGAACTCCCTTGAACCGCTATCTGGCCGAGGAAGCGTAAAAATTGTGCCAACCGATGGTTGCGGCTCGGTGGCAGGACGTGGAAAGGCGGCAGAGGGGACAGATTGAACTCTGCGATTTCAATATGTCCCCGTTTTCAGAACAGACCGGGCGGCGGGGTCCTGCCGGCCGGTGGCGGGGCGAGGTCGCCGCGGCGGCGCAGTTCGGTCTCGGCGCTGAAGCGGACGTCGAGGTCGCGCTCGCGGGCCAGGGCCTGAAGGTCAGGCGTGGCCATCGAAGACCAGGCGGCGCCGCGATGCGGGCCACGGGGGACGCGGGGCAGCAGGCCGGGCTGGCGGCTCCAGTCCAGCAGCTGGTCCAGCGGGGCCTCGTTCAGCATGTCGCGCAGGTGGTGGGCGGTGACGTAGGCGTCGGGCATGGCGCGGTGGGCGGGCAGTCCGGTTTCGTGGTCGAGACCCTCCGGCCTCCGCTGGTAGCGCAGCATCTGGTTGGAGAAGCTGTCGAGGTGCGGCCACAGGCGCAGGGCGCATTTCCAGGTGCAGATCCAGGCCGCGCCCCCGGTCAGGGCCGGGGTGCAGAAACGCTGTTCGAACGAGGCGCGATGGGCCGCCAGGGCGATAACCCCGCCGGGCGGGCGCAGCACCGGCGGGGCGGCGTCCTTCCAGAAGGGAGCGCCGGCGACCTCTGCGTCGAGGATGTGGTGGATCGCCATGGTCGCGGCGCTGATCGGCCGGCCCGGATTGACGAAGATGGCGCCGCGCATCGCATCGACGCTCCAGCGGCCGTCCGGGTTCTGGACGACGTCCTGCCAGCCGATCTCGCAGACGTCGGCGGGACCTGTGCCGGCGGTTTCGAGATCGATGACGCGGACGCGGGCGGGCATGAGGGGGAATATGGGGGGTGGGGCGTGGAAGCGTGAAGTAGGGACACATTGAAATCGAAGATTTCAATGTGTCCCTGTCTCACTCGCAGGGGGCGGCCGTCCCGTCTGACAGGTCCAGCCGCAGGCATTGGCGGCGGCCGGTCTCGCAGTCGGTGATCATCAGCACCACGTCGCCCGAGGCGTCGAGGGGCGGATGCCAGCGGTCGACGAAGGCGAAGGCGGCGTCCTCGACGGTTTCGGCCTGGACGGTATGGCCGGTGTCGCGGCTATCGTCGGCGGCGTGGATCCTGAAGGGGCGGGTGTCGGTCATCGGCGGGCTCCTGCCCTCATCAACGCGTGGGCGGCGGTAAGGATTCAGCCGCGGCGGCGGGAATGGCCGCTGGTCATGGGGTCCGGGCGCTTGGGCGGCTTCCAGCCGGCCGGCCGGCGGGGAACCTCGTCGCTGGTGCCAAGTCCCATGGCCCCGGGCTGCTGGGGTCTCAGATAGGAGGCCTGGCCGCTTTCCAGCTCCGCGAGCCGCACACGCAGGGCGTCGGCGCGGGCGCTGTCGCCGGCGGCGAGGGCCCGGGCGAGTTGTTCCTGGAAGGTGGTGATGAGGTCTGGGTTGGCGGGCATGATCGGTCAAACGCATGACGGGCGCGGGTAGGTCCGACGGCAAGGCGAAAACAACATACCGCAAATGGGGATTGGGGCCGGCCTGGCGGCGCCTAGGATGACCCCATCACGGTGACGGCGAACCAGCCGTGACGGGTGTGGCCGCGCAGCACAGCGGCGCCGATCAAGGGAGCGTTCGGGGGAATGCTTTCCGGCGCCGGCGCGGCCACGCTCTGCGCCGTCTTTCAGCATCCATGCCGCTGGGTCACGGTCGACGGCCGGTTCGGCCTGTGCTTACAGCGTCTTCATTGAACATTTTTGCAGCAGCATGTCGGGCGGCCGAACCGCCTACATTTCGGCCTGACATGCCTTTTGGAGACACGCCATGAAACTCGATTCCTCCATCGCCGCCGTGGTCACCGGCGGAGCCTCGGGCCTGGGCGCCGCGACGGCGCGTCGGCTGGCCGCCGATGGCGTGCGTGTGGCGATCTTCGACCTCAACGCCGAGGCCGGCGAGGCGCTGGCGAAGGAGATCGGCGGGACCTTCTGCCAGGTCAACGTCGCTGACGACGCACAGGTGACCGCAGGCTTTGAAAAGGCCCGCGCCGCCCACGGCCAGGAGCGCATCCTGATCAACTGCGCCGGGGTCGGCGGCGGGGCCAAGACGGTGTCGCGCGATCGCGAAACCCGCGAGATCAAGGAATACCCGCTCGAGAACTTCGAGCGCATCCTGCAGATCAACCTGGTCGCCACCTTCCGCTGCATCACCCGCAGCGCGGCCGGCATGCTGACCCTGGAACCGCTGGAAGACGGCGACCAGGGCGCCATCGTCAACACCGCGTCCGTCGCGGCTGAGGACGGCCAGATCGGCCAGGTGGCCTACACCGCCTCCAAGGCCGGCATCGTCGGCCTGACCCTGACCGTGGCGCGGGACCTCAGCAGCGAAGGCATCCGCTGCAACACCATCCTGCCGGGGATTTTCGACACACCGCTGCTCGGCCGCGCGCCGGAGCATGTGAAGGCGGCTTTGTCGGCCTCGGTCCCCTTCCCCAAGCGGCTGGGCCGGCCGGAAGAGTACGCCGACCTGGCCTACGAGATGGTCACCAACAACTACCTGAACGGCGAGGACATCCGCCTGGACGGGGCGATCCGGATGCAGCCGCGGTAGGCACAGGCCGGACAACAAAAAAGGGGCCGGCGAGACGATCGCCGGCCCCTTTTGCTTTTCGGCTGAGGCCGGTCAGTCCTTGGCGCGCTCGTAGTAGCTGCCGTCTTCCAGCAGGACGACGACGCGGGTGCCGGCGGCGATGTAGGGCGGGATCATGATCCGGGCGCCGTTGGTCAGGACGGCCGGCTTGTAGGAGGAGGACGCCGTCTGGCCCTTCATCGCCGGCTCGGTGTCGACGATCTCGTAGGTGGCCCGGGCCGGCAGCTCGATGGCCAGCGGCACCTCGTCGTGCAGCGACAGGAAGACGGCCATGCCCTCGACCAGCCAGATGCCCTTGTCGCCGACGGTTTCGGGCGAGACCACGTACTGGTCGAAGGTTTCCGGGTTCATGAAGTGATAGCCGTCGCCATCCTGGTAGAGGAAGGTGTGCTCACGCTCGTCGACGAAGGCGCGCTCGACCTGCTCGGTGGTGCGGTAGCGTTCGGAAACCTTCACGCCGTCGGTGATGCGGCGCATGTCCAGCTGGGTGACGGGGGTGCCCTTGCCGGGGTGGATGTTCTCGATGCTGAGAACGACGTAGAGCTTGCCGTCGACATCGACGACCGAACCTTTGCGCAGCGAACTGGCGGCAACCTTGGGCATGCTATCCTCGTGAGCGGGAACGGCGCGCCTCTCAAAAGACCTGGGCGCGCTCGATTCCGTTGAAACCTGTTGGGGGCGCTCTCTATAGGGTCCCAGGCGTTTGCGCCAGTCTTGGGCCGGAGCGACCAATGACCCTCCCCTCCCCCTGGTGGGACAAGGACCGCCATGCGGACCGCCGACCCTTCCTGATCGGCCGTAACCGGATCACCGCCGCGGTGCGCGGATGGTTCGGGATGCGCGGCTTCACCGAGGTTGAGGCGGCGGCGCTGAATGTCTCGCCGGGCAATGAGGCGCACCTGCACGGGTTCGCCACCGAGGCCATCACCACGGGCGGGGAGCGGGCGACCCTTTATCTGCACACCTCGCCGGAGTTTGCGGCCAAGAAGCTGCTGGCGGCGGGGGAGACCAGGATCTTCGATCTGGCGCGGGTGTGGCGCAATCGAGAGCGGGGGCCGCTGCACAGTCCTGAGTTCACGATGCTGGAATGGTATCGCACCGGCGAGCCCTATGAGCAGCTGATGGAGGATTGCGCCGGGCTGCTGGCGCTGGCGGCGGAGACGGCGGGGACGAAGGCGTTTTCGTATCGGGGGCTGGAGGTCGATCCCTTCGCGGCGCCGGAACGGGTGACGGTGGCGGAGGCGCTGGAGCGGTTTGCCGGCGTTGATCTGCTGGGCACTGTCGAGGCGGGCGGCGGGACGGACCGGGACGGGCTGGCGGCGCAGGCGAAGGCGGCGGGCGTGCGGGTCGCGGACGATGATACCTGGGCCGATGTGTTCAGCAGGCTGCTGGTCGAGAAGGTCGAGCCGAGGCTGGGCGTGGGGCGGGCGACGATCCTCTGCGAATACCCGATCAGCGAGGCGGCGCTGGCGCGGCCCAAGGCGGGCGATCCCCGGGTGGCGGAGCGGTTTGAGCTCTATGCCTGTGGCGTGGAGCTGGCCAATGCGTTCGGGGAGCTGACCGACCCGGCCGAGCAGCGGCGGCGGTTCGAGATCGAGATGGACGAGAAGGCGCGGGTCTATGGCGAGCGCTATCCCATCGACGAAGAGCTGCTCCTCGCGCTGGCGGTGATGCCCGACGCCTGCGGGTCGGCGCTGGGGTTCGACCGGCTGGTCATGCTGGCGACGGGGGCGAGCCGGATCGAGCAGGTGCAGTGGACGCCGGTCCCCTGAAGGTTCATATGCGCCGCCGTGAAGACCCTCCGCACCCTCGATGAGCTGGCCGACGCCGGCCTGATCGCTGCCGAACGCCTGCCCGGGCTGGCGGCGGTTGCGGCGCGGTATGCGGTGGCGGTGACGCCGGGGATGGCCGAGCTGATCGATCCGGCCGACGCGGCCGATCCCATCGCCGCCCAGTTCCTGCCGCGTGAGGAAGAGCTGACGATGGACCCGCTGGAGCGGGCCGACCCCATCGGCGACGAGGTCCATTCGCCGGTCCATGGCCTGGTGCATCGCTATCCGGACCGGGTGCTGCTGAAGCTGACCCATACCTGCGCCGTCTACTGCCGGTTCTGCTTCCGGCGCGAGATGGTCGGGCCGGAGGGGCACGGCAACATGAGCCCCGCCCAGATGGATGAGGCGTTGGCCTACATCGCCGCGCGGCCGGACATCTGGGAGGTGATCGTCACCGGCGGTGATCCGCTGGTGCTGTCGCCGCGCCGGCTGCGCGAAACGATGGACCGGCTGACCGCCATTCCGCATGTGAAGATCGTCCGTTTCCACACCCGTATCCCCGTCGTTGATCCGGCCGCCGTGACCGATGAGTTGGTCGCCGCCCTGCGCGCACCCGGCAAGGCGACCTGGGTCGCCCTGCACGCCAATCATCCGCGCGAGATGACCCCGGCGGCGCGGGCCGCCTGCGCCCGGCTGGTCGATGGCGGTATCGCCATGGTCAGCCAGACGGTGCTGCTCAAGGGCGTCAACGACGATCCCGAGACCCTGGGGGCCCTGATGCGGGCCTTCGTCGAGACGCGGATCAAGCCCTACTACCTGCACCAGATGGACCTGGCCCCCGGCACCGGCCACCTGCGCACCAGCGTCGAGGAGGGCCAGGCTGTGATGCGGGCCCTGCGCGGCGCGTTCAGCGGGCTGTGCCAGCCGACCTACATCCTCGATATCCCCGACGGGCACGGGAAGGTTCCCATCGGGCCGGGGTATCTGGAGAGCGGCGTGGTCGAGGACCCTGGCGGGCGGACGCGGGCTTATCCGCCGACCTAGGGGACGGGTTGCGCGCGCATGAGCGCCATCCGATTGCGCCCTGACGTCTGAAGCGCGCTACCTGTCCCGATCTGCGCCGGTCGGGGACAGGTACGCCGCCCCGGACGACTGTTCTCCTAAGGCTCGACCTTGCGCGGCGAACCCGACCCCTGGTGCGCCGCCTTCCAGTCCATCGCGTTGCGCACCCGCCAGCTGACCGAGGGGTGACTGTAGAAGATGATTTCCTCCAGCTTGCCGGGGTTGGCGGCGCGGTACTCGATCGTTTTCACCAGCGCCTTGGCCAGACCGTCGGGCTCGTTCACGACCCTGAGGCTGTAGTTGTCGGCATCGACTTCGCCGACGCGGATCATGGTGTTCATGATCGGCGTGGCCAGAAGGCCCAGCACGACCAGGATGGCGGTGAACACCGGATAGCCTGCCGGGTCAGAGATGCCCCGCACGTCGCTAGCGCCGAGCAACCGGCTGGCCAGTGGGAAGAGGCGATCGACCAGGAAGAAAGCCAGCACCAGCAGCGGGATCATCGCCCCCAGTTGCCAGAGGATGTGCTGGCGGGCGTAGTGTCCCATCTCGTGGCCGACGACGCCGCGCACCTCGGCGATGTCGGCGCCGGCCTTGAACATGGTGTCGCTCATGGCGACCCGGGCGGAGCCGAACAGGCCGGAGACATTGGCGGTGTAGCGGTTGGACTGTTTGGAGCCGTCGTAGACGAAGATGCGGTCGGGGGAGATGCCGTTGGCTACGGCCATCTCGACGACGGTGTCGCGCACCGGTCCGGGCGGGGCCGCCTTGTAGTCGTTGAAGATCGGCTCGATGAGGATCGGTGACGCGAGCACCATCAGGGCCGCGACCACCGCCGACAGACCCGCGCCCCAGACCCACCAGGTCTTCGGGGCGGCGCGCAACAGGGCGTAGAACAACATCAGCAGGACCGAGCCGACGATGAGGCCCATGCCGGCCGAGATGGCCCATTCGGTCAGCCAGCCCGCGATCGGCTGGCTGGTCAGGCCGTAGGACTTTTCGCGCCACCAGTTGGCGTAGATCTCCCAGGGCAGGGTCAGGACGGCGCTGATCGCCTGGGCGACGAAGACGACGAGGAAGGCGGTGAGCCAGGGCCGGCGGCGGCGGCCCTCGATGCGGGTCCGGAGGCGGGTGAGGACGCCGCTCTTGAGGATGAGAAAGACGATGGCCAGGGCGACGAGCGTTCCCCAGAGGAGCATCCACTGGCCGCCCTGCGTATAGGCGACCGCCTTGGCGTGGCCCTCCGGCGGCAGGGCGGCAAGGTAGCGCGCCGTCTCGGCGGCGGGATCGAATATGGCCATTGGTGTTTCCCCGAACTGGGCGGATGAGGGCACGGGTCGGCGCGGCTGTCAGGTGAATTCGGCGACAGGGTCCTGAACCGGCAGGGCGTTCGCTCTCCGCCCACGAGGTGGGCGGAGGACGGTTCGGAGCGTGAGCGACGGACCAGGAGGCGGGCCCACCGGCGGTTAGGGATTAGCCTTCCACCGGCGGCGGGGACCCCCTCGGTTTGGCTCGCTTGCAGCGCTCGCCAAATCCACTCCCCCATCTGCGATGGGGGAGAGCGAAGCGGCGCAGTTTCGCCCTTTACTTCTTCGCCAGCGCCGCTTGCGCCGCAGCCAGCCGCGCGATGGGCACGCGGAAGGGCGAGCACGACACGTAATCCAGGCCGACATCCTCGCAGAAGGCGATGGAGGCCGGGTCGCCGCCGTGTTCGCCGCAGATGCCGAGCTTGATGCCCGGGCGGGCGGCACGGCCGCGTTCGGCGGCGATGCGGATCAGGTCGCCGACGCCTTCCTGGTCCAAAGATACGAAGGGGTCTTTTTCGAAGATGCCCTTTTCGATGTAGTCGTTGAGGAACTTGCCGGCGTCGTCGCGGCTGATGCCGAACGTCGTCTGGGTCAGGTCGTTGGTGCCGAAGCTGAAGAACTCGGCGTTTTCGGCCAGGTCCCCGGCGCGGATGGCGGCGCGCGGCAGTTCGATCATGGTGCCGACCAGGTATTCCAGCGCCACGCCCTGTTCAGCGATGACGGCCTTGGCGGTGCGGTCGGTGAGGTCCTTGAGGAACTTCATCTCCGTGCCCTTGCCGACCAGCGGGTGCATGATTTCCGGCACCGGCGCGGGCTTGCCCGATTTGGCGATCTCGCAGGCGGCCTCGATGATGGCGCGGACCTGCATCTCGTAGATCTCGGGGAAGCTGATCCCCAGGCGGCAGCCGCGATGGCCGAGCATGGGGTTGCTTTCGTGCAGCTCGCGGGCCCGGCGCATCAGCTTGGCGGGGTCGAGGCCGGTGGATTCGGCGACGGCGGCGAGGTCTTCCTCCGAGTGGGGCAGGAACTCGTGCAGCGGCGGGTCGAGCAGGCGGATGGTGACCGGCAGGCCTTCCATGATGGTGAAGAGCTCGACGAAGTCGGCCTTCTGGAAGGGGGCGATCTTGGCCAGGGCCGCGCGGCGGCCGCTTTCGTCGTCGGCGAGGATCATCTCGCGCACGGCGGCGATGCGGTGCTCGTCGAAGAACATGTGCTCGGTGCGGCAGAGGCCGATGCCCTCGGCGCCGAACTGGCGGGCTGTCCTGGCGTCGAGCGGGGTTTCGGCGTTGGCGCGCACCTTGAGGCGGCGGACCTGATCGGCCCAGACCATCAGGGCGGCGAAATCGCCGGTCAGCTCGGGCTCGATCATCTTGACCGAACCGGCCAGGACCTCGCCGGTCGAGCCGTCGATGGTGACGATTTCGCCTTCATTGAAGACCTTGCCGCGAACCGAAAAGTTGCGGTTTTTCAGGTCGATGGCGATATCGCCTGCGCCGCTGACACAAGGGATTCCCCAGCCGCGGGCGACCACGGCCGCGTGGCTGGTCATGCCGCCGCGGGCGGTGATGATGCCGCGGGCGGCGTGCATGCCCTTGATGTCTTCCGGGCTGGTTTCGTGGCGGACGAGGATGACCGCCTCGCCGGCCGCGCCGCGCTTTTCGGCGTCTTCCGATGAGAAGACGATGGCCCCGACGGCCGCGCCGGGGCTGGCCGGCAGGCCCTTGGCGATGACGGTGCGGACCGCGTCGGGCGAGATGGTGGGGTGCAGCAGCTGGTCGAGGGCAGCTGGGTCGATGCGGGAAACCGCCTCTTCCCTGGTGATCAGGCCCTCTTCGGCCATATCGACGGCGACCTTCAAGGCAGCCTTGGCGGTGCGCTTGCCGTTGCGGGTCTGCAGCATCCACAGCCGGCCCTGCTCGACCGTGAACTCGACGTCCTGCATATCGCGGTAGTGGCGTTCCAGCCGGGCGGCGACGTCGCGGAATTCGGCGAAGACTTCTGGCAGGGCCTCTTCCATCGACGGGTTGCGGTCGCCCATCTCCTCGCGGGCGGCCCTGGTCAGGCTTTGCGGCGTGCGGATGCCGGCGACGACGTCCTCGCCCTGGGCGTTGATCAGGAACTCGCCGTAGAGGGCGGCCTCGCCGGTCGAGGGGTTGCGGGTGAAGGCGACGCCGGTGGCCGACGTTTCGCCGAGGTTGCCGAACACCATCGACTGGATGTTGACCGCCGTGCCCCAGCTTTCCGGGATGTCGTGCATGCGGCGGTAGAACTTGGCCCGGTCGTTCATCCAGCTCTGGAAGACGGCGCCGACCGCGCCCCACAGCTGTTCCTGCGGATCCTGCGGGAAGGGCTGGCCGAGCTCGCGGTCCACCGCCTGCTTGTACTCGGCAACGATGGTTTCCCAGTCTTTCGCCGTCAGGGCCGTGTCGACGTCGACGCCGAGTCGATCCTTGTGGTCGTCGAGGATTTCCTCGAACGCATGGTGGTCGAGGCCGAGCACCACGTTCGAGTACATCTGGATGAAGCGGCGGTAGCTGTCGAAGGCGAAGCGACGGTCGCCGGAGAGTTTGGCCAGGCCTTCGACGGTGGCGTCGTTGAGGCCGAGGTTGAGGACGGTGTCCATCATGCCCGGCATCGAGGCGCGGGCGCCGGAGCGGACCGAGACCAGCAGCGGGTTGGCCGCGTCGCCGAAGGTCTTTTGCGTGATCTTTTCGATATGGCCGATGCCGCCGGCCACCTGGGCGGCGAGGTCGGCCGGGTACTGGCGGCCTTCGGCGTAGTAGCTGTTGCAGGCCTCGGTGGTGATGGTGAAGCCGGGGGGCACGGGCAGGCCCAGCGACGACATCTCGGCGAGATTCGCCCCCTTGCCGCCCAGCAGGTTCTTCATCGAAGCGTCGCCCTCGGCGCCGCCGCCTCCGAAGCTGTAGACCCAGCGGTTCGTCATCAAGCCGTCCTCAATAAGCGTCGCGATTCCGAAGGCGCCGGTTCGGATGGGGGTCAGATACAGGCGCGAGCGCGATCAGGGAATACGCGGGATTGCGGTTGGGGTTCGCGGAATTGTCGCGTTTGGGAGAGATTTTGTGGGAGATCGGGGGAAAAGGTTGTTTTTGTTGGGCTTTGGGTGAGCCGGTGGTGAGAGTTCGGTGTGCCCCGGGTGGCCTTTGGGTGGACATTTGGTGGCCCTTCGGTCGCCAGGTCGTCGGTGGGCGGCGCGGGGCGGCGCTATCGAAGCGGCGGGGTCCATTATAGCGCGGATGGACGGGTCAACCTCCCTCCCCGACTTGGGGAGGGCAGGCGCGCGTTGCGCGCCGGGTGGGGAAGTCGGTCACCGGGGCCCCGGTTGGCCTCTCTGTGCAGACCCGGAAAAGTCATTGACCGACTTCCCCACCCGACGCGCGTAACCGCGCGTCTGCCTCCCCAATTCGGGGAGGGAGAACGCTACCCCGTTACCAGCGAGAAGTCGGCGACCTTGCCCATGGCGGACTGGACCTGTTGCAGCAGGCGCAGGCGGTTGTCGCGTTCGGCGGCGACGTCGCTGTTGACCAGGACGCCGGTGAAGAAGGCGTCGACCGGACCGCGCAGGGCGGCCAGGGCCGTCATGGCGGCGGTGAAGTCCTCGGCGGCCAGGGCGGCGTCGAGCTTGGGCGTCAGGGTCTGGAGGGCGGCGTAGAGGGCGGCCTCCTCGGCGGGCTCGGAGACGGCGGAGGGCGCGCCGGTCGGCAGCGGGCCCTTCTTTTCCTCGGCCTTGAGAATGTTGGCGGCGCGGCGGTAGCCGGCCAGCAGGTTGGCGCCATCGTCGGTCTTCAGGAAGCCGTCGAGGGCTTCCACGCGAGCAACGATGCGGACGAGGTCGTCGTCGTTGAGGGCGAAGACGGCGTCGACGAGGTCAAAGCGCTTGCCCTGGTCGCGCAGGGTGACCTTCAGGCGGTCGGCGAAGAAGGGCATCAGGTCGTTGGCCTTGACGCCGCTGACCGTGTTGAGCGCCAGACGCTTGCCGGATTCCAGGATGATGCGGATGACCCCGAGCGCCGCGCGGCGCAGGGCGTAGGGGTCCTTCGAGCCGGTCGGCTTCTCGTCGATCGAGAAGAAGCCGACGAGCGTGTCGAGCTTGTCCGCGAGAGCCACGGCGATGCTGACCGGCGCGGTCGGCACGGAGTCGCCCGGGCCCTGCGGCCGGTAGTGGTCGCGGATGGCGTCAGCCAGCACCGGATCGAGACCGTCGGCATTCGCGTAGTAGCGGCCCATGACGCCCTGCAGCTCGGGGAACTCGCCGACCATCTGGCTGGCGAGGTCGGCCTTGGCGAGGCGGGCGGCTTTCTCGGCGACTTCGGGATCGGCGCCGACCAGCGGGGCGATCTCGCGGGCCAGGGCGGCGATGCGCCCGACGCGCTCGGCCATCGTTCCGAGCTTGGCGTGGAAGGTGACGCCGGACAGCTTTTCCAGCCAGGCGTCGAAGCCCGACTTGCGGTCCTCGTCCCAGAAGAAGCGCGCATCGCTGAGGCGCGCCGACAGCACCTTGGCGTTGCCGGCGGCGATGACCTTGCCACCGTCTTCGGCGGCGATGTTGGCGACCACGAGGAAGTGCGGGGCCAGCTTGCCGGTCGCGGGGTCGCGGACGGCGAAGTATTTCTGGTGGGTGCGCATGGAGGTGCGGATGACCTCCGGCGGCAGGTCGAGGAAGACCGGGTCCATGTCGCCCAGGATCGGCACCGGCCATTCGGCCAGGCCGGCGACCTCGTCCAGCAGGCCCTCGTCCTCGACCAGTTCGAGATTGCGGGCGAAGCAGAGGGTGCGGGCGCCCTCGAGAATGCGTTCCTTGCGCTCCTCGGCGTCGAGCACGACGTAGTGGCCCAGCAGGGCCTCGCGGTATTCGTCGAAGTCGCGGGCGCGGAACGCCTGGCCGCTGCCCATGAAGCGGTGGCCCTGGCTGAGGTCGCCGGCCTCCAGGCCCTCAAAGCTGATCGGCACGACCTCGCGGTCGAAGACGCAGAGGATGCGCTGCAGCGGACGCACCCAGCGCAGCTTGCCGCTGCCCCAGGTCATCGATTTCGGCCAGGGGAAGTTGCGAACGGTCGCTTCGACCAGTTCGGCGATGATCTCTGTGGTCGGGCGGCCGGCGGTCTGGATGCGGCCATACCAGACGCCGTCGCGTTCGGTCAGTTGCTCGCGGGTCAGGCCGATCTTGCGCAGGAAGCCGTCGATGGCCTGGTCGGGGGAGCCGACGCGGGGTCCTTTGACCTCTTCGTCGCGGTCGGCCTGGGCGACCGGCAGGCCTTCGATGACCAAAGCGAGACGACGAGGCCCGGCGAAGGCCTTCATGCCCTCGCTGATCAGGCCGGCGGCGCTGAGGCCGTCGCGGACCATGCGTTCGAGATCGCGCGCGGCCTGGGCCTGCATGCGCGCGGGGATTTCTTCGGAGAAGAGTTCGAGAAGCAGCTGGGGCATTGGTCTTACGCGGCTTCCTGCTGCTTCAGCCATTCGCTGGCGCAGAGTTTACAGAGGTCACGGATGCGGCCGATGTAGCTGGCGCGCTCGGCCACGGCGATGGCGCCGCGAGCGTTCATGACGTTGAACAGGTGGCTGGCCTTCAGCACATGGTCATAGGCCGGCAGGACCAGCTTCTGGCCCTGCGGGCCGACGCCGACATCGAGGATGTGTCTGACCTGACGCTCCATGTCCTCGAACTGGCGCTTCAGCGTCTCGACGTCGGCGACCTCGAAATTGTAGGCGCTCATCTGGCGCTCGTTCTCGAGGAAGACCTCGCCGTAGGACATGCCCCGATCATTGAAGGGCAGGTCGTAGACGTTGTCGACGCCGAAGACGTACATCGCCAGGCGCTCGAGGCCGTAGGTCAGTTCACCGGCGACCGGGTTCACGTCGAGTCCGCCAACCTGTTGCATATAGGTGTATTGCGACACCTCCATCCCGTCGCACCAGACCTCCCAGCCGAGGCCCCAGGCCCCGACCGTGGGGTTTTCCCAGTCGTCCTCGACGAAGCGGATGTCGTGCAGCCGTGCGTCCAGGCCGATGGCGGCCAGGGAGCCCAGATAGAGGTCCTGCATGTCCGGCGGGTTGGGCTTCAGCAGCACCTGGTACTGGTAATAGTGCTGCAGCCGGTTGGGGTTTTCGCCATAGCGACCGTCGCCCGGCCGGCGGCTGGGCTGGACGTAGGCGGCGCTCCAGGGCTTGGGGCCGAGGGCGCGCAGGACCGTGGCCGGGTGCAGGGTCCCTGCCCCCACCTCGATGTCGTGCGGCTGCAGGATCACGCAACCTCGATCGCTCCAGTAGTTGTGGAGCGTCAGGATCAGGCCCTGGAAGGAGGTCGGTGTGGCGGCAATCATGGTGTCTGTTCGCAGGCGCAAAAAAAGTCGGCGGACCATAGGGCCCGCCGACTTCAGCTTCAACACTGCTTAGAGGGTCAATTGCCCTTGGCGGCCGTGCGCTTTCCGGCCCGCGATTGCGGCGGGTACTTGGCGCGGTTCTCGGCGGTGTCGAGCACCGGGCCGTTGGTGACCTGAACGGGCTCGGCCGTGGCGGCGGCGACCGTGGCCGCGGGGGTCGCCGGAGCCATGTCAGTGTCGGGCGCCTCGGTCGCCATGTTGGGATCCATGGGATCGCTCGGCGGCGCGGCCGAGGGCTGCTCGACCGGCTGGACGGCCGGATCGGTGGCCGGGGCCGGCTGCTGCCAGGAGGCGCGGATGATCATCCCCTGCGGCATGTCGGTGGTCATGTTGGCGGCCACCGGCGTGCCGGCCGGCATCAGCACCTTGTCAACGACGTGGATCAGGCCGTTGGTGGCCCGGACGTCAGCCTGGGTGACGGTGGCGTTGCCGGCCATGAAGACCGTGCCGCTGCCATCCAGGGGGATCTGAGGCCCGGCGACCGTGGCGATGGCGCCCTTGGTGCCCTTCAGCCGCGCGGAGTCCACGGGGGCGTTGATCAGGTGGTAGCTCAGCAGCTTCTGAAGCTCCTGGGGATTTTCCTCAAGCCGCTGCAGCTCGCCGGCCGGCAGGGCCGCGAAGGCCTCGTCGGTAGGGGCGAAAAGGGTCAGATTCTTGTTGTCCTTGATCAGCTTGGTGAGCTTGGTGTCGTCGAGGACGCGGACCAGGACGGTGAACTTGCCCGAGGCTTTCAGGGTGTCGACGATATCGCCCTGGGCCACGACAGCGCCGGCGACGGGGGCGGCCGGCGTGGTCGCCGGGGCCGGGGTGGCGGCAGGGGCCGGGGTCGCCACGGCGGGGGCGGCGGGCTGTGCGGTCGGTTTGGGCGCCGCGGGAGCCGGGGTCGCGGTCTGGGCCATGGCGCCGCCGCCGGCCAGGAGGGCGACGGAGGCGGCGGCGGTCAACAGGGTGAGCCGGGTTTTCGGGAGGGTCATGGGGAGGTCCTTTCCGGTGGGCTTTGGAAAACAAGCGTCTCCGTCGCTCCGAAGGCGGGCGAAGACGTTTGCGAGAGAAAGAGGAGGCGGCGGCGGTCTCATCCAGAGACCGCCGCCGAGTTCAGGGTGGCTAGTTGCCGCGAGCGGCCGAGCGCTTGCCGGCCCGCGATTGCGGCGGGTACTTGGCGCGGTTCTCGGCGGTATCGAGCACCGGTCCGTTGGTGACCACGACCGGCTCAGCGCTGGCGGCGGCGACAGCATAGGCCGGGTCTTCAGCCGGGACATAGGCCGTCGCGGCAGGCGCGGCGCCCTCGACCTTCCTCTGCTGATCGGCGGCGCGCATCTCGTCATTCCTGTCGAAGGTCGAGCGCTTCTGGTTGGGTTCGATAGGGCCGCTAGGGGTCGTGGTCTGGGTCGGCGGCGCGGGGTCCTGGACCGACTGGGCGGCGGCCTGGCTGGCCACCAGAACCGTCGCGAGCGCGGCGGCGGAGAACAGAACATAGAGTTTCATGACGCTATCCTTGAACGCTTGCAGACTGAGAGCCGGCGGCGCGCCGACCCTCAATCGGGTCAGTTGCCGACGGCGCGGGTCTGCTTGCCGCCATTGGAATCGGGACCGCCGAAGGCGCGGCGGGTGGCCGGAGTGTCGGGCACCGGGGCATTGGAGGTGACGGTGGGATCGCCGGCCTTCAGCAGATAGGCCTGCTCCACCGGGGTCGGCGAGCTGGTCGGGATGCCGGCCGGCTGGGCGGCGTCGGCGGCCACGGCGTCACTGGCGTCAACCGACGGGGCGGTGACGTCCGTGCCCATGTCAGCCGGCATGACCTCTTCCTCAGGGGGCGGGGTCTGGGTCGGCGGGGTCTGGGCCAGGGCGGAACCGGCCATGGCAGTGGCGAAAGACAGGGCCGCCAGGGAGGCGGCGGCCTTCAGAATGGGGGTGGAACGCATGGAGTCCCTCGACGGTATTGGTCCATCCCGTGAGATGAACCGGTGAGCCCCCCGTCGGCAGGAACAGCGCGTGGCC
>JAUMCZ010000146.1:0-7657 GCA_032122215.1 Caulobacter sp.
CTCCCCTGGATTGAGGCGAGTAAAACCCCCTATCGCCGTTTGATCAATCCCGCCCTTCGAGGATGGCCAGCGCCTGGGCCGCCAGCACCGGCGTGCCGTTCTCGGCGGCCCGTTCGCTGGCCGCCTGTCCGGAGAGGACGCGGCGGTAGACGCCCTGGCTGATCGAGGCCAGGCGGAAGATGCCGAAGGCCATGTAGAAGGCCCAGTCGCCGATGCTGTCCCGGCCCGTGCGGCGGCAGTAGGCGGCGACGTAGTCGGCCTCGGTGGGGATGCCGCTGGCCGCGAAGTCGACCCCGACCAGGCTGCCCCAGCTCTGTGAGGTCGAGCGCCAGAGGAAGGCGTTGTAGGCGATGTCGGCGATGGGATGGCCGATGGTCGACAGCTCCCAGTCGAGGACGGCGATCAGTTTCGGCTCCGTCGGGTGGAACATGACGTTTTCCAGCCGGTAGTCGCCGTGGGCGATGCTGACGCTGTCGTCGGCCGGGATGCGGGCCGGCAGCTTTTCGATCAGGGCTTCCATCTCGGGGATCAGCTCGGTCTCGGCGCCGCGGTACTGTTTGGTCCAGCGGGAGACCTGGCGTTCGAAATAGCCGCCGGCGCGTCCGAAATCCTCGAGGCCGGCGGCGACGTAGTCGACCTGATGCAACCTGGCGAGGGTGGCGTTCAGGTCATCGTAGACGGCGGCGCGGTCGGCGGGGCTGAGGTCCGGCAGGGTGGCGTCGCGGAAGATGCGACCCTCCAGATAGTCCATCACGTAGAAGCTGGTGCCGATGACGCTCTCGTCGGTGCAGAGGGCCCGCATCTTCGGCACCGGGACGAGGCCGTCGAGCGCCTTCATCACCTTGTACTCGCGGTCGACCTGGTGGGCGCTGGCCAGCAGCACGCCCGGCGGCTTCTTGCGCAGGACGTAGAGGTGTTCGCCCTTCGAGGTCCGGGTGGTCAGCAGGAAGGTGGGGTTGGAGGCGCCACCCTGGAACTGGTGGACCTGCATGCCGGTCCCGAAGTCCTCGACCTCGCGGGTCAGCCAGGCCTCGAGCGGAGTCGGATCGAACCAGTGGGCGGGGACGACCTCACGGACGGGCGGGGCGTTGGCGGGCGTCGTGGTCATGGGGGCGATTCCTCTTGCGCCAACAAGATGCTCGCTTTCCCCATGGGCGCCTCAAGGATTGTCTTTGCTGACAAAAATGGGAGGAGCCCGAAGATGGCCGAAGAGACCGTTACCTACGCCGTCGAGGACCATGTCGCGATCATCACCCTCAACCGGCCAGAGCAGCGCAACGCCCTCAACTGGGACGCCTATGCGAAGCTGGAGGCCTATCTGCGCAAGGCGGTGACGGACGTGGAGGCGCGGTGCGTCATCGTCACGGGGGCCGATCCGGCCTTCTGCAGCGGCGACGATGTGCGCGAGATCATGGCCGGGCCCAAGGCGGTGTCGGCCGACACCACCCCGGTCGTGCGCCACAAGCCGACCCCGGCGGCCATGGCGGCGCTGGAGTGCGACAAGCCGCTGATCGCGGCGGTCAACGGGGCGGCGGTCGGCTGGGGCATGGAGCTGGCGCTGTATGCCGACATCCGGATCTGTTCGGAGAAGGCGAAGTTCGCCGAGCTGTTCATCAAGCGGGGGCTGGTCTGCGATGTCGGCGGCTTCTACCGGCTGCCGTCGATCGTCGGGCCGGCCAAGGCGGCCGAGCTGCTGTTTACCGGCGATGTGATCGACGCGGCCGAGGCGCTGCGCATCGGCCTGGTCAGCGAAGTGACGCCGCACGACCAGCTGATGGTGCGGGCGAAAGCGCTGGCGGCGCGGATCGCGGTCAATCCGCCGCTGGCCCTGCGCTACATGAAGGAGGGGCTGCGGCGCGGGACCTATGGCGACCCGCGCGACCTCGGCGGCTGGGCCATCGAGACGATCCGGGCGCTGATGAAGACCGAGGATCACAAGGAGGGGGTGGCCAGCTTCCTCGAGAAGCGGCCGCCGGTGTTCAAGGGAAGCTGAGCCGCTAGACTGGACGAAAATTCGGGGAGGATGGGCGATGGACGGGATAGCGACACCTTGCGAGGCTGACGGCGCGGCGATGATCGGCCGGCTGTTCCTGCCGGCCGGCGACGGCCCGGCCCCGGCCGTGCTGGTCGCCCATGAGTCGCCGGGGATCACCGAGCATACGCTGGACGCCGCACGGCGGCTGGCGGGGCGCGGCTGCCTGGCGTTGGCGGTCGACTACCAGGGCGGCGGCCAGGTGGTCACCGACCGCGCCGAGATGATGCGCCGCTTCAGCCGGTTCATGAGCGACCCCGACTTCATACGCGCCCGCATGACGGCGGCGCTGGGCGCCCTGCTGGCCCATCCGCGCGCCGATAGCAGCCGGGTGGCGGCCATCGGCTTCTGCTACGGCGGCACAGCGGCGCTGGAACTGGCGCGTAGCGGCGCGGACCTGAAATGCGCCGTCGGCTTCCACTCCGGACTGACGACCGCCCGTCCGGAAGATGCGGCCAACATCAAGGGCAAGGTCCTGGCCTGCATCGGCGCCGACGACCCGGTCGTGCCGGCCGAGCAGCGCGTCGCCTTCGAGGCCGAGATGCGGGCCGGCGGCGTCGACTGGCGCCTCAACCTCTACGGCGGCACGGGGCACAGCTTTACCAATCCGGAGGCGGACAGCTGGGGCATGCCGGGGTTCGCGTACCACGCGGCGAACAACGCGCGGGCGTGGCGGGCGCTGGATGATCTGTTCGAGGAAGTGTTCTAGATCTTCGCCCGCGCTCGGCCGTCAGGGCGTTATCGGCCCTCGACCCACCTGGCGTGGCCGGCGCTGCGCAGCTCACAGGCCGGGCACGTCCCGCAGCCGTAGCCCCACGGATGCCGCCGGGTGCGGTCGCCGAGGTAGCAGGTGTGGGTGTCCTCGACGATTAGGTCGACCAGCGGCTGGCCGCCGAGATCATCGGCCATCGCCCAGGTGGCGGCCTTGTCGATCCACATCAGCGGGGTGTCGATGACGAAGCGGCTTTCGGTGCCCAGATTCACCGCCACCTGCAGGGCCTTGATGGTGTCGTCGCGGCAGTCGGGATAGCCGGAGTAGTCGGTCTCGCAGACGCCGGTGACCAGGTGCTTGATGCCCCGGCGGTAGGCGACGGCGGCGGCGAAGGTCAGGAACAGCAGGTTGCGGCCGGGGACGAAGGTGTTGGGCAGGCCGGACGCGTTGAAGGCGATCTGCGTCTCCTGGGTCATCGCCGTGTCGCTGATGGCGCCGAGGACCGACAGGTCGAGCAGGTGATCGCGGCCGAGCCGGGTGACGGCGGGCTCGTAGGCGGCGGCGAGCTTGCCCAGGAACGTCTGGCGGACTTCCAGCTCGACCCTGTGGCGCTGGCCGTAGTCGAAGCCGATGGTTTCGACACGGTCGAAGCGGGCGAGGGCCCAGGCCAGGCAGACGGCGCTGTCCTGGCCGCCGGAGAAGAGGACGAGGGCGGACATGGCCCTTCTATAGCCGCATCGCGGCCAAGTGGCGAAACAGTCGTTTGAGCGATTGCGAAACGACGTTCGAATGGCCCAGACTTGAGGCAGGCGCAGGCGGCGGAACAGTCGGCGCGCCGAACCCCTTCACAGGGTGGGAGAGACAGATGGACGCCGACGGGATCGATCAGGCGATGATGGAGCGCATGGACGCCGCCGCCCTGCAGGGCATGCAGCTGGCGGTGTGGGCTGACCTGCAGCCGGACGCCGTGTGCGTGGTCGATCCGGACGGGACGGAGCATTCGTTCTCATCGGTCAATGCGCGGGCCAACCGGCTGGTCCGGTTGCTGCGGGCGCGGGGGCTGACGGCCGGCGACAGCGTCGCCCTGGTCTGTTCCAACCGGGTCGAGTTTGTCGAGGTGCTGGCGGCCACCCTGCGCGGCGGGCTGCGGCTGACGCCGGTCAACTGGCACCTGACGACCGACGAGATCGGTTACATCCTGCGCGACTGCGAGGCCAGGGCGGTGATGGGCGAGGCGCGGGTGAAGGGGCTGGCCGAGGCGGTGGCGACCGCGCCGGGCGCCGACGTCAGGCTGGCGATCGGCGGCGAGATCGAGGGCTTCGAGCCTTATGAGGCGGCCATGGCGCCGTTCGACGGGTCGGACATCGCCGATCCGGTGCTGGGCAACGGCATGATGTACACCTCCGGCACCACGGGGCGGCCGAAGGGCGTGCATCGGCCGGTTCCGGTGGTGACGCCTTACGCCACCTTCCTGATGCGCGGCTATGTCCCCGGGAAATCAGTGCAGATGTGCGCCGGGCCGGCCTATCACGCGGCCCCGCTGGCGTTCGACGTGCGGGCGGCCATGGCCGGCGGGGCGACGCTGGTCTTCATCGACCGATGGGACTCGGAGCTGGTGCTGAAGACCATCAGCACACGGACGGTTACCCATTTCCATCTGGTGCCGATCATGTTCCAGCGGCTGCTGGCCCTGCCGGACGCGGTCAGGGCGCGGCATTCCGTCGACCATGTGCAGTTCATCATCCACGGGGCCGCCCCCTGCCCGCCGGAGGTCAAGCGGGCGATGATCGACTGGTTCGGGCCCGTGCTGACCGAATACTACGCCGGCTCGGAGGGCGGGGCAGGCTTCATGATCGACAGCCACGAGTGGCTGAGGAAACCGGGCAGCGTCGGCAAGCGGCCGGCCCTGCTGGGCGTGCGCATCCTCGATGAGGCGGGGAACGACCTGCCAAATGGTCAGTCCGGGGCCATCTACCAGCAGATGCCGCCGGGCGGCGGCTTCACCTATTTCAAGGACGAGACCAAGACGTCGGCCTCCCGGGTCGGCGACTATTTCACCATGGGCGACGTCGGCTACTTCGACGAGGACGACTACCTGTTCCTCACGGGGCGCAACGCCGAGACCATCATCTCCGGCGGGGTGAACATCTATCCCCAGGAGATCGACAACGAGCTGGTCAAGCACGCCGCCGTCGCCGACAGCGCCACCATCGGCGCGCCGCACGACGAATGGGGCGAGCAGGTGAAGGCGGTCATCCTGCTGAAACCCGGCCATGAGCCGAGCCCGGAACTGGCCGACGAGATCCTGGCCTTCGCCCGGGCCAGCCTGCCGGGCTTCAAGGTGCCCAAGAGCCTCGACTTCGTCGCCGACCTGCCCCGTTCGGAGGCCGGAAAGATTCAGCGGAACAAGGTGCGGGCGCCCTACTGGGAAGGGCGGGCGCGGCAGATCTGATGACCGAACCTCTGAGCGGCGATGTGGAGCCCGACGTCGAGTCGGAGGTCGAGGCCGACACCCTGGTCGTGCGGGAGGCCGAGTACACGGCGTTCGTGAACGACAACCTGCGCCGCAACTACATCGGCAACTTCGTGCACGGCATGCTGGGCATGACCGGCTTCCGGCTGATCAACGCCCCGACCTTCATGCCGGCCTATCTGCACCTGATCAGCGGGTCGAACACCATCGTCGGCCTGGGCCTGGCCCTGCAGCAGGTCGGCGGCATCGTCTCGCCGCTGGTGGCCGGGGCGAAGATGGAGCACCGGGCCAAGATCATGCCCTCGGCCATCGTGCTGGGGAGTCTCGGGCGGCTGGCCATCCTCGGCATGGCCCTGGCCGGCTGGTTCCTGAGCGGCAGCGCCCAGGTCGTCACCCTGCTGTTGTTCCTCTTCCTGTTCGGGGTGTTCATGGGCGCCCAGCGGGTGGCCTTCACCCTGCTGATGTCGAAGGTCATCCCGCTGCATCTGCGCGGCCGGCTGCAGGCATGGCGCAATGCGGTGGGCGGGTTGATCGCGGCGGTGCTGGCCTACGCGTCAGGCAAGTACCTGATCGAGGCCAATGTCCTGAACAACGGCTATTCGACCACCTTCGTGCTGGCCTTCGTTCTGACCAGCGCCGGACTTTGGGTGCTGCAGCACCAGTTGCGCGAGCCGACGCCGCCGACCATCCGGACGGCCGCCAGGCTGCGGGATCGCATGAAGGACATTCCCGGCCTGATCGCCGCCGACCCGGCCTACCGCTGGTTCCTGATCGTGCAGATGCTGGCCACCTCGGCCCGCATCGCCACACCCTTCTACATCCTGCATGTGGGCCAGACGATGCATCTGGACGGGGCGACACTGGGCCTGTTGTCGCTCGCCTTCCTGGGCGCCGATACGGTGTCCAACCTGCTCTGGGGCTATCTCGGCGACCGCTCGGGCTTCCGGATCGTGCTGCTGCTGGCCATCGGCGGATGGATCGCCTCGACGGTGGCGTTGATGACCCTGACGACGCCGGTGGCGGTGTTCTTCGCCTTCTTCGGCCTCGGCGCCGCCCAGGCCGGCTACATGATGGCCTCGCAGACCATGATCCTGGAATTCGGCCACCGCGACGACCTGCCGATGCGCATCGGCATCTCGGCGACGGCCGAAGGGGTCACCGCCACGCTGGGGCCGCTGATTGGGGGCGCGGTGGCCGACCTGATGGGCTACAGCGTTGTCTTCGGAGCCTCGCTGGGGCTGCTGGGCGCCGCCCTGCTGGCGCTGGTTGTCGCCGTCCGCGACCCGCGAAAGGCCCGGCCATGAGCGCACCGCCCGTCACCGTCCTGACCGCCAGCGCCGAGGAGGAGGCCGCCATCCGCGAGGCGGTGCGCAACGCCGACCCTTCGCTGATCTCGCCGACAGCCCGGGTGGCCGGGCCTGAGCATATCGCCGGCCTCGTTGATCTTCTGTCCGATCCCCTGGTGTCCGGGCCGATCTATGACATTCCCCGCCCCGTCGACGCCGGCCGGATCGGGGCCTGGATCGCCCGCTCGCGGCGCCAGCAGGCGGCGGGCGAGGCGTTGCTGACGGTCACGCTCGATCCCGACGGCCGGGTCGCCGCCTATTCGCGCTTCACCGTCTGGCCGCAGCATTCATCAGCCGAGCTGGCCGGGGCGCAGCGGGCGGATCGGCAGAACAGCGGCCAGGGCACGGAAGGGGCAGCGCGATCCTTCGGGTTCATGTTCGAGGTGCTGGGCGTGCGGCTCGTCGGGCTGACGGCGGCGCTGGACAATGTGCGCTCCGCCAAGGTCATCGAGGCGGCAGGGTTCACCTCGATGGGTGAGCGGCTCAGCCGGCTGCCTGACGGCGGCTCCAGACGCTCGCTCTATTGGGAAATGACGCGGGAGGATTGGCTGACGCGGCGGCGCCTGTTCAATCTGCCGCCAACACCATAACGCCAGGGAGACGACCATGCGGTTCGACGGCGACTACACCATGACCATCGGCGGCAAGGGCGTCGCCGGCGCTTCCACATTCGACGTGCTCAACCCCGCCAATGAGCAGGTCATCGGCCAGGCGCCGGACGCCAGCCGTGAGCAGCTGGACGAGGCTGTCGCCGCCGCCCGCAAGGCCTTCCCCGCCTGGGCCGCCACGCCGATCGCCAGGCGCAAGGAACTGCTGCTGGCCATGGCCGGCGCCATCGCCGCCAAGGGCGAGGACCTCAAGCGCCTGCTGACCAGCGAACAGGGCAAGCCGCACGGCGACGCCTTCGGCGACGTCATGGGCGGCGCCTACTGGCTGCAGGCCACGGCCAGCCTCGACCTGCCCGTTCATGTGGTGGAAGACACGGCCGAGCGCCGGGGCGAGACCCGCCATGTGCCGATCGGCGTCGTCGGCGCCATCGCGCCCTGGAACTTCCCGGTCATCCTGGCGATGTTCAAGCTGGCCCCGGCCCTGCT
>JAUMCZ010000147.1:0-8739 GCA_032122215.1 Caulobacter sp.
AATGGCCACCAGCAACTGGTCAAGATCTTCCGCGACGAGACCCAGGCCAAGCGGGCCGAAGACCAGCGGGTGCTGCTGCTTAACGAGTTGAACCACCGGGTGAAGAACACCCTGGCCACCGTGCAGTCGATCGTCGAACAGACCCTGCGTAGCGCCGGTGTCGATGCCCATGTGCGCGGCGACCTTACCGATCGTCTGATCGCCCTGGCCCGGGCCCACAATGTGCTGGTCAGCGAAAGTTGGGCCGGGGCCGATCTCGACGTGCTGATCGCGGACGTGCTTGCGCCGCACGACCGCACGCCCTCCCCCTTCGAGCTGGATGGGCCGCCGGTCCGACTGCACCCGTCGCAGGCCGTGACCCTGTCGATGTCCCTGCACGAACTGATCACTAACGCCCTGAAGTACGGCGCGTTGAGCGTGACCGAGGGTCGCGTCGAAATCGCCTGGAACCTGGCGCATGACGGCCATGGCGCGCGGCATCTGGTGCTGGTGTGGAAGGAGCGCGGCGGGCCGCCGGTGATCCAGCCGACGCGGACCGGCTTCGGCTCCCGAATGCTGCGAAGCGCTTTCGCCAGCCAGCCCGGTGGACGGGCGGAGCTCCTCTTCGGGCCGGAAGGCGTCACCTGCGTGCTGGCGGCCGGGCTGATCGATGATGCCCAGTCACCAAACGACTCGGTCGGCGCCGAGCCCGCACCGATCGGCTAACCCGCGACCAAGGGAATTACCCCAAACAGCGGGGCCGCCGTGACGCCGGCAGTCCAAACAGCCGCGCGAAGTTTACCGGCGACGCCGAATGGATTCCTGCAGCAGGGTGGACGCGGCGTACATGTTTCCGAGGCGCCTAGCCCGCCGCCGAAGCGACCAGCCGGGCGTAGAAGGTCGTCATCCGGGCCAGGTTCTCGACCGTCATGTGCTCGTTGGTGCCGTGGATCATGCCGAAGGTGTCGAGGTTGGCCAGCAGCGGCTGGTAGCGGTAGATGTCGCTGCTGATCGGGGTCATGTAGCGGCTGTCGGTGCCGGCGCCGACGAGACCCGGCGCAACCGGCAGCTTGCCGCCGTCGGAGGCCAGGGCGGCGATGACCTTCCAGCCTTCCGAAGAGGTCGAGCTGACCGGTGAGGGGTTGATCACCGGGCCGGCCCATTTCAGCTGCACGTCCATGCCCCGGGTCGCGGCCTTGGCGGCGTTCAGGACGTCGTCCGTCGTCTGGCCGGGGGCGATGCGGTAGTTGATCCAGGCGGCCGCGTCCTGCGGCAGGACGTTCTCCTTGGGGCTGCCCTTAAGCATGGTCGGGGCGATGGTGGTGTGCAGCAGCGCGGCGCCGGCAGGGGTTTCACTCACCTTGGCCTTCAGCATCGCCCCGAACAGCCATTGATTGGCAATGGCCATGCGGGTGACGAAGGAGCCCTGGGCCGACAATGTCGAGACCATCTGCGCGCCGGGGCCGTCGAGGCGCATGGGGAACTGGTTGTCGGTGATGGCGGTGATGGCCCGGGCCAGGGTTCCGACGCCGGTCTGTGCCGGCGGCGCTGAGCTGTGGCCGCCTTTGGCCGGGGCGGTGACCACCAGGGTGGCGTAGCCTTTTTCGGCGATGCCGATGACGGCCGCCGGCTTGCCGGTGATCGGGTGGTCGTTGATCGCCGCCGACCCCTCGTCGAGCACCCATTCGGCCTGGACGCCGCGCGACTTCAACAGGGCGGCGGCGGCCTGGGCGCCCGTGCCACCGGCCTCCTCGTCCTGGCCGCTGACGACGATGACGGTGCGTTTGGGCTGGAAGCCGGTTTTGGCCAGGGCCTCGAGGCCTTCGAAGATGGCGACCAGGCTGCCCTTGTCGTCGATGGAGCCCCGCCCCCAGACTGCGCCCTCGGCGATCTCGCCGCCGAAGGGGTCGTGCTTCCAGTCCTTCTCGGTGCCGGGGGTGATCGGCACCACGTCCTGGTGGGCCATCAGGACGATGGGCTTGAGGGCCTTGTCACTGCCGGTCCAGGTGTAGACCAGCGCCTTGTTGGGCAGGATCTCGCGGGTCATGGCCGCGTGGGCGGCGGGATAGGTAGCAGCCATCCAGGCATGCAGCCTGTCCCACTCGGCCCACTGGTTGTCGGCCTTGTTCTGATTGGAGATGGTCTTGATCTGGACCGCCTCGGACAGGTGCCGCGCGGCGGCGGCCTGGTCGATCGCCGGGGCGGCGGCGAGGGTGACGCTGCTGATGTCGACGGCGGCCGGCGGCTTGAAGGTCAGGGTGCGCACGACCACGACGACCCCGAGCGCAACGATGACGGCGATCACGCCCAGCGCGATCTTCCCAAACAGCTTCATGACGCCCTCCCCGACGCTTTGTTGGCGTCAGACTAGGCAACCGGACGGTTCAAGTCACCCCGGCCCGGGCTTGTGATCGCCATCAGCTTGACTTGCCCCCTCCCCTCGCTCAGGAACATCTCCGTCTCGCGGGAGACATCGGGGATTCTTCTCCGAGGCCGAAGGCGCAACCGCCCCGGAAACGCTCAGGCAAACGGACCGCGCGACACGAGAAACGCTGGAAAGAACCGCCGCAAGCGGTTCGCCGAAGGAGCAAGGCGGCCCCCTCTCACCAGGAAGGGCCCGCTGAAATCTCTCAGGCGCAAGGGACAGCGGGGGCGACCATCCGACCGGCGATCCGCCGGGCGTGGACGCATCGACCCCGAAGGCCCGACCATGACCGACACCGCCGACCTCAAGAAGACCCCGCTCTACGACGCCCATGTCGCCGCCGGCGCCCGCATGGTCCCGTTCGCGGGCTACCTGATGCCGGTGCAGTACGCCGACGGCGTTCTCAAGGAGCACCTGTGGACTCGGGCGCATGCCGGCCTGTTCGACGTCAGCCACATGGGCCAGGCGCGCCTGCGGGGCGTCTCGCCGCTGTCCGCGTTTGAAGAGATCACCCCGTCCGACTTCATCGGCCTGGCCCCCGGCAAGCAGCGCTACTCGCTGCTGCTCAACAGGCAGGGCGGCATCATCGACGATCTGATGGCCTCGCGCCCCGACGACGACGGTCTGTTCGTGATCGTCAACGGCGCCTGCAAGGACGGCGACTTCGCCTTCATCGACGACGAACTGGCGCCCCAGGTGAAGATCGAGCGCCTGGAAGACCGCGCCCTGCTGGCCCTGCAGGGGCCGGAAGCGGCCGCCGTGATAGCGCAGCACGCCCCCGACGCCCTGACCCTGGTCTTCGCCGAGGCCCGGGCAATGACCGCCTTCGGTCTGCCGGCCTTCGTCTCGCGCTCGGGCTACACCGGCGAGGACGGCTACGAAATCTCCATCCCCGGCGAGAGCGCGCCCGCCGTCTGGGAGACCCTGCTGGCCGATCCGCGCGTCAAGCCCATCGGCCTCGGCGCCCGCGACAGCCTGCGGCTGGAAGCCGGCCTGCCGCTCTACGGTCACGACATCGACGAGACGACCAGCCCCATCGAGGCGGACCTCAGCTTCGCGGTCAGCAAGAAGCGTCGCGACGCCCAGGACTTCCCGGGCGCGTCACGCATCGCCCGGGAACTGGCCGAGGGACCGAGCCGGTTGCGGGTCGGTCTGCGGATCCTCGAAGGCGCTCCGGCCCGCGAAGGCGCCGAGATCGCCGACGGGACCGGCGCCGTCATCGGCAAGGTGACCAGCGGCGGCTTCGCTCCCAGCCTCGGCCACCCCATCGCCATGGGCTTTGTGCCGCCGGCTCATGCGGCCGTCGGGACCCGGCTCAATGTCATCGTCCGGGGACGGGCGGGCGCGGCCGAGGTCGTGGCCATGCCGTTCGTGCCCAAACGCTACGTGCGGAAACTCTAAGGGAGGATAGATCCGATGCGCTTCACCAAGGACCACGAGTGGGTCGTCGTCGAGGGCGATGTCGCCACCGTCGGTATCACCGCCTACGCCGCCGAACAGCTGGGCGACGTGGTGTTCGTCGAGACCCCGGAAGTCGGCAAGTCCGTCAGCCAGGGCGACAGTTTCGCCGTCGTCGAGAGCGTCAAGGCGGCGTCTGACGTCTACGCCCCGGTTTCGGGCGAAGTGATCGAGGCCAACGCCAGCCTCGGCGACGCGCCAGAGACGGTCAACGCCGTGCCGGAACAGGGCGGCTGGTTCGCCAAGGTCAAGCTCTCCAACCCGTCTGAAGTCGACGCCCTGATGGATCGCGGCGCCTACGAAGATTACCTGGGGACGTTGTAGGCCATGGCCTTCGAGATCTTCCTGCATCCGACCACGGCGACGGGAGGTCCGAAGGCTTTCAACGCGGGCGTCTCCCGCGCCCTGGCCGCCATCGACGCCCAGCATTCGGCGGCGGCCGAGACGGTTCGGCTGAGCGACCGCACCCAGGTCCATCTGTTCCTGGACGGCGACGACGATATCGCCCTGCTGACCACCGAGACCATGACCCCCGCTGTCGCCGCCGCCGTCTGGCGGATGGCCGAAGAGACCTCCTCGATGGTCAGCTTCGACGGCCGGTTCTACGCCCTGCCGACGGGCGGGCAGGTGTCGACCGGCCTGGCCATGGGCTTCCCGGGCGCCCAGCGGGTGCAGCATCCGGAGGATCTCGAGGCCCTGCTGGCCGGTGTTTTCGAGGATTTCCAGGCCGCCGAGGCGACCGAGGTCTTGCGCAAGGAGGCGGTCGCCTCTGCCGTCAATGATCGCCGCACCGTGGCCCTCAAGGCCCGAAAGCCGCTGCCCGACCTGGTCAGCGCCCCCTCCCACTCCCTTCTTCGGCGTCTGTCGGACGCCCTCTTCGGCAAGGCTCTCTGATCGATGCGCTATCTTCCCCTGACCCCTGACGACCGGCGTCAGATGCTCGGCGCCATCGGCGCCGGCAGCGTCGACGACCTGTTCGTCGATGTGCCCAGGTCCGCCGTTCTGGACGGACCGGTCGACCTGCCCGGGTTCGCCGGCGAGCTGGAGGTCGAGCGCGAGCTTGGCGCCCTGGCGGCCAGGAACGTGGCGGCCGGGTCCGTGCCCTTCTTCTGCGGGGCCGGGGCCTACCGCCACCATGTGCCGGCGACCGTCGACCACGTCATCCAGCGGTCGGAGTTCCTGACCAGCTACACGCCCTACCAGCCGGAGATCGCGCAGGGCACGCTTCAGGTCCTGTTCGAGTTCCAGACCCAGGTCGCGGCCCTGACCGGCATGGAAGTCGCCAACGCCAGCCTCTATGACGGCTCCACGGCGGCCGGCGAGGCGGTGATGATGGCCAGTCGCGTCACCCGCCGCAGCAAGGCCATCCTGTCGGGCGGCCTGCATCCCCATTACGTCCAGACGGTCGAAACCCTGGCCCATGCGGCCGGCGTCGCCACCGAGCGCCTCACCCCCGCCATCGACGCCGAAGACGCGGTGATCGCGGCCATCGACGCGGACACTGCCTGCGTGGTCGTGCAGACGCCCAACGTCTTCGGCACGGCCACCGATGTGACGAAGATCGCTGCGGCGGCCCAGGCGGCCGGGGCGCTGTTGATCGTGGTGACCACAGAGGCCGTGTCCTTCGGCCTGCTCAAGTCGCCGGGCGAGATGGGCGCCGACATCGCCGTCGGCGAGGGCCAGTCGATCGGCAATGCGCTGAACTACGGCGGCCCCTACATTGGCCTCTTCGCCTGCAAGGAAAAGCTGGTCCGCCAGGCCCCAGGGCGCCTCTGCGGCGAGACGGTGGACGCCGACGGCCGGCGCGGCTTCGTGCTGACCCTGTCGACCCGCGAGCAGCATATCCGCCGCGATAAGGCGACCAGCAACATCTGCACCAATAGCGGCCTCTGCGCCCTGGCCTTCACCATCCACATGTCGCTGCTGGGCGAAGTCGGTCTGCGCAAGCTGGCGCTGCTCAATCATCAGCAGGCGCTGAAGACGAAGATCGCACTCAGCGGCGTTAAGGGGGTTGAGGTCCTCACACCCCGCTTCTTCAACGAGTTCGCCGTGAAGCTCAGCAAGCCGGCGGCCGAGGTCGTCGAGGCGCTGGCCAAGCGGGGCGTGCTGGCGGGTGTGCCTTACAGCCGGCTGGACCCGCACGCGGGTCTGGACGACGTGCTGCTGGTCTGCGCCACCGAGACCGTCACGGACGGCGACATCGAAACCTTCAAAACCGAACTGGCCGAGGTGCTGGCATGAGCATGAACAGCGTTGGACGCCCCACGACCCCTCAAGGCCAGACGGCCGCCGGCGGCTTTTCTTCCCTGACCGGCGGGCGTGGCCTGCTGCAGGACGAGGCCCTGATCTTCGAAATGGGCGGCTGGTCGAAGACTGGCGTGGATCTGCCGGAAGCCTCGATTTCCGCCGATGACCTCGGCGACCTGGTGCGGACCGATCCCATCGGTCTTCCGGGCCTGTCGGAGCCGGAAACGATGCGCCACTACGTGCGTCTCAGCCAGAAAAACCACGCCATCGACCTGGCCCTCTATCCGCTGGGCAGCTGCACGATGAAGCACAACCCGCGCCTCAACGAGAAGATGGCGCGGCTGGCGGGCTTCGCGGACATCCACCCCCTGCAACCGCAGTCCACCGTGCCCGGCGCCCTGGAGCTGATGGACCGCCTGGCCCACTGGCTGAAGACCCTGACCGGCATGCCGGCCGTGGCCCTCACCCCCAAGGCCGGCGCCCATGGCGAGCTCTGCGGGATCCTCGCCATCAAGGCGGCCCATGAGGCGCGCGGGGACGAAGCCCGCAAGGTGGTGCTGGTCCCGACCAGCGCCCACGGCACCAACCCGGCCACCGCCGCCTTCGTCGGCTACAGCGTTCGCGAGATCGCCCAGACCGATGACGGCCGGGTGGATCTGGCCGACCTCGAGGCCAAGCTGGGCCCCGACGTGGCGGCCATCATGGTCACCAACCCCAACACCTGCGGTCTGTTCGAGCGCGACATTGTCGAGATCGCCCGGCTGACCCATGCGGCGGGGGCCTACTTCTACTGCGACGGCGCCAATTTCAACGCCATCGTCGGCCGGGTGCGCCCGGGCGACCTCGGCGTCGACGCCATGCACATCAACCTGCACAAGACCTTCTCGACGCCCCACGGTGGCGGTGGACCGGGCGCAGGTCCGGTGGTGCTCAGCGAGGCCTTGGCGCCCTACGCGCCCACGCCCTGGCTGGTCCACGGTCCGGACGGCCTGGTGCTTCAGGAAGAAGCGCTCGGCGAGGCCGCCGGCGCCTTCGGGCGGATGAGCGCCTTCCATGGCCAGATGGGCATGTACGTCCGCGCCTACGCCTATATGCGCAGCCACGGCTCGGACGGCCTGCGTCAGGTGGCCGAGGATGCCGTCCTCAACGCCAACTACATCAAGGCGCGGCTCTCCGACCTGATGACCCCCGCCTTCCCCAATGGGCCCTGCATGCACGAGGCGCTGTTCGACGACAGCTGGCTGGACGGCACCGGGATCACCACGCTCGATTTCGCCAAGGCGATGATCGACGAGGGCTTCCACCCCATGACCATGTACTTCCCGCTGGTCGTCCACGGAGCCATGCTGATCGAGCCGACCGAGACGGAATCGAAGCAGGAACTGGACCGGTTCGTGGTCGCCCTGCGCGCCCTGGCCGAGGCGGCGAAGGCCGGCGACGCCGACCGCTTCAAGGGCGCGCCGCACCTGGCGCCCCTGCGGCGGCTGGACGAGACCCTGGCGGCCAGGAAGCCCAAGCTTCGCTGGAAGCCGGAAGCGCCCGCCGCCCTCGCGGCGGAGTAGCCGGCCCCCTTAAGCTGTCATCCTCCGGCCGCCACTCTGCATGGCCGGGGGATGATCGCCCCCCTCATGGGCGCTCCCGGCCGATCACGTCCAGGCAACAATCGGTAACGCCGAAATCTGTCTTCGAATTCACGTTATCCATATCCGCGCGACGAACGGGCGCGGATTCCTTGACCTGTATAGGTTTTTGGGCGGCCTGCATGGTTCGTGCACAGAAAATCAAAGTAACCTTGTAGATTAAAGCTTCGTCATAGCCCGGTCGGCCATCTTTCCATCACCCCGACCACATCATATGTGCGGGACAGGGCTGGAGAACCGGAGCGTCCGGATCGGCCCAGACAGACTGCTCCGATGACCGCCGTGACCTTCGCCTCGCCCGAACGCCCCAGACGCCCGCAAGGGTCCGCGCTCCTGCGCCGGCTGAACAAGGCGGCAGGCATGGCGCTGGGCTTCCTGATCATCGCGCTCGGCGTCCTGATCGCGCCGCTTCCCGGTCCCGGCGGCTTGCCCGTCGTCGCCCTGGGCCTGATCCTGGTGCTGCGGACCAGCACCGGCGCCAAGCGCCTGTTCATCAGGGCCTATCGCCGCTGGCCGCGTACCCTGTCGCCGGTGCGCCGCCTGCTGCGCCGCAATTCGCCGTTCGTCTCGATCGTCTGGCAGATGATGCTGCGGGCCGAGCGCTTCATCACCCGCGGCCATGGCGCCATGGGCGGCTGGCGCCGGGCCTTCAAGCGCCGGCGGACGGCCTAGTTTCCGGCAAGCTCGCGGTAGCCGCGGCCCAACATGTAGCCCATCACATGCATCATGCCCGGCCCGTTCGGATCCTTGAGGCCAGCGCCCCGGGCGAAGGCCGGGAAGCCGGTCATCTCCGCTTCATCGCCGTTGCCGTCATTGATGGCGCTCGCCGCCCAGCCGCGTAGCTGGACCCGCTCGGCCTCGGGCAGGGCCGCCCAACTACGGGCCAGGGCGCCGGGCTGCTGCATTTCGCGATCCCACCAGGCCTCGGCCCCGAGCTCCATGGTCCTTGCGACCAGCAGGTTGCGCACCTTGTCGACCGGCACCTTGCAG
>JAUMCZ010000148.1:0-10366 GCA_032122215.1 Caulobacter sp.
GACGACAGCAACGCCGCCAACACCGCCCTGCTGCCGATCGGCGGCGAGTTGCTGGCCCTCTGGGAACAGGGCTCACCGATCGCCATGGACCTCGAGACGCTGGCGACCAAGGGGCCGAAGACCTATGCGCCGGACCTCGCCCACATGCCGTTCCTGGCCCATCCGCGCATCGAGCCGAATGGCCGGGTGTGGAACCTGGGCGTCGCCGGGCGACAGGCGATTGTCTGGACCCTCAACCCCGACGGCTCGCTGATGAAGACGGGCATGCTGCCCTTGCCGCGCGCCAGCTATATCCACGATTTCACGGCAACGGCCCGCTCACTGGTCATCGTTCTGCAGCCCTGGATCCAGGACAGGAATGTGCTGCCCTTCGCGGCCAGCATGAGCTGGCGGCCTGAGCTGGGGACGCAGGTGCTGGTCGTCGACAAGGACGACCTCGGCAAGCGCCGCCTTTATGAGTTGCCGGCCTTTTTCGCCTTTCACCTGGGTGATGCCTGGGAGGACAGTGACGGGACCATTCGCTTCGACGCCTGCACCGAGGCCGACGCCAGCTTCGCAGCGCGGGGCGGGTCGCAGATCACCCAGCTGAAAATGCCCCACACCCAGGTGACGCGGCTGAGCTTCATCACCCTGGGCGCCGACGGCAAGGCCCGGATCGAGGTCACCGGCCTGCCTGCGGAGTTTCCCAGGACCGACCCCCGCTTCGCCGGTCATGGCCGGATGAAGACGGTGGTCAACACCGTCGGCGGCGGGCCGGCCAAGCCTTTCCTGCAAGGGATCGCGGTCAGCGACTGGCGCACCGGCAAGGCGGATGTCTTCGACTTTGGCGCCGATCATTGCGCCGAGGAGCATCAGTTCGTCCCCCGCCCCGGATCGTCGCGGGAGCTGGACGGCTGGCTGGTCGGCACGACCCTGAACCTGAAGGCGCGGGCGACGGAGCTGCATGTGTTCGAGGCGTCGCGGGTGTCGGCCGGGCCGGTGTGCAGCTGGCGGGCCGATGTGCCGCTGCCGGTTGGATTTCATGGGTGCTGGGTCTGACCGCCGCTTGCACAGTCGTCCCGGCGCGGCCTATCGGTGTCTGCCATGACCGCGACACGGGGCAGGCCACGCAAGGACGGGCGGGGGCGGCCGACGAAATCTTCCGGCATCGACATGCGCCAGGCCATCCTGGACGCCGCCGAAGGGCTGTTCGCACGGCACGGCTTCTATGGCGTCACCACCCGCCAGGTGGCGGCCGAGGCGGGCGTCGATACCGCCCTGATCCACTATTATTTCGGCGCCAAGCGGGAGCTGTTCGACGCCGTCTTCCTGCGCCGGGCCGAGATCCTCAACGACGACCGCAAGGCCTCCATGGACGCCTATGAGGCGGCCAACGCCGGAAACATGACGCCGCTGGGTGTGATCACCGCCTTCATCGATCCGCTGATCGAGCGGTCGATGACCGGGGGCGCCGGCTGGAAGAACTATTTCGCCCTGGTCGCCCAGGTGAACAACACCCCGGCCTGGGGCGGCGAGACCATGCACCGCTTCTTCGATCCGGTTGTCCACCAGCTGGTCGACACCCTCAAGCGCGCCAGGCCGGACGCCGAGATGGTCGATCTCTACTGGGGCTACCAGTTCCTGACCGGGGCGATGATGCTGGCCCTGTCGGAGACGGGACGTATCGACCAGCTGTCGGAAGGCCTCTGCCACAGCCACGACCTGGAGGCGGTGCGGGCCCGGCTCTATCGCTACTGCGCGGCCGGGTTCGGGGCCCTGATCAGCTAGCCCGGAATGACGAAGGACGGCGAATAGCCGAACTCTTCGTCGCAGCGCATCGACAGGCCGATGACCACGCCGGTCCCCTTCATGACATTGTCGATGCGGTCCTTGCGCAGCATCTGGCGGAAGTTTTCCTCGAAGACCCGAGCGGCGGTTTCCGTCGCCGTCGCGCCCGCCAGCAGCCTTGTCCGCCGCTCCGCCCAGTTGATGGTGGTGAGGTTCGTCGCCCCGCCCAGCCTCGGATTCCAGGCGGCGGTGGAGGCCGCCTCGTTCGCCAGGGCGCCATAGGCCGCGACGCAGTTGACCTTGTCGGCCGGCCAGTCCTGGGCGGCGGCGGGAAGGGCCAGCAGGCTGGCGGCGAGGGCGAGGGCGGCGATGCGCATGGGTTGGCTCCGTTAGATAAACGGCCTGAGAGTGCAGCCGCCGCCCCCTGGGCCGCATCCTCGCTTTCGGGGGTCTTCCCGGCGCCACCACGAAAAGCTGACGACCGGTGTGGCGCCAATTCATCATGTGGTGAAAAAAGCGGCTGGCCAAGCGCCTCCGGGCCACCTGCGCCGTTGCGCGCGGGGCCGTCCTGACTCAAGGTCGGTGATAATTCGCGTTTCGGTGAATTTCTCGTAATCAACAGCGTCCGCCAACGGACCACTGGACCCAGGTTGAAGGTCCGAAGCCGACGCTCCCAGGGAGGGCGACTATGAAGACCATGTGGAAAGCCATGCTGCTGGCCGGTGCGGCCTGGAGCGCCGCGAGCGCCGGCGCCTACGCCCAGACCGTTCCGACCGAAGGGACCGACGTCGAGGAAGTCGTCGTCACGGCCCGCCGCACCAGTGAAAATCTGCAGGAAGTCCCGGCTGCGGTCTCCGCCTTCAGCGAGCAGGCCCTCGACCGGATCCAGGCCAATGACACCACCGGCCTGCAGGGCGCCGTTCCGAACCTGAACATCGTCCAGGGCCGCGGCTCGTCCAACTCGACCAACATCTACATCCGCGGCGTCGGCCAGCCCGACGCCCTGCAGACCTTCGACCCGGCGGTCGGTCTGTACGTCGACGACGTCTATTACAGCCGCATCCGCGGCACCAACCTGGACCTGCTGGACCTGGAACGCGTCGAGGTCCTGCGCGGTCCGCAAGGCACGCTGTACGGCAAGAACACCATCGGCGGCGCCCTGAAGTTCGTCACCCGCAAGCCGGGCGACGAGTTCCGCGCCAGCGCCCAGGCCGCCGTCGGCAGCTACAATCAGTTCGAACTGAAGGGCAATGTTTCGGGCCCGGTGGTCGCCGACCAGCTGTCGCTGGGTCTTTCGGCCCTGGTCTCCAAGCGGGACGGCTATGTCCACGACCCCGTTCTGAACCGCCAGTACAACGACAAGAACACCTGGGGTGTCCGCGGCGCCCTGGCCTGGACCCCGACCGACGCCGTGCGCGTCGATGTCAGCGTCGACTACAACAAGGACGACGCGGCCCTGAACGTGGGCAAGCCGCTCAACAACCTGACCACCTTGTTCGGCGGTCCGCTGCTGACCGTGCCGACCGACGGCCCCTACGACTTCCAGGCCCGCACCACCCCCGGCCTGCCCAACTCCACCAAGCTGGAGCATTGGGGTACCTCGGCCCAGGTGCAGTGGGACATCAATGACGTCCTGACCTTCAAGTCGATCACCGCCTATCGCGAGCTGAAGACCGACGACTACATCGACATCGACGCCACCCAGCTGGAAGTCGGCGACGTCTTCGTCGGCGTCGACCAGGACCAGACCAGCCAGGAGTTCCAGCTGGCCTACGAGGGCGGCCCGGTCACCGTGGTCGGCGGCCTGTTCTACATGATCGAGAACATCACCTCGCACCAGGAAGCCTACGCCGACAACCTGGTTGGCCCGGTGCTGGCCAACCCGACCTTCCTGCGCACCATCGACGATGACCTGGAGACCAAGAGCTGGGCCGCCTACGTCAACGCCAGCTGGGATGTCACCGACGCCCTGAGCCTGTCGGCCGGCCTGCGCTATACCGAGGAAGAGAAGACCTACAGCCGCTCGACCTCGACCTTCTCGAGCAGCCCTCTGCTGACAGCCAACCCGGCGTTCGCCTTCAGCGGGCTGAACGAGACCTGGGACGACCTCTCGCCGATGGTCTCGGTCGACTACAAGCTGGCTGACAACGTGCTGCTCTATGCGCGCTATGCCGTCGGCTTCAAGTCGGGCGGCTTCAACGGCCGGGCCAACAACCCCGGCGAACAGGCGCCCTACGATCCGGAACAGATGAACAGCTGGGAAGCCGGCCTGAAGTCGCGCTTCTGGGACAACAAGATCCTGTTCAACGTCACCGTCTTCACCAACGACTACCAGGACTTCCAGGCCCGGGTGTCGGGCACGGTGACCGATCCGGGCACCGGCCTGCCTAGCCCCGAACTGACGGTCATCAACGCCGGCTCGCTGAAGCTCAGCGGCGCCGAGCTGGAAGCCAGCGTCCGGCCGATCGACGGCCTGCTGCTGGACGCCCAGGTCGGCTACCTGACAGCCGAATACGATGGCTTCAAGGACGTCCGCTTCACGACCACCGGCGGCAACCGCGACTTCCAGGATCCGGCCTTCGCTCCCCGTTGGACCGTGCGCTACGGCGCCCAGTACAGCTGGAACCTCGGCGGCGCCGGCGACCTGACCCTCGGCGGTCAGGCCCGCTTCCGCAGCGAGCATGCCCTGGCGGTCGACAACACCCTGACCAACAGCCGCACCCGCATCGACGGCCTGTTCCAGGACGACTACTGGCTGTTCGACGCCCGCGTCGTCTGGACCGACGCCAACGGCAAGATCAACGTCGGTCTCTACGGCCAGAATATCGGCGACGAGACCTACAAGACCGACGGCCAGGAGTTCTCCTCGGTCGGCAGCATCCGGACCGTCTACTATGGCGCGCCGAGCACCGTGACCCTGCGGGTTGGCTACAAGTTCTAGCCTCTCTAAAGGGACCAACGCGAAGGGCGGCCTGGCGACAGGCCGCCCTTTTCGTTTTTTGAGACCCGAAAGTTGCGGAGATGGCGATGAGCGAGACCAGCCAGGCGGAGACGTCCTCCGCCTATCGTTACTACGTGCTGGCGATCCTGATCGTCGTCTATGCCCTGAACTTCGTGGACCGCCAGATCCTCGCCATCCTGGCCGGCCCCATCAAGGCAGAGTTCAGTCTGTCAGACGGGCAGTTCGGGATGATGAGCGGGCTGTCCTTCGCCGTCGTCTACTCGACGCTGGCCATTCCCATCGCCTGGCTGGCCGACCGCAGGAGCCGGGTGTGGATCATGACCGGAGCCCTGACCGTCTGGAGCGGATTCACCGCCCTTTGCGGCCTGGCCGGCGGGTTCTGGCAGCTGTTCGCCTTCCGCACCGGCGTGGGCGTCGGTGAGGCCGGCGGGGCGGCCCCCGGCTACAGCCTGATCAGCGACTACTTTCCCAAGCACCAGCGCGGCCGGGCCCTGGCGGCCTTTTCGTTCGGCATCCCGATCGGCACCGCCGCCGGCATCCTGTTCGGGGGCCTGATCGCGGCCCTGATCGACTGGCGCCTGGCCTTCATCATCGTCGGTCTGGCCGGCGTCGCCCTGGCCCCGATCTTCCTACTGACGGTCAAGGAACCCCGACGCGACGGCATGGACCTCGTTGAAGGCGCCCCCGTCACCGAGCCCCCGCCGGCGCCGCCGTTTGGACAGGTGCTGAGGACGCTGCTGGTCAAGCCCAGCTTCTGGCTGCTGGCCTTCGGCGCCGCCTGCGCCTCGGTCAACGGCTACGGGGTCGCCCTGTGGCTGCCGTCCTTCTTCATGCGCAGCCTGGACATGACCCTGGTCGAGACCAGCTGGTTCTACAGCGGCATCGCCTTCTTCGGCGGGGTGCTGGGCATCTGGCTGGGCGGGCTGATCGCCGACAAGCTGGGGGCCAGGTCGCGCGGCGCCTATCCGCTGGTCCCGGCCATCGCCTTCCTGATCGCCATGCCGCTGTCGTTTGCGGCGATGAACAGCGACAGCCGGCTGGCCGTCTTCTTTCTGTTCCTAATTCCCACCGGCCTGAACCTGGCCTGGCTCGGTCCGGTGCTGGCCTCGGTGCAGCACCTGGTGCCATCGACCATGCGGGCGACCGCTTCGGCCCTGTTCCTGCTGATCAACAATCTGGTCGGGATCGCGCTCGGCACCTGGTACTTCGGGGCCGTGTCGGACGTGCTCAAGCCGCACTTCGGCGCGGAAAGCCTGCGCTACGCCATCTACACCGGCTTCGGCTTCTATCTGCTCAGCGTCCTGCTGCTGCTGATCGCCAGCCGCACCCTGAAGAAAGACTGGGTGGAGTAGGGGGCCGAAACGCCCCCCTTTCCGCGAACGTAAAGCATCGACAACCCCGCGAGGCCGTCTCGCGGGGTTTGTCTTTTCGCATCGATTTGCGTGGGTTGCCTGCCCTAACGTGCGGCGCCTATAAGGCCCCCGTCTGCGACCGCGCCCGGTCCCCCACCGCACAAGGCGAGCCCTTTCCAGCGATGAACATTCACGAATATCAGGCCAAGGCCGTCCTCGCCGAGTTCGGCGCCCCCGTGTCCAAGGGCTTTGCCGCCATGACCGCCGACGAGGCCGCCAGCGCCGCCGAGCGGCTTCCCGGTCCGCTGTATGTGGTCAAGAGCCAGATCCACGCCGGCGGCCGCGGCAAGGGCCGTTTCGAAGGCCTCGGCCCGGACAGCAAGGGCGGCGTGCGCCTGGCCAAGTCGGTCGAGGAAGTCCGCCAGCATGCCGAGGAGATGCTCGGCCGGGTGCTGGTCACCCATCAGACCGGCCCCAAGGGCAAGCAGGTCAACCGCCTCTACATCGAGGACGGCTCGGACATCGAAAAGGAATTCTACCTGTCGCTGCTGGTCGATCGTGAGACCAGCCGCGTCAGCGTCGTCGCCTCGACCGAAGGCGGCATGAATATCGAGGAGGTCGCCCACGACACCCCCGAGAAGATCCACACCTTCAGCATCGACCCGGCCACCGGCGTCATGGCCCACCACGGCCGCAGCCTGGCAAAGACCCTCGGTCTGACCGGCGGTCTCGCCAAGGAAGCCGGCGTCCTGCTCGGCCAGCTCTATGCCGCCTTCGTGGGCAAGGACATGGAGATGCTGGAGATCAACCCGCTGATCATCACCACCGACCAGCACCTCAAGGTGCTGGACGCCAAGATCAGCTTCGACGGCAACGCCCTGTTCCGCCATCCCGACATCGTCGCCCTGCGCGACGAGACCGAGGAAGACGAGAAGGAAATCGAGGCCAGCAAGTACGACCTCAGCTACATCGCCCTCGACGGCGAAATCGGCTGCATGGTCAACGGCGCGGGCCTGGCCATGGCCACCATGGACATCATCAAGCTGTACGGCGCCGAGCCGGCCAACTTCCTCGATGTCGGCGGCGGCGCCGGCAAGGAGAAGGTCACCGCAGCCTTCAAGATCATCACCGCTGACCCGAACGTCAAAGGCATCCTGGTCAACATCTTCGGCGGCATCATGCGCTGCGACATCATCGCCGAGGGCGTCATCGCCGCGGTGAAGGAAGTGGGCCTGAAGGTTCCGCTGGTCGTTCGCCTGGAAGGCACCAACGTCGAACTCGGCAAGAAGATCATCGCCGAGAGCGGCCTGAACGTCATCGCCGCCAACGACCTGTCCGACGGCGCCGAGAAGATCGTCAAGGCGGTGCGCGGGTAGGACCCGCGCGCTTCGCCTTCACCCTGAAATTCAAGGCTAGAGAGCCCTAATGTCCATTCTGATCGACAAGAACACCAAGGTCATCTGCCAGGGGATCACCGGCAGCCAGGGGACCTTCCACACCGAACAGGCGATCGCCTACGGCACCAAGATGGTCGGCGGCGTGACGCCCGGCAAAGGCGGCACGACCCACGTCGGCCTGCCCGTGTACGACACCGTCGCCGAAGCCAAGGACCGCACCGGCGCCGACGCCTCGGTCATCTACGTGCCGCCGCCCTTCGCCGCCGACTCGATCTGCGAAGCCATCGACGCCGAGATCCCGCTGATCGTCTGCATCACCGAGGGCATCCCGGTGCTGGACATGGTGCGGGTGAAGCGCTCGCTGGCCGGCAGCAAGTCGCGCCTGATCGGCCCCAACTGCCCGGGCGTGCTGACGCCCAACCAGTGCAAGATCGGCATCATGCCGGGCGGCATCTTCTCGGAAGGCAGCGTCGGCGTCGTCTCGCGCTCCGGCACCCTGACCTATGAGGCGGTGTTCCAGACCACCAACGTCGGCCTTGGCCAGACCTCGGCGGTCGGCATCGGCGGCGACCCCGTCAAGGGCACCGAGTTCATCGACATCCTCGAGATGTACCTGGCCGACGAGGCGACCAAGTCGATCATCATGATCGGCGAAATCGGCGGCAGCGCCGAAGAGGACGCCGCCCAGTTCATCGCTGATGAGCGCAGACGCGGCCGCTGGAAGCCGATGGTCGGCTTCATCGCCGGCGTCACCGCCCCTCCCGGCCGCCGCATGGGCCACGCCGGGGCCATCATCTCGGGCGGCAAGGGCGGCGCGGGCGACAAGACCGCCGCCATGGAAGCGGCCGGCATCCGTGTTTCGCCCTCGCCGGCGAAGCTGGGTGAGACCCTGGTGGAAGTGCTCAAGGGCTAAGCAGCATTAAGGCTTTTGCCTGGCGACGCCGGCGATCGGAGACGATCGCCGGCGTTGTCGTATCCAGAACCCGAAAAAACCCAACAAATTCGCTTGGTTTATCTCCCCATTCACGGGTGAGAGCCCTATATGAGGCCCCATTCCAAAGCCGCCCCGCTGCGGGCGACGCAATCTGGCGCGAGTGCAATGGCCGACGACGCAGGCATCATCAATCAGATCCTGACCGAAACTTCGTTCCTCTACGGCGGCAACGCCGACTACGTCGAAGACCTGCACGCCCGCTGGGCCGAGAACCCGGCCTCCGTCGACAGCAGCTGGCAAGCCTTTTTCGCCACGCTCACCGACCAGGCCCAGACCATCAAGGCCAACGCCGCCCAGCCGGCCTGGACGCCTAATCGCCCAAGCGCCGCACGGCCCGAATGGCTGTCGGCCCTGGACGGCCAGTGGCCGGCGGTCGAGGCCAAGCTCGGCAAGGCCATCGAGACCAAGTCCCCGGGGGCCAGCGCCGAGGCCATCCGTGCCGCCACCACCGACAGCCTGCGCGCCATCATGATGATCCGCGCCTACCGGATGCGCGGCCACCTGAAGGCCAACCTCGATCCGCTGGGCATCGCCATCACCCCCGGCGACGCCAGCGAGCTGGAGCCGTCGAACTACGGCTTCACCGACGCTGACCTCGACCGTCCGATCTTCCTCGACTTCGTGCTGGGCCTGGAAACCGCCACCCTGCGCGAGATCCTCGAGATCGTCCGCCGCACCTACTGTGGCAATGTCGGTGTGCAGTACATGCACATCTCCAACCCCGACGAGAAGGGTTGGCTGCAGGCCCGCATCGAAGGCCGCGACAAGGAGATCACCTTCAGCAAGGAGGGCAAGGTCGCCATCCTCAAGAAACTGATCGAGGCCGAGGGCTTCGAACGCTTCCTGCACAAGCGCTTCCCCGGCACCAAGCGTTTCGGCCTGGACGGCGGCGAGGCCTGCATTCCGGCGCTGGAACAGATCATCAAGCGCGGCGGCGCGCTGGGCGTGAAGGATATCGTGCTGGGCATGCCGCACCGCGGCCGCCTGAACGTCCTGGCCGCCGTGATGGGCAAGCCCTACCACGTCATCTTCCACGAGTTTCAGGGCGGCACCTCGCTCCCCTCGGACGTCGAGGGCAGCGGCGACGTGAAGTATCACATGGGCGCCAGCTCGGACCGCAGCTTTGACGGCAACAACGTCCACCTGTCGCTGACCGCCAACCCGTCCCACCTGGAAATCGTCAACCCGGTGGTGCTGGGCAAGGCCCGCGCCAAGCAGGCCTTCACCCTGCGCGAGACGCCGGACGCCGGCCGCACGCACGTCCTGCCCCTGCTGCTGCACGGCGACGCCGCCTTCGCCGGGCAGGGCGTGGTCGCCGAATGCTTCGCCCTGTCGGGCCTGAAGGGCTACCGCACCGGCGGGACGATCCACTTCATCGTCAACAACCAGATCGGCTTCACCACCGCGCCGCACTACAGCCGCACCAGCCCCTATCCGTCGGACGTGGCGCTGATGGTCGAAGCGCCCATCCTGCACGTCAACGGCGATGACCCGGAAGCGGTCGTCTACGCCGCCAAGGTGGCCACAGAATACCGCCAGCAGTTCGGCAAGGACGTGGTCATCGACATGTTCTGCTACCGCCGCTTTGGTCACAACGAGGGCGATGACCCGACGATGACCCAGCCGCTGATGTACGCGCGCATAAAGGGCCATCCCTCGACCCGCGAACTCTACTCGACCCGCCTGATCGCCGAAGGCGTCGCGACGCAGGGCGACGTCGATGCCTGGATCAAGGAATTCGACGACTTCCTCGACGCCGAGTTCGAGGGCGGCAAGACCTACAAGGCCGACAAGGCCGACTGGCTGGACGGCAAGTGGGCCGGCCTGACCCTGCCCGGCGACGAAGAGCGCAAGGGCAAGACCGGCGTCTCGCTGCAGAAGCTGAGCGACCTTG
>JAUMCZ010000149.1:0-18997 GCA_032122215.1 Caulobacter sp.
CCTAAACAGCCCGGGGACCAACGGCCCCTCCACCGACAGCTCGCCTGGTGCGGCTAACACCAGGCGAGCGTCCCGGAAGACAGCTCAACCTAGCAGCCAACCAACAAACAAGGGGGTCCCACCGGCGGTGCAAGGTTAGAACCTTGAACCGGCGGTCCCGCCTCCTGGTCCGTCGCTTGCGCTCCGAACCGTCCTCCGCCCACTCACGTGGGCGGAGAGCGAAGTCCCCCCTAGTACAACACCCCCATCGCCGACCGCTCGAAGCTCTTCAGCTCGTCCTCGCGACCGTCGCGGACCTTCACCACCCACTCGGGGTCCTGCAGCAGCGCCCGCCCCACGGCCACCATGTCGAACTCGTCGCGCTCCAGCCGTTCGACCAGGCCGTCGAGGCTGGCCGGCTCACTGGCCTCGCCGCCGTAGGCCGCGATGAACTCGCCCGACAGCCCCACCGACCCGACAGTGATCGTCGGCTTGCCGGTCAGCTTCTTGGCCCAGCCGGCGAAGTTGAGGTCAGACCCCTCGAACTCCGGCTCCCAGAACCGCCGCTGGCTGCAGTGGAAGACGTCCGCCCCGGCGTCGGCCAGCGGCGCCAGCCAGGCTTCCATCTCCTTGGGATCAGCCGCCAGCTTGACCGTGAAGTCCTGCTGCTTCCACTGCGACAGGCGGATGATGACCGGATAGTCCTCGCCCACCTCGCGCCGCACGGCTTTGAGGATCTCCACCGCGAACCGCGACCGTTCCGGCAGGGTCTTGCCGCCCCAGCGGTCCTCGCGGACGTTGACCCCGTGCCAGAAGAACTGGTCGATCAGATAGCCATGCGCCCCGTGCAGCTCGATGGAATCGAAGCCCAGCGCCTTGGCCGCGCCGGCGGCTTTGGCGAACGCATCGACCGCATCGGCCACCTCGGCGTCGCTCATCGCCTCGCCGAACGACTTGCCGGGCGACGACAGGCCGGACGGGCTGTCGTAGGGGCCCGGCGGCGTCCATTGCGGATCGCGGGTCCGCACCGCGCCCACGTGCCACAGCTGCGGCGCCATCTTGCCGCCGGCCGTATGCACCGCATCGATCACCGACTTCCAGGCGGCCAGTTCGTCTTCGCCATGGAAACGCGGCACGTTCGGATCGTTCAGCGACGCCGGCCGCGCCACGCCCGTGCCTTCGGAGATGATCAGCCCGACGCCGTTCTCGGCGCGGCGGCGGTAGTAGTCGACGACCTCCTGGGTCGGCACGCCGCCGGGCGAGAAGCTGCGGGTCATCGGCGCCATGGCGATTCGGTTGGCCAGGGTCATCGACTTGACCTGGAACGGGCGGAACAGGGCCTCAGTGCTCACTTTGGGCTCTCCGGTGAGGTGAATTTCACCGCTTAAACGATTGTTTGAGCCCAGGCTCCAGTCAGAAAATCTGGCCGGGCTTTTGCTGCGTATGAATTGATATGGCGCATGGCGGCGCGAAGGACCCATGATACGCGACCCCCAGCGCCTTCTCTGAGGATTCAACCCGCGCCTTGAACGCCCCGGCTTCCCTGTCCGAGACCCTTCGCGGCCGCCTGGCCGAGGGCCAGCCCGTGGATGCGGTGCTCGAGGGCTGGGCCTTGCTCGACTCCACCCTCACCCACGATCCCGCCGCCTTCGCCGAGGCGCTGGGCGAGGCGGCCCGGCTGGACACCGGCGCCGGCTTCGCGGCCATCGCCCCGGAGGGCTCGCTCGGGGCGGCGGTGATCTCGCCGACCGGGGCCCTGGCCCAGGCCGATCCGCAGTTCATAAAATGGTTCGGCGACCCGACCGACATCCCGGCCTTCCGCCGCCTGGTCCGCCTGGCCCAGAAGCAGGGCCAGGCGTCCGGCCTGGTCGAGACCGAGGACGGCGGCGTCATCGCCGCCTGCGCCGCCGTCGAGACCCTGGCCGTGCGCTGGCCGCTCTCCGACGCCAGCCTCGCCCAGCTGATGCTGCCCGGCCGCCGCGTCTGCCTGCTGGGCTTCGCCCCCTCGCGGGTCAGCGATCTCGCCCAGCGCGCCGCCCAGGCCTTCGGCTTCACGCCCCTGGAAGCCCGCCTGTCCGAGGCCCTGCTCGACGCCCCCAATCTCAACGAGGCGGCCGAGCGTATCGGGGTCGGCCGCGAGACCGCCCGCGAGGCCCTTAAAAAGGCCATGCGCAAGGCCGGCGCCCGCCGCAGCCCTGATCTGGTTCGCCGGATGATGGACCTGATGAGCGGCATGGGCGCCCCCATCGGCGACGTCGAGGCCGTGCTGCGCGCCCTGTTCGGGGCCACGCACGCGGAGGCGAAAGCCGCCGCCCGCTTCGCCGAGGGCCTCACCGCCCGCGAGGTCGCCGCCGCGCTTGGCGTCAAGGAAGCCACGGTGCGCGGCCAGCTGAAAGCGGTGTTCGCCAAGACCGGCGTCAACAAGGCCAAGGACCTCGTCCGCCTGACCGTCGAGGCCGGCGCCCTGACCGCCTTCACCGAGGCCTCCGAAACCGTCGTCGAGCCGGTCGATCCCGAGGGCCGCCCCCGCGTCCTCAGCCTGGAGGACGGGCGCCGCGTCGCCTTCGTCGACTATGGGCCCAAGGGCGGCCGGCCGGTGGTGGTGTTCCACGGCTATTCGACAGGCCGCATCCTGCCGATCACCTTCGTGGCCCTGCTCCACCGCGCCGGCTATCGGCCCCTGGCGGTGCAACGGCCGGGCTTTGGCCTGACCGATCCGGCGCCGACCCCGGAAGTCCATCTGGCGACCCAGGCCGATGACCTGATCGCCGTGCTGACCGCCCTGAAGCTGCGCAAGGTCGATGTCATGGTCCGCGACGGCTCGACCGCCGCCGGCCTGGCCTTCGCGGCGCGCTACGGCGACCGGATCGGCCGTGGCCTGCTGATGAACCCCCGGGCGCCCCGCGAGATCGAGCGCAGCCAGCTGTCCCTGATCGGGGCGGTCTCGCGCAGCCTGCTGAAACATCCCGAACTGATCACCCCGCTGGGCGAGATGCTGCGTCGCCAGACCCGCACCGACCTTCTGACCCGAACCGTGCGCAAGTCGATGGAGACCGCGCCGGCCGACAAGGCGGCCACCGACGATCCCCTCATCCTGGCCCGGGTGCTGCGTGACGCGCGCGGCATGTCAGCCCGCACCATCGCCGGCTGGGCGGCCGAGATGGCGGTCTACGCCCTGGGCTGGACCCTGCCGGACACCATCGGCGGCGACCGCTGGAACCTCCTGTTCTGCGAGGGCCTGCAATGGCCGGTGGACCTTGAGCACTGGCGCAAGGCCTTCCCCGACGCCCCCGTGACCTTCCTCAAGGACGCCGGCTTCATGGCCTACTACACCCACCCGGCCGAGGTGATCACGGCGCTGGAGGGGTAGAGCCCGGCCGCGCCCCCCCCCCAACTTCCGCTCATCCCGGCGACCCGCAGGGCGGCGCGGAGCGTCAATGCCGGGATGAGCGGAGGGCGGGCCGGGGCGGGGCGCAGAACGGCCTGCGTCACACAACCTCCGCTCAGCTCAGCTCAGCTCAGCTCAGCGACCCCGGCCGCGCCACCGGGTGCGAACTCGACAGCCCGCCGTCGACCACCATCGCCTGGCCATTCACATAGGACGCATCGTCCGAGGCCAGGAACAGCGCCATCTGCGCGATCTCGACCGGCTGGCCGGCCCGGCGCAACGGGTTCAGCTGGCCGATCTTGCCTTCCGAGCCCTTCTCCCGCGCCCGGTCGAACATCGGCATGGTCATCCCCGTCTCGATCAGCCCGGGGCAGATGGCGTTGACCCGGATGCCCGTGCCGCCCAGCTGCTGGGCCGTGGTCTGCACCATCGAGATGACGCCCGCTTTCGAGGCGCTGTAGGGCGTGCCCCCTGCCCCCGACCGTAGCGCCGCCACCGATGCCGTGCAGATGATCGAACCCTTGCCCTTGGGCGCCATCACCCGCGACGCATGCTTGATCAGCATCGCCGGCCCGACGACGTTGATCCTGAGCAGATCCATGAAGCTGGCCTCGGTCAACTCCGGCAGGGTGACCCAGCCGCCCGAGACCCCGGCGTTGGCGAAGGCGACATCCAGCCCGCCATAGGTCTCCACCGCCTTGTCGACCAGGGCGCTGACCTCGGCCTCCGATCCGGCGTCGCCGGTCACCGCGATGGCCGTGCCGCCGTCGGCGACGATCTGCGCCACGGTCTCGTTCACCGCGTCGGCGCGGTCAAAGGCCACCACCTTGGCCCCCTCCGCGGCGAACAGTTTGGCGCTGGCCCGGCCAATGCCGCTGGCGGCCCCGGTAACGATGGCGACCTTGCCCGACAGACGACCCATGGTTTTCTCCCTGTGTTTGGGTTGACCTTACGGAGGGTCGCGCGGAAGTTCAAACAGTTGTTTAAGGCGCCGCTCCCGACCGCGCAGCATCCAATCCTGATCAAAGGAATCCTTCTCCCGGAGGGAGAAGGTGGCCCGAAGGGCCGGATGAGGGGTTTCGGCGCCGGCCAACCTGACACCGCTGCGCCGCGCCAACCCTCAAAGACCGTAACCCCTCACCCGGTCGGCCGGTGGCCGACCGACCTCTCCCTATGGGAGAGGTAATCAAAACCAGAATCCTTCTCCCGGAGGGAGAAGGTGGCCCGAAGGGCCGGATGAGGGGTTTCGGCGCCGGCCAACCTGACACCGCCGCGCCGCGCCAACCCTCAAAGACCGTAACCCCTCACCCGGTCGGCCGATGGCCGACCGACCTCTCCCTCCGGGAGAGGTAATCAGAGCGACGGCAGATCCAGTCCCTTCTCCCGGGCCCACTCCACCGCCTCCTCATACCCGGCGTCGGCATGCCGCATCACCCCCGTCGCCGGGTCGTTCCACAGCACCCGCGCCAGCCGCCGCGCGGCATCCTCCGTCCCGTCGCACACAATCACCATGCCGCTATGCTGCGAGAACCCCATCCCGACCCCGCCGCCATGGTGCAGCGACACCCAGGTCGCGCCGCTCGCCGTGTTCAGCAGCGCGTTCAGCAATGGCCAGTCAGACACCGCGTCCGACCCGTCCTTCATCGCCTCGGTCTCGCGGTTCGGGCTCGCCACCGACCCGCTGTCCAGGTGGTCCCGGCCGATCACCACCGGCCCGATCTCACCCCGCGCCACCATCTCGTTGAACGCCAGGCCCAGCTTGTCGCGGTCCCCCAGCCCCACCCAGCAGATGCGCGCCGGCAGCCCCTGGAACTGGATCTTCTCCGCCGCCATGTCGAGCCACCGGTGCAGGTGCCTGTTGTCCGGCAGCAGCTCTTTCACCTTGGCGTCGGTCTTCGCGATATCCTCCGGATCCCCGCTCAGCGCCGCCCAGCGGAACGGCCCCACGCCCCGGCAGAACAGCGGCCGGATATAGGCCGGCACGAACCCCGGGAAGCAGAAGGCGTCCGCCACCCCCTCTTCCAGCGCCACCTGGCGGATGTTGTTGCCGTAGTCGACGGTCGGGATGCCGGCCTTGTGGAAGTCGATCATCGCCTCGACATGCCGCGCCATCGAGCGCCGCGCCGCCTGCTCGACGGCCTTGGGGTCCCGCTCCCGCCGCTCGTCCCACTCCATCACCGTCCAGCCGGCCGGCAGATAGCCGTTGATCGGGTCATGCGCGCTGGTCTGGTCGGTCACCAGGTCCGGCCGCACCCCGCGCCGCACCATCTCCGGCAACATCTCGGCGGCGTTGCCCACCACCCCGACACTGATCGCCTTCTTCTCGGCGCAGGCCCGCTCGATGATCGTCAGCGCCTCATCCAGATTGGCCGCCTTCACATCCAGATAGCCGGTCTTCAGCCGCATCTCGATCCGGCTCTCGCGGCATTCGATGGCCAGGCAGCTGGCCCCCGCCATCACCGCCGCCAGCGGCTGCGCACCGCCCATGCCGCCCAGGCCCGCGGTGAGGATCCACCGCCCCGACAGGTCACCGCCATAGTGCTGGCGCCCCGCCTCGACGAAGGTCTCGTACGTCCCCTGAACGATGCCCTGACTGCCGATGTAGATCCACGACCCGGCCGTCATCTGGCCGTACATCATCAGCCCCTTGCGATCGAGCTCATGGAAGTGGTCCCAGGTCGCCCAGTGCGGCACCAGGTTGGAGTTGGCCAGCAGCACGCGCGGCGCGTCGGCATGGGTCCGAAACACCCCCACGGGCTTGCCCGACTGGATCAGCAGGGTCTCGTCGTCCTCGAGGCGCTTCAACGTCGCGACGATGCGATCAAAGCTCTCCCAGTCCCGCGCCGCCCGGCCGATGCCGCCATAGACCACCAGGTCCTCCGGCCGCTCGGCCACCTCCGGGTCGAGATTGTTCATCAGCATCCGCATCGGCGCCTCGGTCAGCCAGGATTTGGCCGAAAGCGTGAGGCCGCGCGGGCTGCGGATGACGCGGGTGTTGTCGAGACGGGTCATGTATTCGTCCAGTCGATCAGGTCGGTCAGCATGGCTTTCAGCGTCCCCTGCAGGGTCGCGGCGCGGTCAGGGTTCCACACGGGAATGGCCAGCCCCTGCGGCTCGTCCATGTAGGCCCGCTGGGCGATTTCCATCTGCAGGGCATGGACGCCCTCCTCGGGGCGGCCGTAATGGCGAGTGATCCAGCCGCCCTTGAAGCGGCCGTTGGTGACGGACGAGAAGCCCGACGCCGCCATGTGTTTCTCGGCGGTGGCCACGGCCCCCGCGTCGGCGCTGGCCCCGCTGTTGGTCCCGAGATTCAGCGCCGGCAGTTCCCCCTCGAACAGGCGCTCGACGCAGGAGCGGATCGAGTGGGCGTCGTACAGCACGACCCGCGGATGGATCAGCCGCAACCGGTCGATCTCCCCCTCCAGCGCATCATGGTAGGGCGCGAAATAGCTGATCCGCCGCCGGGCGATCTCGGCCTGGCGCGGGGCGTGGCCGGGCTTGTAGAGCGGCACGTCGTCAAAGGTCTCGGTCGGGCAGAGGCCGGTCGTCGCCTGTCCGGGATAGAGGCTCTGGCCCGACGGATCGCGGTTCACATCGATGGCTGTGCGCGAGATGTCGGTCCGCACGATGGTGGCGCCCAGCGCCTCGGCGAAATCGTAGAGCTGCGGCATGAACCAGTCACAGTCGTGGATCGCCAGGTCGTGATCGACCAGATGCCCGGCGATCTCCGGCGGGATGACGGTGCCGGCGTGCGGCATGGAAATCACCAAAGGCGCCTGCCCCCGGTGAACGTGGAGCCAGGACGCACTCACAATCCTTCTCCCGGAGGGAGAAGGTGGCCCGAAGGGCCGGATGAGGGGTTACGGTGAACGACGCCCAGGCGCCGTACCCCCTCACCCTCCCGCCGCTGCGCGGCGGGCCCCTCCCTCTCCCCATGGGAGAGGGTTCCAATGAGCCCCCTCATTCCACCATCCCCGGCAGCTCAACCCCCACCGCCTTCGCCAGCGCCCCGGACTTCACCAACCCCGCCGCCGCCGCCATGTCCGGCGCAAAGAACCGGTCGTCCTCGAGATGCGGCACGACCCCGCGCACCAGCCCCCGGACCGCCTCCAGCCCCTCACTCGACGCCAGCCCGCCGTGGAAATCGCACCCCTGCGCCGCCGCCAGCACCTCGATCGCCACCACCTGGGCGGCGTTCTCCGCCATCTCCAGCAACCGCCGCGCCCCATGCGCCGCCATCGACACATGGTCCTCCTGGTTCGCACTCGTCGGAATGCTGTCCACACTCGCCGGGTAAGCCCGCTGCTTGTTCTCCGACACCAGCGCCGCCGCCGTCACCTGCGGGATCATGAAGCCGCTGTTGATCCCCGGCCGCGGCGTCAGAAACGCCGGCAGTCCCGACAGCGCCGGATCAACCAGCATCGCCGTCCGCCGCTCGCTCATCGAGCCGATCTCGCACACCGCCATGGCCAGCATGTCGGCCGCAAACGCCACCGGCTCGGCATGGAAGTTCCCGCCGCTGATCGCCTCGCCCGTCTCGGTGAAGATCAGGGGATTGTCGGTCACCCCGCCGGCCTCGATGCCCAGCGTCGTCGCCGCCTGCCGCCCCAGATCGAGGATCGCCCCCATCACCTGCGGCTGGCAGCGCAGGCAGTAGGGATCCTGCACCTTCTCGCAATGCGCATGGCTGACCTGGATGGCGCTGCCCTCCAGCATGGCCTTGAACCACGCCGCGACCTCCGCCTGCCCCCTGTGCCCGCGCAGCGCATGGATGCGCGGATCGAACGGCGCCACCGACCCCTTGGCCGCCTCGACCGACAGGGCGCCCGCCACCATCGCCGCCTGGAACACCCGCTCGATGCGGAACAGCCCGGCAAGCGCGCAGGCCGTCGAAAACTGTGTGCCGTTGAGCAGCGCCAGCCCTTCCTTGGGCCCGAGCGTCAGCGGCTTCAGGCCCACCTTCGCCAGCGCCTCGGCCGCCGGCATCCGGACCCCGGCCACGAACGCCTCACCCACCCCGATCATCGTCGCCGCCATATGCGACAGCGGCGCCAGATCCCCCGACGCCCCCACGCTCCCCTGCCTGGGAATGAGCGGCAAACAGTCCCGCGCCAGCAGGGCCAGGATCATCTCCACCGTCGCCGGCGCCACCCCCGACGCCCCGCGCCCCAGGCTCGCCGCCTTCAGCGCCAGCATCAGCCGCACCACATCGGCCTCCAGCGGCTCGCCGACGCCCGCCGCATGGCTGAGCACGATGTTCTGCTGCAGCCGCGCCAGGTCGCCGGTCTCGATCCGGATGTTGGCCAGCTTGCCGAAGCCGGTGTTGACGCCATAGACCGCGTCGCCCTTGCCGACGATCGCCTCGACCACCGCCGCGCTCGCCGCGATCGCCGGCCAGGCGCTATCGCTGAGCGTCGGGACCTCCCCCTCGAACAGCCTGCGCCAGTCGCCCAGACTGGCCTCGCCCGGGGTCAACACCAGACTCACGACACAACTCCCTGAAACACCCTGGAGCGCAACGGATTGCGCCCCAGCCAATAGGCCAGCTCGACCGGCCGGGTCGCATCCCAGATCGCCAGGTTGCAGGCCTTGCCCACCTCCAGCGATCCCATCTCGTCCCACCGCCCGATCGCCCGCGCCGCCTCGCGCGTGACGCCCGCGATCGCCTCATCCACCGTCAGCCCGAACAGGACTGCCGCCATGTTCACCGCCGTCAGCAGCGAGGTCAGCGGCGAACTCCCCGGATTGCAGTCGGTCGCCACCGCCATCCGCACACCCGCCTCGCGGAACAGCGCCACCGGCGGCTTCTCCTCATCCCGCAGCGCATAGAAGGCCCCCGGCAACAGCACCGCCACCGTCCCCGCCGCCGCCAGCGCCCGCGCCCCCTCGGCGTCCGTCCGCTCCAGATGATCGGCGCTCAGCGCCCCGTATTCCGCCGCCAGCTGCGCCCCGCCCCCGGCCGTCCGCTGATCGGCATGCAGCCGCACCGGCAGCCCGTGCGCCCTGGCCGCATCGAACACCCGCCGCACCTCGTCCGGCGTAAAGGCGTTGCTCTCACAGAAGGCATCGACCGCATCGGCCAGCCCCACCGCCGCCGGAATGATCTCCTCCACCACCCTGGCGACATAGACCTCGCGGCTGTCCCGGTGCTCCGGCGGCAGGGTGTGCGCCGCCAGCAGGCTGGTCGCCACGCTCACCGCCCGCACGCCCGCCAGCGCCCGCGCCGCCCGCAGCATCTTCAGCTCGCTCTCCCGATCGAGCCCATAGCCCGACTTGATCTCGACGGCCGTCACCCCCTCGGCCAGCAACCGGTCGAGCCGCTCCAGCGCGCTCGCCACCAGCTCGCCTTCCGTCGCCGCCCGCGTCTTCGCCACCGTCGAGACGATGCCGCCCCCGGCCGCCGCGATGGTCTCGTAGGTCTCGCCCCGCAGCCGCATCTCGAACTCGTCCGCCCGGTCGCCGGCGAACACCAGATGGGTGTGACAGTCGATCAGTCCGGGGGTCACCAGCCGACCCTCCAGGTCGATCACCTCATCGGCCGTCCAGCCGTCCGGCAGCCCGGCGCCGACAAACGCGATCCGCCCGTCAACGCACCCCACCGACCCGTCCTCAACGAGGCCGAGTCCGTCCCGGGACTCGTCGAGAGTCGCCAGCCGCCCGCCGCGCCAGAGCCGGTCGAAATGCATGAGTCCTCCGCTGAGGCCCGCACAATATGTCTAGACATATTCATCTTGCAACCCGATCCTCAGGGCCATGCAGACGACCCTCTTCCTCGACCGCGCCCTGCTGCCCGACGGCTGGGCCAGCGATGTGCGCATAACCTGCGAGGATGGGCTGATCACGGCGCTGCAAATTGGCGCATCGCCCATTTCGGGCGAATCGCGCGAGGCGCTCGGCGTCCCCGGCCTGCCCAACCTGCACAGCCACGCCTTCCAGCGCGCCATGGCCGGCCTCGCCGAACGCCGCGGCCCCGCCGCCGACAGCTTCTGGACCTGGCGCGAGGTCATGTACCGCTTCCTGGCCCGCCTGGGTCCGGACGACGTCGAAGCCATCGCGGCCTACGCCTTCGCCGACATGCTGGAGGCCGGCTTCACCGCCGTCGCCGAGTTCCACTACCTGCACCACAGCCCGGACGGCTCCCCCTACGCCGATGTCGCCGAGCTCGCCCGCCGCCATCTGAAGGCCGCCGACGACACCGGCATCGGCATCACCATGCTGCCCGTCTTCTACGCCCACGCCACCTTCGGCGGCGAACCGCCGACCGCGGGCCAGCGCCGATTCATCAATGATCCCAATCGCTTCGCCCGCATCGTCGAAGCGCTACAAAGCGACGGCGCAACCGTCGGCGTCGCCCCCCACAGCCTCCGCGCCGCCACCCCCGACGAGCTGAAAGCCATCCTCCCCCTGACCACCGGCCCGGTACACATCCACGCCGCCGAACAGGTCAAGGAGGTCGAGGACTGCCTCGCCTGGTCCGGCCAGCGCCCCGTCGAATGGCTCCTCGACCACGCCGGCGTCGACCATCGCTGGTGCCTGATCCACGCCACCCATCTGACCCCGCAAGAGACTGAAAACCTTGCCAGATCCGGCGCCGTCGCCGGACTCTGCCCGATCACCGAAGCCAACCTCGGCGACGGCATCTTCCCCTCCAGCGACTACCTCGCCGCCGCCGGCCGCTTCGGCGTCGGCACCGACAGCAACATCGCCGTCGACGCCGCCGGCGAGCTGCGCCAGCTCGAATACGCCCAGCGCCTCAGCCTGCGCGGCCGCAACCTCCTCTCCTGGACCGAAGGCGAAAGCACCGGCCGCGCCCTGCTTACCGGCGCCCTGAAGGGCGGCGCCCAGGCCCTCGGCCAACCCCTCGGCGCCCTCGCCGTCGGCCATCGCGCCGACGTCGTCTGCCTCGCCATGGACCACCCCGACATGGCCGGCCGCACCGACGACCTGGCGCTGGACACCTGGGTGTTCAGCCAGGGCCGCGGCGCTATCTCCTCGGTCTATACAGGCGGCCGCCGGGTCGTCGAGAACGGCCGCCACATCCACCGATCCGCCCTCAACGCCCGCTACAGCAACGTCCTCAAGAGCCTCACCGCATGACCCAGCCGCTCCACGAAGCCATCCGCGCCCGCCTCGAGGCCGACATCCTGGCCGGCATCTACAAGCCCGGTGAGAAGCTGCCCAACGAGACCCAGCTTGCCGCCGAATGGAACTGCGCCCGCATGACAGTGAGCCGCGCCCTGGGAGCCCTGGCCGAGGCCGGCATGGTCCAGCGCCGCAAGCGGGCCGGCACCTTCGTCGCCCGCCGCACGGTGCAGGAAACCGTCCTGGAGATCCGCGACGTCGCCGCCGAGGTCCGCAGCACCGGCCGTGAATACGCCTTCCGCCGCCTGGCCCGCCGGGAAGACGCGGCGCGGGCCGAGGAAGCCGCCGCTCTCGGCGTCGCCGAAGGGGCCCCTATCCTGCTGGTCATCGGCCTGCACCTGGCCGACGGCCAGCCCCACGCCCTCGAGGAGCGGCTGATCAACCTGGACGCCGCCCCCGCCGCCGCCCGCGAGCGGTTCGAGGATGACGCGCCCGGCGCCTGGCTCCTGACCCACGTCGCCTGGACCGAGGCGGAGCATGCCATCACCGCCCTCGCCGCCGATGGACAGACGGCCAAACGGCTAGGCATTTCAACCGGTTCGGCCCTGCTCTGCCTGGAACGCAAGACCTGGCTGTCCGGCGCCTGCGTGACCAGCGCCCGCTTCCTCTACCCGGCCGGCGCCCAGCGCTTCACCGCCCGCCTGCGCCAGCCCCGCGGCTGACGGAACAAGCTCAGGCGCGGGACGCTTTGCCTTGGCCGGATACGCCGGCCGAAGGACGCCTTCCTGTGAACACCCCCGCCCGCGCCCTGCTCGGGGCCTCGCTCCTCGCCCTCGCCGCCTGCTCCGGGAAGGCCAGCCTGCCCGCCTCGGCGACCTACGGCCCCGAACCGACCATCGGTGAGCCGCAGAAGGCCCTGATCCCCACCATCAACGCCCGCAAGGCCGTGGGCTGGCCGGGCGGCGACAAGCCCATCGCGGCCGCGGGTCTCAAGGTCGAGGCCTTCGCTGGCGGACTGGACCACCCCCGCTGGCTCTACGTCCTGCCCAACGGCGACGTCCTGGTCGCCGAGACCAACGCCCCGCCCAAGCCCGAGGATGGCAAGGGAATCAAGGGCGCGGTGATGAAGGCGGTGATGAAGAACGCCGGCGCCGCCACCCCGACCGCCAACCGCATCAGCTTGCTGCGCGACGCCGACGGCGACGGCGTGGCCGAGACAAAGACCGCCTTCCTGACCGGCCTCAACTCGCCCTTCGGCATGGCCCTGGTCGGCAACACCTTCTACGTGGCCAACAGCGACGCGGTGGTCAGCTTCCCCTACACCCCGGGCGCGACCAGCATCACCGCCCAGCCGACAAAGGTCACCGACCTGCCGGCCGGCCCGATCAACCACCACTGGACCAAGAACATCATCGCCAGCCCGGACGGCGCGAAGCTCTACGCAACCGTCGGCTCCAACAGCAATGTCGGCGAGAACGGCCTCGACAAGGAAGCGGGCCGCGCCGCCATCTGGGAAATCGACCTGGCCACCCGTCAGAAACGCCTCTTCGCCACCGGCCTGCGCAATCCCAACGGCATGGACTGGGAACCGACCTCCGGCATGCTGTGGACTGCGGTCAACGAGCGTGACGAAATCGGCCACGACCTGGTCCCGGACTACATGACCAGCGTCAAGGACGGCGGCTTCTACGGCTGGCCCTACAGCTACTGGGGCCGCGTCGACACGCGGGTCAAACCGCAGGATCCGGCCAGGGTCGCCGCCGCCCTGACGCCCGACTACGCCCTCGGCGCTCACACCGCCTCGCTGGGGCTGACCTTCTATCGCGGCGATCTGCTCGGCCAGTATCGCGGCGGCGCCCTCATCGGCCAGCACGGCTCGTGGAACCGCGACCCGGTCAGCGGCTACAAGGTCGTCTTCGTCCCCTTCACCGGCGGCAAACCCAGCGGCCCGCCCCAGGACGTCCTGACGGGCTTCCTGGACGCCAGGGTCCAGGCCAAGGGCCGCCCGGTCGGGGTGGTCGTCGACAAGACCGGCGCCCTGCTGGTGGCGGACGACGTGGGCAACATCATCTGGCGCGTGACGCCGGCGGGCTGACGCACACGGAAACCTCTCCCATAGGGAGAGGTCGGTCTGGCCCCGGCCAGACCGGGTGAGGGGTTGCGGCGCCCGCCGCCTTGGCGCGAATCCTCTCAAGTCCCTAACCCCTCACCCTCCCACGCCTTCGGCGCGGGCCCCTCCCTCTCCCTTTGGGAGAGGGTTTCTATTGGCGCGCCGCCTTCCTCGACCTAGGGTCTCCGAAAATTCGGGGAGCCTTCCATGAAACGCCTGCTGCTGACCGGTCTCGCCCTGGTCGCCCTCACCGCCTGCCAGAAGCCGACCACGTCCGACGGGTCCGAAGGCTACGGCCCCGATCCAAAGATGCCGGCCGCCAGGACCTCGGCTCTGCCGACGGTCAACGCCCGGCAGGCCGTCGGCTGGGCCAAGGACGCCGCGCCCGTTCCGGCCGAGGGCCTCAAGGTCGCCCGCTTCGCCGAGGGCCTGGAGCACCCCCGCTGGCTCTACGCCCTGCCCAACGGCGACATCCTGGTCTCCGAAAGCAACAGCCCGCCGCGCGAGGGCAAGGGCCTGACCGCCATGGTCGCCAAGAACATGATGAAAAAGGCCGGCGCCGGCGTGCCCAGCCCCAACCGCATCACCCTGCTCCGCGACAGTGATGGCGATGGCGTCGCCGAGCTGAAGGTCCCCTTCATCACCGGCCTCAACTCCCCGTCCGGCATGGTGCTGGTCGGCGCCCAGCTGTTCGTCGCCAACACCGACAGCGTGCTGGTGTTCGACTATGCCGAGGGCGCCACGAAGATTGAGGGCGCAGGCAAGAAGATCGCTGACCTGCCGGCCACCGGCTCCAACGGCCACTGGGCCCGCAATATCATTGCGGCGAAGGACGGCTCCAAGCTCTACGTCGCTGTCGGTTCGAGCAGCAACATCGCCGACGAAGGGCTCGAGGTCGAAAAGGACCGCGCGGCCATTCTGGAAATGAACCTCGACGGATCCGGCCGCCGGGTGTTCGCCTCCGGCCTGCGCAACGCCAACGGCCTGGGCTGGGAGCCGGTCACCGGCCTGCTCTGGGCGGCGGTCAACGAGCGCGACATGATCGGCCACGACACCCCGCCCGACTACATGACGGTCGTCAAGGACGGCGGCTTCTACGGATGGCCCTGGAGCTACTGGGGCCAGACTGTCGACGACCGCGTCCAGCCGGCCAACCCGGCCATGGTCGCCAAGGCCCTCAAGCCCTCCTATGGCCTCGGCGCCCACACCGCCTCGCTCGGCATCCACTTCTACGGCGGGACCCTGCTCCCGCAAGCCTGGCGCGGCGGCGTCTTCGTCGCCCAGCACGGCAGCTGGAACCGCGATCCGCCGAGCGGCTATCGGGTGATCTATGTGCCCTTCGTGGCCGGCAAACCCACGGGCGCGCCGGCCGTGGTCCTCGACGGTTTCCTGAATGGCAAGAAGGAAGCCCAGGGCCGGCCGGTGGCCATTGTCGAGGACAAAGCTGGCGGCCTGCTGGTGTCCGACGACGTCGGCAACATCATCTGGCGCTTGGCGCCGAAATAGCACCCTCCCTCCCCGAATTGGGGAGGGCAGACGCGCGGTTACGCGCGTCGGGTGGGGAAGTCGGTCACTAACGTTCGACTTCAGGCACTGAGAAACCTAACCGGCCGGCTGTGGTGACCCACTGCCCCACCCGGCGCGCAACGCGCGCCTGCCCTCCCCAATTCGGGGAGGGACGAAAAAGGGCCGCCGGCTTGTGCCGGCGGCCCTCAAACGTTTCAGCGAGTAGCTGACCCTACAGCCGCTCGATGATCGTCACGTTGGCGAGACCACCGCCTTCGCACATCGTCTGCAGGCCGTACTTGCCCTTGCGGTCGATCAGCACGTTGAGCAGCGTCGCCATCAGCTTCGAACCCGAACCACCGAGCGGGTGACCCAGGCTGATCGCGCCGCCGTGGACGTTCAGACGGTCCGGATCAGCGCCCGTGGCCTGCAGCCACGCGACCGGCACCGAGGCGAAGGCTTCGTTGACTTCGAAGGCGTCGATGTCGCCGATCTTCAGGCCGGTCTTTTCCAGCGCCCGCAGGGTGGCCGGGATCGGGGCTTCCAGCATGATCACCGGATCGGCGCCGATGACCGTCATGTGGTGGATACGGGCCAGCGGCTCGACGCCCAGTTGCTTCAGGCCCTTCTCGTTGACCACGAGCACGCCCGAGGCGCCGTCGCAGATCTGGCTGGAGGTGGCGGCGGTCAGGGCGCCGTCTTCCTGCAAGAGCTTCACGCCGCGCATGGCTTCCAGGCTGGCCTCGAAGCGGATGCCTTCGTCGACGGTGTGCTCTTCTTCGACGCCCTCGGCCGTCTTGATCTTGATCGGCACGATTTCGTTGGCGAACTTGCCGGCCTTGGTGGCCTCGATCGCCTTGCGGTGGCTGTTGTAGCCGAACTCGTCGAGCTGGTCCTTGGTCAGGCCGTACTTCTTGGCGATCATCTCGGCGCCGGCGAACTGGCTGAACTGGATGTTCGGGTAGCGCTCCTGGATGTTGGGGCTCATGTAGCTGCCCATGCCGGCCTTCAGGGCCAGGATGGCCGGGGTGCCCATCGGCACGCGGCTCATGCTCTCGACGCCCGAGGCGATGACGATATCCATGGCGCCCGACATGACCGCCTGGGCGGCGAAGTGGATGGCCTGCTGCGAGGAGCCGCACTGGCGATCGACGCTGGTGCCCGGCACGCTTTCCGGCAGGGACGAGGCGAGGATGGCGTTGCGGGCGATGTTCACCGACTGCTCACCGGCCTGGCCGACACAGCCCATGATGACGTCCTCGACGAGCGCCGGATCGGCGTCGACGTCCTTGATCAGACCTTCGAGGATCTGGGCGGCGAGGTCGGCGGGGTGCCAACCGGCGAGCCGGCCACCCTTGCGGCCTCCGGCGGTGCGTTTGGCGGCGACGATATAGGCTTCGGCCATGGGGGCTCTCCCGACAGGTTGTCGTTTACGTTCACGGTAAGATAGGCGATGCCGCGAAGGCGCAAAAGTATGACCCAACGTCAGGCGTAATGCGACTTTTGTTGTCGCCGCCCACAGGGTTGCTAATCGGTATGCACCCGCCGGAACTGGCCGCGCAGGTAGACCAGCGGCTCATGCTCGGGATCGAACCGCACCTTCAGGATGCGGCCGATGAAGATGCGGTGGTCGCCGGCGTCGATGACCTGCTCGGTCTGCAGTTCGAAGTTGGCCATGCACCCGGGCAGGATCGGCACGTCCTGGTCCCAGGTCTCGCATTCGAGCCCTTCGAACCGGTCAGCCGACTTCACGGTGAATCGGCGGGCCATGTCCTCCTGGTCAGCGTGCAGGACGTTGACCGAGAACTTCCCGGCCTGTTCCAGGAACGGCAGGCTGGAGGCCTTCAGGTCGACGCAGACCAGGGCCAGCGGCGGATCAAGGCTGACCGAGGAGAAGGCGTTGACGGTGAAGCCGACCTGGCGGCCGTCGGCGGCGCGGGTGGTGACCACGGTGACGCCGGTAGTGAAACAGCCGAAGGCGTCCCGGAGCGCCCGGGCGTCGGCGATCAGGTCGCCGTCGAGGGTTATGGTGCGGGACGGGCTCATCGGCCCCTTCTGGAATGCTGCGGCAGGCGGTGCAAGGCTTCCCTTACGCCGGGCGGCCGTAAAACGTCTGGCTGAACGGCGGGAACCAGAAGGTCTTGCCCAGGCCGCGCATCAGCCGATCCAGCGGCATGGCCCGATCCGGGGCAAACAGGGCCCACTTGATGGCCACGACGGGCGCCCAAAGCGCGGTCTGCACCAGCCCGGCCAGCATCCAGCGCACGATGCCGCCGACGTTCTTCTCGGCCGCGCAGTGCTCGCTGGGCCCCTGGCCGTAGGCGAAGGCGCGGCGCAGGGCATAGGCCAGGGTCAGGCGCGAGGGGACGGGGTCCTCCCAGACGAACGCCGTGTGCGACCAGCCGAAGGTCGCGCCGGTCGCCGCCATCTGGGCGAACAACAGGTCGTCCTCGCCACCGCTGGCGTTGCGGGACGGATCGAACGGAGCGGTCGGATGTGGCAGGGCCGACCGACGGATCAGACTGTTGCCGCAGCCGTACCAGCTGTCGAGACGCTGCGTGTCGGCGGGGCCGTGGCGGGAAAAGAAGTCCTCAAGATAGTCCCGGTGACGCACGCCGTCAGGCGCGCGTCCGCGCACGGGACCGAAGACGACATCGGCGCTCAGCGTGGTCTGTGCGGCGAGCAGGTCGGCCAGCCAGGTCGGCGGCGCCTCCTCGTCATCGTCGAGGAAGGCGATCAGGTCGCCGGTGGCCACGGCGAGCGCGGCGTTGCGGACGTTGGCGACACCGGGTCGGGGTTCGTGGACATAGCGAACTTTGAACGGAGCGTTCAGGCCCTCGACGAAGGCCTGGGCCGACGGAACCGCGTCATTGTCGGCGACGATAAGTTCAAGGCGGGTGGGATCGACACCGGTCTGAGCGACCAGGGAACGCAACGCCGTCGCCAGCCCGGCAGGGCGACGTTGGGTCGGGACAATCAGGCTGACGCGGGCAGTCATACGGCCAGCATAGCCGTCGCGAGTTGAGGAATCGTGGACCTCCCTCCCCGACCTGGGGAGGGCAGACGCTCGGTTACGCGCGTCGGGTGGGGAAATCGGTTCCTGACCCTCGGGAGTACGCGCTGAGAAGCCTAACTGGTGAGGCCGGTGACCCACTTCCCCACCCGGCGCGCAATGCGCGCCTGCCCTCCCCAATTCGGGGAGGGAGGCTACGCAAACGTCTCGCGCAGGATCTTTTCGATCCCCGCCTGGTCGACCGCGTCGAACGCCGCAGGCCTGTCGGAATCGACGTCGAACACCGCCAGCAGTTTCCCAGCTGCGTCCTTTACCGGCACGACGATCTCGCTCTGGCTCTTGGCGTCACAGGCGATGTGGCCGGGGAAGGCATGGACGTCCTCGACCAGCTGGGTCTCACCCGTCGCTGCAGCGGCCCCGCAGACGCCCCGCCCATAGGCGATGCGCAGGCAACCCAGCGTGCCTTGATAGGGTCCGACCACCAGCTCCCGCTCGCGCGTCTCGTCGACCACGTAGAAGCCCGTCCAGAAATAGTGGTCGAAGCTGTTGGCCAGCATCGAGGCGACGGTCGCCATGCGAGCGGTCAGGTTCGGCTCGCCATCGAGCACCGAGGCGATTTCCTGAGCGACCTCCGCATAGCGCGCGGCCTTGTCGGCGGAGAGGGTGAGGTCATTGAACGCTTCGGCCATGGGTCCGCATATAGGCCCCAGGCCCAAAGCCGCAATGCTCAGGCGTCGAGGACCGTCAGCCGCTTGCCCACCGGTTTGGTCTCACCATAGTCGATGGTCAGCCCGGCCAGGTGGCTTTCGATGCGCAGCGATACGGCGCGATGAAGCTGGCGGGTGATGAGGGCGCTGGCCTTCAGGTCGGTGGGCGCCAGCATGGCCAGGGCCCGCAGGGTGTCGAGGTGAATCTGCAC
>JAUMCZ010000150.1:0-10692 GCA_032122215.1 Caulobacter sp.
GCTTCGATCTGCTCAGGGGTCCAGACCGGGTCGCCGGCGAGAATATGGCGGGCCAGGGCCATGGGCTTTTCGAGGCGAACGCAGCCGTGGCTGGCCAGGCGGCTGTAGCTGGCGAAGCGGCCCTTGGACGGGGTGTCGTGCAGGTAGACGGCGTAGGGGTTCTGGAAGTCGAACTTGATCAGGCCAAGCGCGCTGCCCGGGCCCGGCGCCTGCTGCAGCCCGCCGCCCGGCAGGATGCGGAAACCGTTGGCGGCCAGGTAGCCGCGGCCCTTGGGGTAGAGTTCGTTCCTGGCGATCCCGGCCGGCACGTTCCACGGCGGATTGAGCACGATGCTGTGGATGCTCGAGCGCAGCATCGGCGTCTCGGAGCCCGGCTTGCCGGTGACGGCGCGCATCGACATCGTCGGCTCGTCGCCTTCGAACACGGTCAGCACGGCGGCGGCGATGTTGACCTGGATGCGGTGCTCGGGCAGCGCCTGCGGCAGCCAGCGCCAGCGCTCCATGTTGGCCAGGATCTGGTCGAGGCGGCGCTGGACCGGAACGTTAAGCTGGGTGCGCAGGCCGGCGGTGAAGACGCCGGTCGGCTGCTGGCCGAAGCGGCGCTGGGCCCGCTGAACGGCCTCGGACAGCTCCTGATTATAGATCGGAACCGCCGCGCTGCCGACGGGCGCGCCAGCGGGAACCATGGCCACCGACAGCGGGGCGACCTTGTCTTCCTGGGCCAGGCGGGCGCGCAGCAGTTCGACCATGGGGCCGACGGCGCCCGGCTTGAGGTCCATCTCGGGCAGCGGGGTGAAACCGCCGGTCGCCTGGATCTCGCGGTACTGGACAAGGCCCTTCTGCAGCGCCTGGTAGCCGGTGTAGGGCGGCGGCAGGCTGTTCAGCCAGGCCTGCACGCGGTTGTTGGCGACGGCGGCCGCGAGGCCCGGCGCGGGATCGAAGGCCGCAGGGCGCAGACCCCAGTCACTGCGGAAGGCGGATTCGGGCAGCCGGCCGGACCGCACGGCCTTGGCGTAGCGCAGGGTGGCGGCGACGAGGGCGGGGTTGTCGGTCCCACGCGGCGTGAAGGCGCCGGGTGCGAAGCCGTGCAGATGGGCGTTGTCCAGGGCGCGGCGCATCTGGGCCGCCTGATCAGCGCTGGGATTGATCAGGCCGGGCGCGGCCGGGCCGCTCAACGGCTGAGCCGACGCCGGGCCCAGCGCCGATAGCGCCGCCAGCCCCAGGAAAATACTCGCGACCGCCCCGACCCTACGCCCCGTCGACACCGAGATAGTCCCCATCAATAGCCATCGCCCAAACGTTAACGCACGTATCCGCGGAAGGCGCCATGATGACTCCTGTCACGCGAGCGCCCGTCTCCATGATTTGGTGATATGCGGCGTTCGGGCAACGGTTGAAGCGGGGTGGATCATGCGAAGTCTGGCATTGGGCGTGGTGGTGGCGGCGCTTCTGACGGGCGCGGCGAGCGCGGCGGAGCCGGCGCTGGTGCTTAGCCGGACGGTTCAGGGCCCCGTCGAGGGCCGGCTGGTGCGGGCCGGCGACGGCCTGGCGCTGCTGACCGACAAGACCCTGGTGCGGCTGGACGGCGCGACGGGAGCCGGAGGCTGGGCGCCGCAAGGCTGGGTGACGCCGACGCCGCCCGGGCGGCGCTGGGTGCTGGCGGTCGAGAAGCCGAGCACCGGCGGCTTCATGGAGCCGCAGTTGCGCGGCAAGATGGTGGTCGGGGACCTGACCGCCGCCCAGCCGTTCAGTGATCAGTCGCAGGTCGTCCACAACGCCGCCTGGCCGGTGGCGGCGGTCGAGAACCCGGACGGCTCGCTGACCATGCTGGTCTGGGCCAAGGCGGCGCCCTTTGTCAGCGAGCCTGGCTATCGGCTGGTGCGCTGGACGCCCGGGACGTCAACGCGGGACGCGGTACTGGCCGACTGGCCGGGCGGCGGCGTGGAGCTTGGGCCCTCGCGGATGATGAGCGACGGGGCCGGTGGTTTCAGCCTGCTGAGCCGGCTGGGCGAGGAGTCGGAGTGTGGACGCAAGGCCGGCTTCACCCTGACCACCATCACCCCCGACCTGAAGGTCGAGCGCGGCGCCAGTGTCTGCCTGGGCGAGGCCTTCACCCCCTTCACCACCGAGATCCTGGCCTCGGCGCAGTCGGCGCGCGGCCCGGTCTGGTTCGTCAGCGGCAAGCAGGCCGGGGCCCATCGCCTGGGCCGGATCAGCGCCGTTGGCGGCGTGCTGAAAGCGAAGACTCTTGGCGAACTGCCAGCCGGCGAGATCACGTCCCTGGCCTCTGACGGGACCGACCTGATGCTGGTCCAGAACGGGAAGGTGTCGCGCATCGGGGCCGATGGCCAGCCGGAGAAGGTCGAGGTCGCCGCCCCGACCTGCGACGGGCGCAAGGCGGGGGGCAAGCGGACGGTCAGCGTCACCGCCATCGACGGCCGGCTGCATCTGCTGGCCGCCGCCGATGGCTGCGTGAACGTCTGGCGGTACTGACGCCTAGAACAGGGTCACCTTCACCTCGACCCCGAAGGTCCGCGGGTCGTTGATGAAGCCGGTCAGGTTGTTGAAGTCGATGCCGCCTTCCAGCGAGGTGTCGTCGGTGATGTTGCGACCGAAAGCGGCCACTTCCCAACGGCCGCCCGGCGCGATGTAGCCGACCCGCAGACCGCCCTCGACCAGCCGGTCATCGCTGTACTCCACCGACTCGTAGAGGAAGAAGTTGATCTTCGAGCGGTAGGCCCAGTCGGTGTAGACGTAGAGCTCGCCGTCACCGATCGGCACACCGTAGCGGGCCGTGACGTTGCCGACCCAGCGCGGGGCGTTGGGCAGGCTGTTGCCGTCGATGTTGACAGTGCCCGGCAGGGCGCCGGCCGGATCCTTGACCGTGCAGCCGCTGCCGCAGGGGGCGGTGGCCAGGTCGGAGTCGTCCAGTTCAGTGTGGTTGTAGCTGAGGCCGGCGGTGACCAGCAGGTTGTCGATCGGCTTGGCCTCGATATCGAGTTCGAAGCCGTAGCCCTTGGCCTTGTCGGCGTTGAGCAGGCGGTTGAAGTTGGCGCCGCCGCCGACGGCGGTCAGCTGGATGTCCTCGACCTCATAGGTGAAGACCCCGAAGTTGACCCGGGCGCGACGGTCGAACAGGTCAGCCTTCACCCCGCCTTCCCAGGACAGCACTGTCTCCTCATCGGCGATCGACAGGGAGGAACCGAACAGCAGACGGCCCTGGATGCTGGGGGCGCGGTAGCCGGTGGCGACGCGGCCGTAGAGGTTGATGTCGTCGTTCACCGCATAGGTCGCGCTGAGCGCCCAGGACAGGTTCTCGGAGTCCGGATTGGCGCGCAGCGGACCGGTCGGCGGAGCGCCGATGGGCGAGACGGTCTGTTCGGCGACGAAGTCCTTCTCGTCCTTCGAATAGCGCAGGCCGCCGCTAAGGGTCAGGGCTTCGGTGACCTTCCAGTCGATGTTGCCGAACAGGGCCGTCGACGTGGTTTCCTGCTGCTGTACGGCGTAGCCGTTGAGGACCCCGCCGCCCAGGGTGTCGTAGTTAAAGCTCTCGATGGTGACGTCTTCGTCGAAGTAGAAGGCGCCGACGAGGTAGCTGATCGGACCGGACTCGCCGGCCAGACGGATTTCCTGGGTGAACTGGCCGTGGCTGGGCAGACCGTCGGCGCTTTCAGCCGGGAAGGGAATGAAGCCGGGGCCCGAAGGCGGAGCAAAGGCGGCGCCGAAGCCGCCGTCGATATCGCCGCGCGAGAAGGCCTGGACCGTTTCGTAGGCGGTGATCGACGTCAGGTCGCCAAAGCCCAGGCTCCAGTTCAGACGGCCGCTGATCCCCCAGGATTCGACGGTCTGCTTGGCGCGCGGCTGGGCGTCCTGGGCGACTTTTTCCGGGTCGAAGCCGGAGACGAAGTCGTTGGCGCCGGGCTTGATGATGTTGGCGCGGAACAGGCGCGGGGAGCCGTCCAGGTTGCCGTAATGCAGGTTGAACAGGGCGCTGAAGTCATCGCCGCCGGACAGCAGCAACTGGCCGCGAACGGCGATCTGGTTATAACCCTCGGTGGCGTCGTCCTGGCCGGTGAAGGTGTTGTCGACCCAGTTGTCACGGCTCTGGTAGAGGGCCGAAAGGCGACCCGAGACCACGCCCGGAAGCAGGGCCCCGCCGACGGCGGCCTCGGCGTTGACCGTGCCGTAGGTGCCGTAGGACAGGCGACCGAAGCCGCTGGGCGTGTCGCTGGGCTTCACAGAATCGAACTTCAGGACGCCGGCCGGGGTGTTGCGGCCGAACAGCGTGCCCTGCGGCCCGCGAAGGGCCTCGACCCGATCGATGTCGAACAGCGGGAAGCCCTTGAGGATGGGGCTTTCGAGGACGACTTCGTCATAGACGAAGCTGACCGGCTGGGAGGCGTTGAGGTCGAAGTCGGTGTTGCCCAGGCCCCGGATGTAGGGACGCGGGAAGGTGCGGCCGAAACTGGATTCGAGGGTCACGCTCGGGATGCGCGAGGAGAGCATGCGAATGTCGCCGCCGCCGGAGCGGAAGACGTCCAGCTTCTCGCCGCTGACGGCGGTGACCGACAGGGGCACGTCTTGCAGGTTCTGCTCAACGCGCTGGGCGGTGATTATGACGGTGTCGACCTGATTGGGGTCGGCCTCCTGCGCGGCGGCGACGCCGGCCGTGGTGATCGATGCGGCGGCCGCCAGGGCCAGTACCGAGGCACGGCAAAAAGCGCGCGAAAGTTTGTTGGAACGAGTCATCTGCCCCTCTTTGATTTCTGTCCGCAACAAAACTGAAACCGGACTGTCACGCCAGAAATAGGCGGAGTCGGCGGGGGCGCCGACGGCAATAGCCTGAGGAATAGGCGCCTGCGCAAATTCTCGCGACTATTGCGGATTCGCGGCCACATTTGGTCTGTGGCCGGACTCGTCCTCGATCAATCATCCGTACCGGGATGAATACCTAACGCGTCCCGTACAGTCGATCGCCGGCGTCGCCAATGCCGGGGCGGATGAAGCCCTGCGGATCCAGTTCGCGGTCGATGGCGGCGCACCAGATATGGACGCCCGGATGATCGCCCTGCAGCCGGGCGATGCCTTCCGGGCAGGTCAGGATGCAGACGAAGGACAGGTCCGAGGCGCCCTGCTCCTTCAGCCGCTCGACGGCGGCGCTGGCGGTGCCGCCGGTGGCCAGCAGGGGGTTGATGACGATGACCTGGCGTTCGGACATCGTTTCGGGAGTCTTCAGGTAGTATTCGACGGCGACCATTGTCGTGGGGTCGCGGTAGAGGCCGATGTGGGCGACGCGGGCGCTGGGGACCAGGCTGAGCATGCCCTCCAGCATCCCCTCCCCGGCCCGCAGGATGGGGGCGAAGACCAGCTTCTTGCCGGCGATCTGCGGCGCGCTGGTGGTCTCGAACGGGGTTTCGACCGGGCTGTTTTCAAGGGCCAGGGTGCGGGTGGCCTCGTAGCAGAGCAGGGTCGAGATCTCGCGCATGATCTCGCGGAAGGTCTTGGTCGAGGTGCTCTTGTCCCGCAGCCGGGTCAGCTTGTGCTGGACCAGCGGGTGGTCGACGACGGTGACGCCCTTCATGGGGTGCTCCTAAAAGACGGTGCCATCGCTGACGATATTGAGCGGCGGACCGCCATCATCGCGGCGCTCCCTGGCGAGGATCCGGCCGGTGGCCCAGGTGCCGCCCTCCAGCACGCGGGCCAGGGGGAAGTCGGCTTCGGCCACCCCCAGGCGCTCGCGGACCATGGGGGCGATGCGGTCCAGCAGGGCGACCGTCAGACTGCGCCAGCCGATGATCAGCGGACGGGAGACGTCCTGGCTGAGGTGCTGCTGGGCCGGGTCCTTCAGGAGCAGCACCCCACCATCCATGAACAGGCCGCCGTTGCGGTATTCCGCCAAGCCCGTGAGGCCGTCGATGTCGTGGACGACGATGCCGGCGTCTTCCAGCGGCTCGATCAGGCTGTAGGCCAACCACTGGCTGAGCTTGTGGATCGGGACGAGGTTGTTGGTGGCGTCATCGCGGACAATGGCCGGGTGGCGCCAGGTGTCACCGAGCGGCAGATCGCCGAGCGTCAGGCGATTGCGCCAGATGGGGCCGAGGGCTTCCAGCAGGACTTCCAGGATGATCGGCGCGGCGAGGCGACCGTCCGTGGCGCGGGCGGCGATGGCGTCGAACAGGCCGCCCGGGCGGGGGCTGTCCTTCAGGCCGAAGAGGTCGGGGCGGGCGCCGGCCTGGTCGCCGAGGCGGCGCAGCAGGTCGGCGCGGCCATCGAGGCCGAGCAGCGGGTTGCTCTCGTTGACCTGGAAACCCTTGGCCAGCTGCTTCGTTGTCAGGGCCGAGAGGTTGTCGGCGCGCAGGGGGTCGGGGCCGGTGGAGAAGGCGCCGGACTCGAACAGGCGCAGGCTGGCGACGGCCAGCCCTTCCGATCGGGTGGTGATCGTGCCGGTGGCGGCGTCCTCGTAGCGCCAGGCCGGGCCGGCGCCGGCGTCGAGCAGGACGGATGTGATGGCCAGGTCAAAGGCGGCGCGGGCGCGATGGGCCTTGTCGACCCAGTCGTTACGGGACGACATCTGAGCCCAGAGGTCGGTCCCGCCGACCACGAAGTGGCGCCAGCGGGCGTGGAAGGGCACCTGCAGCGAGGGGTACTGGCTGCGGATGACGGCGGCGACGCGGTCGGCGACGGGATCGAGGCGGGTGAGATCCACGCGCCAGTCGGTGAGGTCGCCGTCGAGGGCGAGGGACAGCATCTCATGGGCCCGGGCGCGGACGGCGGCGGGGGTGAGGAGCGACTGGGCGGCTTCGAGTTCGGTCATTGAAGTCTCAGTGATCCTTCTCCCGCTTGTCGGGAGAAGGTGGCCTGCGAAGCAGGTCGGATGAGGGCAGAGCGGACGGTCGATGAGTCGGGTTGCTGGAGCGTAGACGGATAGGCCGGTGCTGCCCTCACCCGACCCCCTACGGGGGCCACCCTCTCCCGACGAGCGGGAGAGGGAACCTGAATGTTCAGCGCTAGAACTTGTCCAGCCCCCGCCCGACGACCTTGCTCAGCTCTTCCGCCGAGGGGGCGCCTTCGGGGGTGTAGTAGCCGGCGGCCTTCTTGGCCTCCATCTCCACCGAAGCATCGTCGGGCACCAGGTAGTCCGGGATCGGCACCCGTTCGCCGATCTCGATGCCGCCGTGAGCAAGCGCGTCGTACTTCATGTTCGACATCGAGACGAAGCGGTCGATCTTGCTGATGCCCAGCCAGTGGATGATGTCCGGCATCAGCTGCTGGAAGCGGGCGTCCTGCACCCCGGCCACGCATTCGGTGCGCTCGAAGTAGGTCGCCGCCTGGTCGCCGCCGGGCTGGCGCTTGCGGGCGTTGTAGACGAGGAACTTGGTGACCTCGCCCAGAGCCCGGCCTTCCTTGCGGTTATAGACGATCAGGCCCGAGCCGCCGTTCTGGGCCTCCTGCACGCACTCCTCGATCCCGTGGGTGAGGTAGGGACGACAGGTGCAGATATCGGAGCCGAAGACATCGGAGCCATTGCACTCGTCGTGCACGCGGCAGGTGAGACGCTTGTCGCCGCGGCCGAGATAGGCCGGGTCGCCGAAGATGTAGAGGGTGATGCCGCCGATCGGGGGCAGGAAGACCTTGAGGTCCGGCCGGGTGACCAGCTCAGGGTACATGCCGCCTGTCTGTTCGAACAGGGTGCGGCGCAGCTGGGTCTCCTCGACATCGAACCGCTCGGCGATGCCGGGCAGGTACCAGACCGGGTCGATGGCCGCCTTGGTCACCGCCACGTCGTGGCTTTCGTGGACGATGTCCCCGTCGATCTTCAGCCGGCCGGCGTTGATCGCCTCGGTGATCTCCGGAAGGTTCAGCCGCGCCTTGGTGATGGCGATGGTCGGGCGGATATCGACGCCCTCGGCGATCAGGTGGCCGAAGTCCTGGGCCACCCGGTGGCCCCAGGGGTCGAGGCTGACGATCTTCCCGGCGTTCAGCCACTGGTCGTGCGGCCCGATCTCGACGACCGGCGAGGTGTCGGTCAGGTCGGGGCGGACGAGCGGGTTCATGGCGCCTGACGAAATGGCCAGCGCCCGGTACACGGAATAGGCGCCGCCGTGGGCGCCGATGGCGTTTCGATCGACGCCGGAATTGACCGTTGCAACAACGGGACCACGCTCCTGCGCGGTGGGGGCTCCCCAGGTCAGGGGGAAACGGCTCGCGCCGCCGACGCCCGGGTGGGACGTCAGACGAATGTGACCTTGACGATTAAGGGACATGCTTAGTTGGCCCGTGGGCTCTCCAGAAACGAAAAAGCCCCCGCCGGTTTTCGCCGGCAGGGGGCCTTTGAGCGGAGATAGTGGTCCCGAACCGTAACCTTGGCAAGAGGCGCCGAATACCGGCGGTCAGCCCCGCGTCAGTTCGAACAGCCTGTTGTCATCTTCGCGCACCTCGATCGCCAGGTGCGCCATCGATTCATCCAGTCGCACCTGGGCCAGCTCCCGGGCGCGATTTTCGTCGATGGCGTCGACAAGTTGAAGAGTCGGCACGCTGTATCGGCTATCATGGATGTAAAACGAAAATATACGCAACGGTAGCTCCCCGATATGGGAAATGCGGGAGCGCGGGAGTCTCTCAGGCGACGGGTGCAGACCATGCCGACGCTAAGGACAGTCTAATGCAGATCGTCGCCGTTACCTAACCGCCAATATTCACGGTTCTGCTACCGACGTTATACTGTCGGATAGCCGACAGTTTGCATGACTTGACCCGCAAGGGTCTGCCGGGCGAAATCCTTGTCCAGACTGGAGTTCCCCCTGATGTCCGACCTCGACGCCTTCATCGCCGGCCTGCCCAAGGCTGAGCTGCACCTGCATATCGAAGGCAGCCTGGAGCCCGAGCAGATGTTCGAGTTCGGCCGTCGCAACCGCGTCGACATGCCGTTCAAGTCTGTCGAGGACGTGCGGGCGGCCTATGAGTTCTCCAATCTGCAGGACTTCCTGGACATCTACTACCAGGGCGCGGGGGTTCTTCAGACCGAGGAGGATTTCCACGATCTGGCGGTGGCCTATTTCGACCGGCTGGCGGCCGATGGCGGGGTGCATGCCGAGATCTTCTTCGATCCCCAGACCCACACCGACCGTGGCCTGCCCTTCAGCATCGCCGCCGATGGCCTGCTGGCCGGCATGCGCACCGCCGAGAGCAGGCATGGCATAACCAGCAAGCTGATCCTCTGCTTCCTGCGCCATCTGGAGGAAGAGGCGGCGTTCGACACCCTGCGGGCGGCCGAGCCCTATCTGGACCGCATCGCCGGCGTCGGCCTGGACAGTTCGGAGGTCGGCCATCCGCCGTCCAAGTTCGCGAAGGTCTACAAGGCGGCCGGCGAACGCGGCCTGCTGAAGGTCGCCCACGCCGGCGAGGAAGGCCCGCCGGAGTACGTCTGGGAGGCGCTCGACCTGTTGAAGGTCCACCGCATCGACCACGGCAACCGCAGCCTGGAGGACGCCGCCCTCACCGCCCGGCTGGCGGCCATGGACATGACCCTGACGGTCTGTCCGCTGTCGAACCACAAGCTGTGCGTGGTCGAGGACATGACCAGGCACCCCCTGAAGCGGATGCTGGATCTGGGCCTGCACGCCACCATCAACAGCGATGATCCGGCCTATTTCGGCGGCTATGTCGGCGACAACTACCGGGCTGTGGCCAGCTCGCTGGGGCTGACCAGGGAGGAGCTTGTGCTGCTGGCCAGAAACAGCTTCACAGGCAGCTTCCTCGACGAGGAACGGGTGGCGCTGCACCTGCAGGCGATCGACGCCTACGTGGCGGCGAACCCCTGACGCAACAGAAAAGGGCCGCCCAACCGGACGGCCCTTCCCCTGACTCAAGCTCATCCAGCCTTTAGCCGGTGATGCGGTAGCGACCGCGACGGTCGGGGCAGACCCGGACGTAGCGATAGTCGCTGCGGCCGCCGTATTCCGTCGGGGCGACGGCCAGGCGGCAGCGGTTGTTGATGTACCATCTGCGGTCATAGCGGCCGCTGCGTTGACCCGACCGATAGGTGCGGGGCTCGCGGTAATCATAGGTCTGGGCATAGGTGTAGTAGTAGCCGTCGTCGTCGCAGTCGGCGGCCTTCTCGCCGATGTTGGCGCCGATGGCCCCGCCGACCAGGGCGCCGAGAACGGTGCCTTCAGTCTGGCTGTTGGTGGCGGCGACGTTGTTGCCGATGGCGGCGCCGGCCAGGGCGCCGATCAGGCCGCCGACGACCTTGCTGCGGTCTTCACGGCGCTCACAGCGATCATCGCGCCAGTCGGCGTAGTAGTCGCGGCCGCCACGGTCGTTGCCATAGCCACCGCCGGTGCGGCCATCCGGATCATAGCGCCACTCGCCATAGCGGCGGATGTAGGCGCCGTTGCCGTTGCGGCGGTCGAAATCGGCCCGGTCACGCTCCCACTGGGCGCGGCGCTGTTCATAGTCGGATCGGCGCTGCTGGTAGGCGGCCTGCCGCTGCTGGTAGGCGGCTTCGCGCTGTTGCCATTCGCGGCGGGCGGCCTCGTATTCCTGCTGCTCGCGGCGATAGTCTTCCTGCTGGTCCTGCCACTGCTCATAGGTCTGGGCCGGAGCCTGGGCCGGGGCGGGCGCCCGGCGATACTGCGCCAGGGCCGTGGCCGGAATGGCGGTGCTGGCCACCAGAATACTGGCGAGCGCGAT
>JAUMCZ010000151.1:0-11642 GCA_032122215.1 Caulobacter sp.
TGACAGCTTCGACGTCGTCATCTCCCTGACCGCCGAGGCGCAGCACCGGGCGGTCGAGCTGTCGCGGGGCAGGGCGGTCGATATCGAATACTGGCCGACCTACGACCCCACCCTGGCCACCGGCTCGCGCGAGCAGGTGCTGGATGCCTACCGTCAGGTCCGTGACGAACTGTACGGCCGAATCCGGCGGCGGTTCGGGCGGGTTGTCACGGCGGGCGGGTAGCCCATCGACCTTTGCCCCCGTCATGCGTTATAAGGCCCGCCACCGAGCGACGGCTCGCGTCCCGAATCGGGTGCGCGAGCCGTGTTGCTTTGCGGAATGACCTAACTGAGAGGCCGAATGGCTAAGGAAGAACTGCTCGAGTTTCCGGGCACCGTCAGCGAATTGCTGCCCAACGCGACGTTCCGCGTGACGCTCGAGAACAACCACGAGATCATCGCCCACACGGCGGGCAAGATGCGCAAGAACCGCATCCGCGTGCTGGCCGGCGACAAGGTCCTGGTCGAAATGACGCCCTACGACCTGACCAAGGGCCGCATCACCTACCGCTTCAAGTAAGCTGATGACCAGCCGCCTGGTGCTGGGCAGCGCCAGCCCCCGCCGCCTGCAGCTTCTGGCTCAGGTCGGCGTGACGCCGGACCTGGTCGACCCCGCCGATATCGACGAGACCGTCCTCAAGGACGAGACGCCCCGGATGCTGGTCAAGCGACTGGCCGTCGGCAAGGCGTCCGCCGTTGCGGCGCGGCATCCGGACGCCTTCGTGCTGGGGGCCGACACCATCGTGGCCGTCGGCACGCGGGTGCTGGGCAAGCCGGTGGACGAGACGGACGCGCGGCGGATGCTGAAGCTGCTGTCCGGGCGGAACCACAAGGTGCTGACCGGCGTCGCCGTAATCGCCCCTGGCGGCAAGACGGCCAGCCGAATCGTCGAGAGCCGTATCACCTTCAAGCGGCTGACCCAGGACGAGACCGACGCCTTCATCGCCTCCCGCGACTGGGACGACGCGGCCGGTGGTTACAAGATCCACCAGCGGGCCGGGGCCTTTGTCACCAACCTGCAGGGCAGCTTCACCGGCGTGGTCGGCCTGCCCCTATATGAGACCCTGGCGCTGCTGACCGGCCTCGGCTGGAAACTGCCGTGAGCCGGCGCGAAGCCTTCCTTGATCGCGGTGTCGGCGAGACGCGCGGCGTGGTGCTGCTGGACGGGCGGCCGGAGCGCCTGCTGATCCAGCGCGACGGCGATCCGCCGGCGCTTATGGTCGGGGCCCGCAGCGTGGCGCGGGTGCGCAGCGTCGAGGCGGCGTTCAATTCCGTGTTCCTGGAGATGCCGGACGGGGCAGAGGCCATCGCGCCTTTGCGGACCGATGCCGAGCGGCCGGTGCGCGGCGCCTCTGTCGAGGTGGAGATTCGCGGCGAGGCGCGGCGTGGAAAGCTGGCCAATGCCTGGTTGCTGGGTGACGGGCAGGGGGATCCGCGCCTGCTGGCGGCGGCGCCGACCGTCGAGGAAGAGCTTCGCCAGCTGGCCAAGGTCGATATGGTGACCATGGGCCTTGAGGCTCGCGAGACCGCCGACGAGGCCGAGGCCGAGGCCCTGGCGATCGTTCACGCCCTGCCGGGCGGCGGCAGCCTGGCCATCGAGCCGACCCGGGCGCTGACCGCCATCGACGTCGACACCGGCGAGCGGACCGGCGCTGATTCCAAGCGGGTGTCCCGGGCCGCCAACCTGGCGGCCATCACCACGGCGGCCCGGCTGCTGCGGCTCAAGGGTCTGGGCGGACTGGTGGTCATCGACCTGGCGGGCCGGGGCCATGACGGCACAGCGATTCTCGCCGCCATGCGGGCCGCCTTCTCCGCCGACAATCCCGGGGTGGCGATCGGGCCGGTCAGCCGCTTCGGCACGCTGGAACTGACGATTCCCCGCCGCCGCCAGCCGGTGCTGGAGCGCCTGCTGGACGAGCGGGGGGGGCTGACCCCCCTCAGTGGCGCCCTGCGACTGGGGCGGCTGCTGGAGCGGGAGGGCAGGGCGAGCCCCGGGGGGCGGCTGACGGCGCGATGCGGGCCCGCTGTGGCTGAGTCGTTCAGGAGCCTGCAGGCCGCCATGACAGACCGTCTGGGGGGCCGATTCACCCTTGAGCCCCAGGCCGGCTGGGCCAGCGATCGACTGGAAGTGAGCGGATCATGAGCAACGCCTGCCCGATCTGCGCCAAGCCGGCGTCCACCGACTTTCGTCCCTTCTGCTCCAAGCGCTGCGCCGATGTCGACCTGCATCGCTGGCTGTCCGGGAGCTATGTCATTCCCGGCCTGGAGGATGAGCCGGCCGCCGAAGACGCGGACGGCGACGAATAATCTCTCAAAACCCGTCTGGACTTGCGCGAGTCCGTCTTTTATAGACCCGTCTCCCGCGAGGCGGGGGCCCCAAGGGCATAGGCCTGAGTAGCTCAGTTGGTAGAGCAGCGGATTGAAAATCCGCGTGTCGGTGGTTCGAATCCGCCCTCAGGCACCACTCCCCAAAGTCGGCGACTTCTGTAGCGAACGATATAGTTCGCCCATCGCGCGAACCGTCCAAAAATCCAATCAATCGACAAACGTCGTTCCGTCGATTTGTTGCGCTGCAGCATGCGCTTTCCCTCGCAAAGGGAAATTTCTTCGAACGGTCAGCCATTCCACGTGCTGCAACGCAACATAAGTCTGTAGATCGATGGGTGTCGCAGAACATTCATGTTGCACTGGCCCCTTGACGATACAGAAAGGGGTTGCCAAAGGGCCACTGCGCCAAGTCTAACTTGGTGGAGAAGGTGTGGGGTCTATGGCCTCACGCTCTCTGTGCGCCTTCATTATGCCTTCGCTGGTTTGCACAAACAGCGGCAGGTGTGGCGGGTCGGGCGCAGCGAAAGCGTCTCGTTCGTGGTCCATTCCGGATCGCGCGCGGGCAACAATTAGTCTAGGGTAGAGACGCTTCCGCGCGACGACCCTTCGGTCCAATAAGTGCTAGACCAAGCAGGAACTGGCGAAAGATGCTCGACAACAAACGAAAGACCCCCCTCATCGCTATGATCGGCGCCGTGGCGCTGATGGCGAGCGCCCCCGCTTTCGCTCAGGAAGCCGCGGCTCCCACTGCCGACGCCGCCGCCGCTCCGGCCGCTGCTGCTCCGGCTGCCACCCCCGCCGCGGAAGCTCCCGCGCCGGTCGAAGAAGGAAAGGCCCCGCCTGTCATCGACAGCCATGGCGGTAAACTGACCCCGGTGACCATGTTCATGGACGCCGAGCTGATCGTTAAGGTCGTCATGATCGGTCTGATCCTGGCCTCGATCTTCAGCTGGGTTCTGCTGATCACCAAGCTCATCGAGTTCGGCTCGCTGAACCGCAAGTCGGATCGCTTCGTCGAAGCTTTCCGCGGCGCCAAGTCGATCAACGACATGGGCCGTATCGCCATCTCCGAAGAGTTCGAAGGCAACCCGCTGGCCGACATGGCCGCCGCGGCCGCCTCCGAAGTCGAGCTGTCCCGCCAAGCGGGCCTGCAGGTGACCGGCGAGCACCGCGATTCGACCCTCGGTCGCGCCCAAACGGCCGTTGGCGCTGTTCAGTCCACTCTGTCCAAGCGCCTTTCGGGCGGCATGACCTTCCTGGCCTCGGTCGGTTCGTCGGGTCCGTTCATCGGTCTGTTCGGCACCGTGTACGGGATCATGAACTCGTTCATCGGCATCGCGAACACCAACACGACCAACCTGGCCGTCGTCGCTCCCGGTATCGCCGAAGCGCTGCTCGCCACCGGTATCGGTCTGTTCGCCGCCATTCCCGCGGTTATCTTCTACAACTACTTCCAGACCCGGATTTCCGGCTTTGGGGTCCGCACCGATGGTTTCACCGCTGAACTGATGAACGCCATTTCGCGGCAGCTCGACAAGGGGGCCTAACGCAGATGGCCGCCAAACTCGCAGGCTCCGGCGGCGGCGGCAGGTACCAGGTCGAACAGAACAGCGAGATCAACGTTACGCCCTTCGTGGACGTCATGCTGGTCCTCCTGATCATCTTCATGGTGGCTGCGCCTCTCGCCAGCGTGTCGGTCGAGCTGAAGCTGCCCAAAGCGGTGGCGAAGCCCAGGCCGAACCCGCCTAAGCCGGTCTATATCTCGATCCAGAAAGGTGGGTCCCTGTACATCGGGGACTTCCCCACCGACCTGGCCTCCATTGGCGACGACCTCAAGAAGCAGATCGGTACGCGGGACCCCTCGAAAGAGCGGATCTTCATCCGAGCTGACAAAGAGGTCCGGTACGGAACCTTCATGACCGTTTTGAACGCGCTGCAGGATAACTATTTCTACAGCGTCGCGTTGATCGGTCAGGACGACAGCCGGGCCGAGGGTCAGTAGCGCCATGACAGATCAGACCCCGGATATCACTCACCTGGTCCACAACCCGTTCGACGCTCCCAAGCAGAAGACGAGTCCCGTGGCCTGGATCGTGGCGCTCGGTTTCGTGCTCCTGATCCACGCGATAATCGGCTACTACCTCTACACGATGCGCTTCACCATCAAGGAGCGGATCTTCGAGGACGAGAAGCTGGATACCCAGCTGATCAAGCCGCCGCCGCCTCCGCCGCCGCCGCCGCCGCCCCCGCCTCCGACGGATAAGCCTCCGCCGCCGGCCAAGCTGCAGCCGCGTCCGCCGGTCGCGCTGCCGCCTGATATGCCGCCCCCGCCGATTCTGCAGGCTCCGCCTGTTGAGAAGCGGGAAGTCCAACCGCCGGCTCCGCCGATCCTCGCTCCGCCTGCGCCTCCGGCGCCGCCGCGGAACCCGGTGATCACGAAGCCGGACTGGGTTCGCAAGCCCAGCGGCGACGCCGTCAACCGGGCTTACCCGGACCGGGCGCTGCGGCAGAGCGTCAGCGGCCGGGTCACCCTGTCCTGCACCGTCAATGCCGACGGTACGGTCAGCGGTTGCTCGGTGGTCTCGGAAAACCCGGCCGACTACGGCTTCGGGGACGCCGCGATCCGCCTCAGCAAGCAGTTCAAGATGCGGCCTCAAACCGCGGACGGACAGCCTGTTGGCGGCGCCAACGTGCGCATCCCGCTCGCCTTCGCGGCTCCCGAGTAACCTCGGACCGCACAGACGACAAAGCGAAGGCCCTGGAGGAAACTCCGGGGCCTTTTGCTATTGGGCCCTGGGGATCAATGGGGTCCCTTGCCCTTTGAGTTTTCTCTCCGTTCGGCGGCGCCAGGCACAGTGCGATGTGTCAGCACGAATCTGTGGCTCCAGGTTCGCTGTGGTGAGCGCATGCGCCTGGGCCCGGTAGTGTTCACTTCGAACGACAGCCCGCCGCGACTGCCGGCAGGAGCGCGGGCCTTTGCGCGCTACGATCCTGATCCTGGCGTTCGCCGGTATGAACTGGTGTGGGGAAAGGCAGGGGGCGTGGCCCGGTGGTCGAGCCGGCGGGTTCGCTATCGAAGCGGCAGGACCATTATAGCCCGTGCGCTGAGCTACAAATATTCAGGTGCGCCGGGCCGTGGGGCCGAAAAGCGCCGCGGGCGTGGGTTTTCGCGTAGTTCGAGTGTCACCGGGCGTGGGTTATGGCGTAGGTCGGGCGTAGGTCGATCGTCAGCAAATGTAGCCCGGAATGAGGTCGCCCCGACCTACAGGCGTGCGGCATCTCACCCTGCCCAATTTTCGGGCGAAATGGATATGTCTAGACATATTCATCGGGTTCTCAGAGGGCGAGAGCCCTGCTTTTCATCCAGGCTTCGAGCCGCTCATTGACGGCTTCCGGAGCCTCCTGCTGCACCCAGTGGGAGACGCCTGGCAGACGGTTGAGGGTCAGGTCGGTGACCAGGCCTTCGTAGCCTTCCGTGAGTTCCAGGCCGAGCGCGGCGTCCTCTTCGCCCCAGACCATCAGGGTCGGGGTGTTGATGACCGGGCAACTGCCGCGGGTCCAGCGGTTCAGCTCGCCGGTGTTGGCCCGGTAGTAGTTGATCATCGCCGTCATCGCGCCGGGTTTGCGGGCATTGCTCCGGTAGTGCTCCAGCACCTCTTCCGGGAAGCGGCTCTTGTCGACGGCCATCCCGGCGAAGGCCTCGCCGGTGGCCTTGGCGCCGTTGCGGGTCAGGGCCCATTCGGGCAGCCAGGGCAGCTGGAAGAAGACGGCGTACCAGGACTTCTTCCGCTGAGCGGGGCTCGACTTGTAGACCTCCTGGAAGACCACGGGATGCGGCACGTTCATGATCACCAGCCCGTCCAGCGCCCGGCGCTGTTCGATGGCGAAGGCCCAGGCGATCAGGGCGCCCCAGTCATGGGCGACCAGCAGGCGTTTCTTGGCGCCCAGGGCGTCGTAGATCGCCGAGACGTCGTCCAGAAGATGCGGCAGGCGATAGGCCGCCTTGCCCTTCGGCCGGCTCGAGTCGCCATAGCCGCGCAGATCGGGGGCCACGACGCGCCAGCCCAGCTTTGCCAGCAGGGGCAGCTGAAAGCGCCAGGAGAAGCGGCTTTCCGGGAAGCCGTGCAGGCAGAGGGCGATGTTGTCACCCTCGCCGCACTCGTCGATGGTGAAGGTCAGGCCGTTGGCCTCGATCTGGCGGGTGTGGATGGCGATCATGCCGTCAGCGTGCGGGCGGACGCGGGTTTGCGCAAGTGTGCCTTGATCGTTGGGTCCGAACCGACTAAACGGACGCCTCTTCGATGAGATGCCGCCTTAGCTCAGTTGGTTAGAGCGCTAGATTGTGGATCTAGAGGTCCTCGGTTCGAGCCCGAGAGGTGGTACCATCGGACGTCCAACGGGCCGCGCGCGAGCGTCAGGCCCGTTTGCATATCCGCATTCAGCGCATCGAATCGGCCTTTTCGAAGTGGGCAAGCTGGTCGGCCATGGCCTTTCGGAAGGCAGGGCGGTCGGTGATCCGGCGGATGTAGGCCTCTGTCGCCGGCCTTTGGCCGAAGGCGCGGACTTTCTCGACACGCAGAACGTCGACCATCAGGAGGTCGGCGACGGTGAATCGGTCGGCCGCCAGCCATTCGCGCTCGCCAAGGACCCTTTCGATATGGGCGAGCCGCTGCTCCATCCAGCCGGTCAGTCCGTTGGTCGCGTCGCCGCTCATGGCGAGGAACCACCAGGGGACGGTGACCATCTCGATCGAGTTGAGGGCGGCGATGGTCCATTGCAGGGTTTCGGCTTCGCCGGCCGGATCGGTGGGCATCAGCCTGTCGCTCTTTCGAGCCAGGTGCAGCAGGGCCGCGCCGCTCTCGAAGAGCTTGAGCCCGCCGTCGTCGAGGTATGGCACCTGACCGAAGGGCTGGCGATCCAGGTGATTGGTGGCGCGGTCCTCGAAGGGGACGGTGCGGACGGCGTAGGTCATGCCCGCTTCCTCGCAGGCCCAGCGCAGCCGCAGGTCACGCACGAAGCCGCGAGGGCCCTCAGGGACCCAGTCCAGGGTCCAGATGGTCAGGTCGGTCATCGAGGCGGATCTCTCCTGCGCGAGCGCTGGGCGAGACTGGGCAATGCCATGCGCCTTGGCAATGGCGGGCTCGGGCATGGACTTGGGGTCGAGGCGCGATAGTCTCCGCACAGGAGGGCCGGGAATGCCCAAGCCGGTTCAGGCTCTACTCAGGATGTTGGATAAGACGTCCGGTGTCCGTCTGGATGTCGCCACCGTAACCGCCGTCTCGTGGGGTGACGGGTGAGCGGCCTGGCGGACGATCCCCCGGTCATCGACACAGCGCTGGTCCGAGCGTTGATCGCCGCCCAGTTCCCGCAGTGGGCCGGGCTGGCTGTGCGGCCTGTGGCCGAAAGCGGCTGGGACAACCGCACCTTCCGGCTGGGCGAGGACATGCTGGTCCGTCTGCCGAGCGCGGCCTGGTACGCGCCGCAGGTGGCGTCTGAACACCGATGGCTGCCGGTGATTGCTCGGGGGCTGCCGTTGCCGGTCCCGCAGCCGCTGGCGATGGGAAAGCCGGGGCAGGGCTATCCGTGGCCCTGGACGGTCGCACGCTGGCTCGAGGGCGAGACGGCGACTTCGGCCGGCGTCGGGTCGGACCGGGCATTCGGGGCGGACCTGGCCCGCTTCCTGACAGCGCTACAAGGCCTGGACGCAAGCGACGGGCCGGCCCCGGGCCGGCGCAACTTCCACCGGGGCGGGGACCTGGCGACCTATGACGGTGAAACCCGGGCGGCGATCGAGCGGCTGGACGATCGGTTCGAGCCGGAGGCGGTGACGGTGGTCTGGGAGGCGGCGCTGGCGGCGCGGTTCGAGGGGGCGGCGGTCTGGGTGCATGGCGACGTCGCGCCGGGCAACCTGCTGGTCCGGGACGGGCGGCTGTGCGCGGTCATCGACTTCGGCTGCATGGCGGTGGGTGATCCGGCCTGTGACCTGGCCATCGCCTGGGCCTTCCTGGAGGGAGACGCCCGCCGCGCCTTTCGGGCCGGCCTGCCGCTGGACGCCGGGACCTGGGCGCGAGGCCGGGGGTGGGCGTTGTGGAAGGCGCTGATCCTGGCGACAGGGCTGGCGCAGGCCAAGGCGGACGACCTCGCCAGAGCAGAGGCCGTCCTTTCTGTGGTTTTGGCTGATCCGGCGGCGTGACGGGGTCTGCGCGTCAGGCCACGGCCTGTCCGGCGGCCGCGATCAGCGCATCATCGATCGCGTCGGCCCGCCGGGCGGCAGGGCGTTGGAGATGACGCTCAACGTAGGTTTCGAAGGCCGGGCGCTTTTCGATCGAACCGAAGGTCATGCCCCAGGACAGGTGCGAGGCGAGGTAGAGATCGGCGGCGGTGAAGCCATCACCGACGAGGTAAGGACGGTCCCGCACGGCGCCTTCGACAGCGCTCAGAACATCATCCAGACAGCCGAAGCCGAGGGAGACGCGTTGCTCTGGCGTTGGTTCAAGGTTCACGGCCTTGGCCCCGACGGCCTGCTCGATCGGACCCGCCCCGAAGAACAGCCAGCGGTAATAGGGACCCCGCAGCGGGCTGTCGGCCGGCGGCGCCAGACCCGCCTGCGGGAAGGCGTCGGCGAGATAGGCGCAGATGGCGGCGCATTCGGTGACCACCACGCCGTCGTCGACGATGGCCGGCACCTTGCCCATCGGGTTGATCGCCAGGAAGTCAGGGCGCTTGGTGTCGCCGGTCTCCCAGCGAAGGACCCGCGTCTCATAGGGCTGGCCGATCTCTTCCAGCATCCAGCGGACGATCCGGCCGCGCGACATGGGGTTGGTGTAGAAGACGAGGTTGGACATGGGTGGCTCCGTTGATTGACGGACCCTAGTCCCTGCCTGTTGACAGGGTTGTGGCAGCAGCAGGCGCCCCGGCGCTCGCGGCCGGCCACGGAGAGATGGGACCCATTGAATTTGCGGGCAAATTCAATGGGTCCCCGTTGCCTTCTCGTTCAGCTGACCGTCGTCACCCGCAGTCCATCCGGACACCGCGTCGCCGACGCCACCACCAGCCCCTCGCGGACCCGTTCGAACACCAGGTCCACTTCGCAGTCGCCGACCGACAGGTTCGGCAGGCTGAGGCGGTTGACGCCGGCCGGCAGGACCGGTCGGGTGATACGCACCTCTCCGGCGAATGCATCCACCTCGATCCCCAGCAGGCTCTGCAACATCAGGAAGACCGAGCCCGCCGCCCAGGCCTGGGGCGAGCAGCTGACGGGGTAGGGGACCGGGGGCTCGCCCGGGCGGCGGGGGAAGCCGCAGAAGAGTTCGGGCAGGCGCATGCCCATGTCGGAGGCGGTGTCGAAGAGGCCGCGCAGCAGGCGGGCCAGGTGCTCGCGTTCGCCGTAGCGGCCCATGCCGGCGGCGCAGAGGCTGTTATCGTGGGGCCAGATGGAGCCGTTGTGGTAGCTCATCGGATTGTAGCGGTTCTCGCCCCGCGCCAGGGTGCGGATGCCCCAGCCGGTATTGAAGGCCGAGCCCGAGAGGGTCTCGATGACCCGTTGGGCGCGGTCAGGGCTGGGCAGGCCGACGAACAGCAGGTGGCCGGCGTTGGAGGTGAGGGGGCGGCAGAGCCGGCCGTCACCGTCGATGGCGATGCCGTAGCTGCCCACGTCGTCCATCCAGAAGCGGTCCTCGACGGCCTGGCGCATGGCTTCTGCGCGCGCCGCCCAGGCATCGCCGCCGGGATCACCCAGACGGTCGGCGAGTTCCGCCATCGCCCGCCAGGCGGCGAAGGCGTAGCCCTGCACCTCGACCAGGGCGATGGGGCCCTTGGGGAAACGGCCGTCGCTGTGGAAGACGCTGTCGTAGCTGTCCTTCCAGCCTTGGTTGGAGAGGCCGGTCTCGGCCGCGCGGGCATAGTCGATCAGGCCGTCGCCGTTGGAATCGCCAAGGGTTTCAAGCCATTCGACCGCCTTCTTCAGGGCCGGCCAGATCTGGCGGATCAGGCCCAGGTCACCGGTGCGGCGGGCGTAGGCGCCAGCCAGGGCTATGAACAGCGGGGTGGTGTCGACGCCGCCGTAGTAGAGGCCGAAGGGCACCTCACCCAGTTCCGACATCTCACCCTGGCGGGTTTCGTGCATGATCTTGCCGGGGGCGGAGTCGCGGAAAGCGTTGGTCTCGGTCGACTGCCGGGAGGCCAGATAGCTGAGGACGCCCCGGGCGAGGCCGGGGTCGAAGAGCAGCATCTGCCAGGCCGTGAGAATGCCGTCGCGGCCGAAGGGGGTCGAGAACCAGGGGATGCCGGCATAGGGATAGCGACCGGTCGGAAGCTCGGTGGTCAGCAGGGCGAGATCGACCCGGGACTGGGTGGTCCAGCGATTGAAGGCCGGGCTGTCGCTGCGCGGGGTGACGCCAAGGCGGGCGCGGGCGCGCATGGCCTTGCGGGCAGCGGCGGCGGCGATGCGGAAGCGGCGCTCGTCGGGAATGTCCTCGAACCCGGCGCCGACCTCTAGGAACAGCTCATAGGAGGTGCGGGGCTGGAAGCTGGCGAGGAAGTCGGCGCGGTCGACGTAGAGGCGGGCCGGCGGCTCGGAGAAGGCGATGACGCTGGTGCGGGCGACGCCGTCCAGGCCCTCATAGCGGAAGCTGACCTGTCGGCCGTTGACGACCGGGCGTTCCAGATAGCCGCGTTTGGCCCGGGTCTGGCCGCGGACTTCGAAGATGTCGCGGAAGTCGGCGGCGAACTCGATGGAAAGCGGGGCCAGCACCTCGTCGAGACCGTGGTTGGTCAGCTTGATGCGTTCGAACAGGCGGTCGGCATGAACGACGCGCTGGCGTTCGACGTGCAGCACGCCCGGCGGCACCTGACGTCCGCCGGCCGGGGGCAGGGGACGGTTGGCGCCGTGGAAGGTGAAGACGACGTTGTCGCTGGAAACGCCGGAGCTGAGCAGGGTGGGGCCGGCGCCGCCGATCAGCAGCTTCAGCCTGGAGAGAATACGGGTGTCGGCGTCGAACAGCCCGTCGGAGCCGCCCAGAATGTCGCCGTGGCCATCGGCCACCAGGAAGCAGTCGCCGGCCTTCAGCGCCAGCATGCGCAGAGGACCTTCGTTGCGTTGCTCGTCCAGGGCCGGGGCGATAACGGCGATATCGTTCATTCAGGCTCCGACCTCAGGCAATGCGGGCCAGATCCGGTCCCTCAGTGAGGTTCAACGGCGAATCAGCGGGACCGGTTTCGCCATAGGGCAGGCTGGCGAGACGATCACCGTAGAGGGTGACATAGCGCCGGGCCAT
>JAUMCZ010000152.1:0-3978 GCA_032122215.1 Caulobacter sp.
GTGGCGTAGAGGGCGATCATCCGGCGCAGGGTGGCGTCCGGGGCCAGCGACCAGAGCATGGAGGCGGCGACCACCAACATGATCAGCACCAGGAAGGGCTGGCGCAGCGTGCCCTTGACCACCTCACCCAGGTTCATGGCCAGCAGCACGATGGCCGCCCCGTAGGCCGGCAGGTAGGCGTTGCGGACGATCCCCGAGGCGGCGGCGTCGAAGGTCGCCCCGAAGATCGGCATGATCCAGCCCTGGCTGAAGATCAGCAGGATGAAGACGGAGAGACCGAAGGCCATCCAGTCGAACAGGTCGGCGCGGCGGCGGGGTATGAGCGGCGCTACAGGGCGTGGGGGCAACGGCGTTGCAGGGCTGCCCGGAGCGGGCGGCGGACGCTGCCAGTCCGCATACGGCAACATGACTACCGCGCCTCCCGGCGCGCCGGGATGAGCGCTGCGTTTTCAGAGCGTTGCGCGCTCACGGCAGGATCCGCCGCAGGAACCCCGGCGGTTCGACCTCGGCCCGGTTGAAGAAGACCCCCGCCACCCGGCCGCCCACGGTGGCGATCGCATCGCGGAGCTGAGCCGGCGCCCGGACGTCCGGCTGGTCGGCCGCGACGACGAGCACCGTCTGGTCGATAAAGGGAGCGACCGTCAGGGCGGCCTGCGAACGGTCGGCGGCGGGCGCGTCGATGACCACCAGGTCGGCGTGCTTTCGCAGGGCGTTCCAGTAGTCGGCGCCGGGCAGGACGTGAACGGTCTGACGGCCCTTCAGCACCTCTCGGCGGAACCGAGTGACCCACCACCGGGCCTCACCGACCTGATGGGCGGCGACGTAGCGCGCGTCGGGAATAGTCTGGCCTTCGGCCGTCTTCTGGGGCGGCTGGATGGTCAGGAAGCTGCTGCCGTCCGGACTGGCCGAGGAGGCCTTGCCGAGGGCCCCATAGTGGACCGGGTCGGCAGCGATGGCCGCATGCTGCGGCGAGTTCTGCAGGTCGAGATCGATCAACCAGACGGTCTTGCCGGCCCGTCGGGCGGCGAAGCGGGCGAACTCGCGGGCCACGGTCGAGGTCCCCTCGCCGGCGCGGGCGGCGGTGAACAGGATGACGCGCGCGCGGCCGGGGGCGGGCGCGCCAAGCGTCGCCCACAGTCCACCCATTTCTCCGCTCAGGTCCACCATTCGTCGAATCGCCACGCACGCACTTCGGCCTTCAGCCTAACGCATCAAGAGCCTCAACGCGCCTTCAGCGGCGCCGCACCCAGGACGGGCAGGTCAAGCGTGCGCGAGGCCGACGCAGGCGTCGGCAGGCCAGGCCGCAGGAACATGCGCAGAAGACCGGCGCAGAGAGCCGAGAAGCCGGCAAACAGGAAGGCCAGGATCAGCACCGGCTTCTTCAGGCTGGCGCCCTTGGGCGGCGGGCTCGCGCGCTCGACGATACGGATGTTGTCATTGCTCTCGGCCGCCATCATGCGGGACGCGTCGTCCTGCTGTTCCTTGACCGTGTAGTCGCGCACCGAGCTTTGCAGGATGTCGCGGTCGCGGGTCAGTTCAGTGAACTGCGGCTCCAGCTCCGCGAGCTGCTGAAGCTTCTGCGTGGCCTCGACGTATTGGGAGGCGTTGGTGTCGCGGGCGCTCTTGAGGGAGGAAATCTCGGCGATGATCTGCGCCTTGTCGGTGACCAGGGTCTGATAGACCGGATTGGGGCCCATCCGGCGGGCGCCCGGCGCTGTGGTCCGACCGGCGGCGACGGCGGCCTCGAGGGTGCGGATCTGGGCGTCGATGTTCTGCAGGGTCTGGCTGTCAGGCGTGTAGCGGCTGCGCAGGTCTTCGCGCTGCACCTTCAGCTTGGCCAGCTGGTCGGAGTCGGCTGTGTTGACGTCGCTGTACAGGGTAGTCGTCGGCGCGAAACCGGACAGCTGGCTCTCGAGGCCATTCAGCCGTCCCTGACGCTCCTGGATGCTGGCCTCCAGGGTGTAGCGCTGACCTTCCAGCTGACCGATCAGCTGGGTCATGCTGGCCTTGGTGGCGGCGAAGTCGCCCAGATTGTTGTTCTGCAGGAACGCCTGGTAGGCGCTGTCAGCCTCGGCCAGCCTTTCCTCGAACAGCACACGTTGGCGCTCCAGCGCCGGAGAGGCGGTCTGGACCAGCACGGTGCGGCGGTAAACGAGGTATTCCTCAAGAAAGGCGTTGAGCACGCGGGCGGCGGTCGCCGCGTTCTCATGCTCGTAGCTGATCCGCACCACCGGGTTCAGGGGCGTGGCCGAGACGTTCATGCTCTCGCCCATGTCCTGCACGGCCTTGGCCATGACCAGCGGCTTCTCGGCGGCAGGAGCGGCGGCATACTGGGCGCCCAGCGCCGGGTAGACACTCGCCAGCCCAACCTTGCGCAGGGTGCGCTCGCGCAGCTGGCTGGACAGCAGGATTTCGGTTTCCGAGGCGACCAGGCTGTCGGTGTCCGGCACCGCGCCGCGGGCGGCGTCGCCGGCCCGGGGTTCGTAGACATACTCCTGGCCCAGCTGGACCAGGACGCTGGAGCCGGCGGTGTAGGACTTCTTCATGGTCAGGGCGAAACCGGCGCCGACGACGAAGATCAGAAGGAAGATGCCGAGCATGAGCCACTTCTCGCGCCACAGCAGGGTAACGAAGTCGCTCGGCGCATAGCGTGGCCGTCCAGCCCAGTCGGCGCGCGCCGGTGGATCATGCGGTACGGTGGTCCAATTGCCGGCGTAGGCCATGCGATTCTGCGAAACGCCCTCTCTTCAAGAGCACCCTCGCGCGGACGGCATTAACGGTCCGTTACCCATTCTCCTTAACCTTTGCCCCATGATCCGCGCGCGCTCTCTTGTTGCTGCTATCAGCGTCCTCGCCCTGGCTGCGGGCGCGCCCCTGGCGGCGCAGGCCTGGCCGTTCGGTGGCAAGGACAAGGCGCGGCCGACCTCTGCGTCCACGTCTGCAAGGGGTGGCCAGGCGTTTCCCGACATCGCCTATGCCGACTGGAGTGAGGCGGAGCCTGCCTATCGGGTCTATCCGGGCGACGAGCTGGAGATCTCCATCGCCTCCGCGCCCGAGCTGAACAAGACCGGCTTCATCCAGCCGGACGGCCGAATCGCCCTGCCCCTGGTCGGCGGCGTCATGGTCGGCGACCGCACCCTGCCCGAGATCGAGGCGGCGTTGGCCCAGGCCTATTCGCGGGAGTTGCTGCGGCCCCAGGTCACGGTCGGGGTTAAGACCGCCCAGCCGCTGAAGGTATTCGTCTACGGCGAGGTTCAGAAAGCCGGAATCTACGACATGCCCGGCGACATCAATGCGCTGCAGGCTGTCGCCATGGCCGGCGGGTTCAACACCACCGCCAAGCGCAAGCAGGTGGTCATCCTGCGCCGCGGCGCCGACGGGCGCTTCATGCGGCGGACGGTCGATATGTTGAAGGGCTCGACCCAGGGCGGCGCGGACCTTGTGCCGCTGCGCCGCTTTGACCTGGTCTATGTGCCGCGCAGTGATATCGCCGAGGCGAACCTGTTCCTGCAGCAGTACTTCCGGGACCTGATCCCGATCAGCTTCGGGTTCAGCTACGATCTGAACCCGCAGAGCAATCGATAACTTGGATCAGGCCCGGGCCAGCCATTCTCGCGCCTGGCGCTGGGCCTCGGCGACTTCGTCCGACGCCATCTCCTGGCTCAGTTCCTTGCGGTACAGCTTGGCTTCCATCGAGCCGCGCATCGCCGCGAGGTTGAACAGCATGTGGGCCGAGACATAGTCCAGCGGCGCGCCGCCCTGACCGGTGGAGTAGAGCATGCCCATGCGGAACAGCTCGTCGCCCGAGGTGTCCGGCCCCGGCAGGGGCAGGTGGGCTTCGGTTTCGTGGCTCATCATCATGATGCCGTATCCCGTGTTTGGCGCCGTTCTGGCGACCGGTTCGTGTTGATCACGGATACGAGCAAAGAGCCGGGTCTCTGAATTCAAGGTTAATCGCGAACCGTGTTGCGCCTTTTT
>JAUMCZ010000153.1:0-3390 GCA_032122215.1 Caulobacter sp.
GGTGCAGGACCGCGAACGGCGTCTGTGGCGAGGCCTGCCGGAGGCGGGCGTGGTCGAACAGGCTGTCGACGTCGAGCTTGATGACCAGGCGGCGCGTGCCGGCCGCACGGACGTAGGCGCCCAGCACTCCGTTGAGCCAGGCCTGCTGCACCCTGGGATCGATACGGATCAGGGTGTGGGCGCTGAGCACGGCGGCGATGGCCTGGGGCTCCGACAGCACCAGGATGTCCGGAACCTGGGCCAGCATCCGCGAGGCCAGGGTCGAGCCGCAGCGGGAGATGTGGAAGATCATGCCGTCGATCGGCCGCTCCGGACCCGGCAGGCTGCCGAGCTCGCCCGGATCGCTGATGGCCGGCAGCAACTGGTTCAGCGGATGCGCCGCCAGGCGGGCGAAATCCTGATCGGCGAAGGGGGCGGTGAAGGCTTCGCCGCCGGCGTAGACCCAGTCGAGCCGCGCCCCCTGGCCCGTGATGCTGAGCCAGCTGGGCATCCAGCTGGGCGACAGGCCGGCGGCCTTCACCGGCATGGCCGGTGTTTTCGGCCCGCGCGGCGTCATGGCTGCCAGGATGTCGGCCACGGCCATGTCGACCCCCGCCCCGCGGCCCATCTCCGCCACCTTGTCGGCGAAAGCGGTCCGGTCGGGGATGGCCCAGAGGGCGGAAAGGGCCGCCGGATAGCTGAGCAGCGCGGCGCGCAGTTTCTGGAGGTTTGAGGCAGGCGGGGGCTGGGACATCGCCCCACCATACCGCCAACCGCCGCGAACGCCATTGGCCGACTCGCTCCCCTTCCCTAGCGTCGCATGAAGGCGTAGAGGGCCGCCATGACGACCCCTCAAGCCTCGCAAAGCCTGATCGCCCCCGCCTTGGTGGACTGGGACAGCCTGGACGCCGGCAAGTACCGCGATGAGACAGAGACCGTGCGCGACCTTCTGGCCGCCGCCCCCCTGAACGCCGAAGACCGCGCCGCCGTGCGGGCCGAGGCCGAGGCCCTGGTTCGCGGAGCGCGCCGCAGCGTCCGCCGACAGGGGGTGGTCGAGAACTTCCTGCAGGAGTTTTCCCTCTCCACCAAGGAGGGCCTGGCGCTGATGTGCCTGGCCGAGGCGCTGCTACGCACGCCGGACGAGGAGACCAAGGACCGGCTGATCGCCGAGAAGATCGGCAGCGCCGACTGGGCCAGCCACATGGGCAAGTCCGGCAGCCTGTTCGTCAACGCCTCGACGCTCGGCCTGATGCTGACCGGCAAGCTGGTCGACGTCGATGAGGAAGCCCGCAGCGACCTGCCGGGCTTTCTCAAGCGCCTGGCGGGCCGGGTCGGCGAGCCGGTGATCCGCGCCGCCGTCGGCCAGGCCATCCGCATCATGGGCGAGCAGTTCGTGCTCGGCCGCACCATCGAGGCGGCCATCGCCCGCGCCAAGAGCGACGGCGATATCTGCAGCTTCGACATGCTGGGCGAGGGCGCCCGCACGGCCGCCGACGCCGAGCGCTACGAGAAGTCCTATGCCGACGCCATCGCCACGGTCGGACGGCTGTCCGGCGGTCAGGGGCCCGAGGCCGGCCACGGCATCTCGGTGAAGCTGTCGGCCCTGTCGCCCCGCTACGAGGCGACGCAGGAGGATCGGGTCTGGGCCGAGCTCTATCCGCGCGTCAAACGTCTGGCCCTGATCGCGGCGAAGCACGACCTCAACTTCACCCTGGATGCCGAGGAAGCGGACCGGCTGGTCATCTCCCTGAAGCTGCTCGAGCGGCTGGCCGGCGATCCGGAGCTGGGTGAGTGGAAGGGCCTCGGCCTCGCCGTTCAGGCCTATCAGAAGCGCTGCCCGCAGGTGATCAAGTCCGTCGCCAGGCTGGCCGAGAAGACCGGCCGCCGACTGATGGTGCGGCTCGTGAAGGGCGCCTACTGGGACAGCGAGATCAAGCGGGCCCAGGTCAATGGCCGCCCCGGCTATCCCGTCTACACGACCAAGAGCGCCACCGACCTCTCCTACCTGGTCTGCGCCCGGGCCCTGATCGATGCGGCTCCGCACCTCTACGCCCAGTTCGCCACCCACAACGCCCACAGCCTGGCGGCCGTGCGCCGCATGGCCCGCACCGCCGGGGTGAAGATCGAGTTCCAGCGGCTGCACGGCATGGGCGAGGCCCTCTACAAGGCCGCCGACGACCTCTACGACGGCATCCTGGTGCGGGCCTACGCGCCTGTCGGCGGCCATGAGGACCTGCTGCCCTACCTGGTCCGCCGCCTGCTGGAGAACGGCGCCAACACCAGCTTCGTCCACGCCCTGCTCGACGAGCGGGTGCCGCCGGAGACGGTGGTGGTCGATCCCATCTCCGACGTCGAGGCGGTCGGGCCCGGGCCGCACCGCAAGATTCCGCTTCCGGCGCAGATCTACGGAGACCGGCTGAACAGCGCCGGCATCGACCTGTCGGTGACCCAGGAGCGGGCGCGGGTGGTCCAGGCCATAACGACCCTGCCGCCCATCAATGCCGGCCCGGAAGGCGCCAGCGGCTTCGAGGTGGTGCGCAACCCGGCCACCCACGAGCAGATCGGTACAACCGGTGAGGCCACCACCGCCCAGATCGACGCCGCCTTCACGGCCGCGAGACTGGCCCAGCGCCGCTGGGACGAGGCCGGCGGCATCGAGCGGGCCAAGGTGCTGCGGGCCATGGCCGACGCCCTGGAGCAGAACCGCGACCGCCTGATCGCCATCTGCACCCGCGAAGCCGGCAAGACCCTGAACGACGGCATCGCCGAGGTGCGCGAGGCGGCCGACTTCTGCCGCTACTACGCCCGTCTGGCCGAGACGAAGTTCGCCGGCCCCGAGGTGCTCAAGGGCCCGGTCGGCGAGACCAACACGCTGGAACTGCGCGGCCGCGGCGTCTTCGTCTGCATCAGCCCGTGGAACTTCCCGCTGGCCATCTTCACCGGCCAGATCGCCGCCGCGCTGGCTGCGGGCAACGCCGTCATCGCCAAGCCGGCCGAGCAGACGCCGCTGATCGCCGCCGAGGCCGTGCGCCTCTATCACGCGGCCGGTCTCGACCAGGCCCTGTTGGCCCTCACCCCCGGCCGGGGCGAGACGGTCGGCGCGGCCCTCGTGGCTCACCCCGGCTGTGACGGCGTCGCCTTTACCGGCGGCACCGAGACCGCCTGGCGGATCAACCAGACGCTGGCCGCCCGGCGCGGACCCATCGTGCCCTTCATCGCCGAGACCGGCGGCCTGAACGGCATGTTCGTCGACACCACCGCCCAGCGCGAACAGGTCATCGACGACGTCATCCTCTCGGCCTTCGGCTCGGCCGGCCAGCGCTGCTCGGCCCTGCGCCTGCTGTTCCTGCCGAAAGACACCGCCGACCACCTGATCGAGGGCCTGATCGGGGCCATGGACGCCCTGGTCGT
>JAUMCZ010000154.1:0-6598 GCA_032122215.1 Caulobacter sp.
CCAGGGAAGAGATCAGGCATCCGGGGCCGAGCACCGCGTCGATCAGCGGCAGGACGGCGGGATGGACCGGCACCTGTGCGAACACTTCGCCCAGGGCCAGCAGGTTGTAGATGCGGACGGTGTTGTCGCCCTCGAAGGGGTTCATGGCCGGCCTGGCGCCAAGGTCGCGTTCTAGCCGCTCGACGGTTTCGAGCAGTTCCGCCACCAGGTCCGGGGCGATGGCGTCCTCAACGATGGTGTAGCCGTCGGTCTTCAGCCGCGCGACGTGCTGTTCGAACATGTATACGCCCCCCACGGACAAGCATCGATCCCAAACTGTGGATCGCGCACCACCTTACTCCAAAAAGTGGACCGCTAACCATGTGGTGAGATGGTCATCCGTCTTTTCGGTTGGGATCATAGACCACAGCATCCACCAAGGCGGCACGGAGGCGCCAGGCCTGCTGCTCAATGAGATCGGCAGGCTCCGGCGATTGGAACCATGGCCGCGTCCATACCCACGCCAGCAGTTCACGATACGCCTTTGGCGCCGCCGCCTTCCGCCGGAAGCGATTGCGATCAATGCCGGACTGCTCTTGGAGCCGCGCGGTACTCGCGTTGTTCACCGACACACAGAGGTCTGGCCGAACCAGAGCCATCAAGCGTGTCGCCGCGCCGATGCCCGTCCCATTTCGCGCCATCAAGCTTTCCAGCGTCGCGATGACCGCATCCAGATCGGCCGCCGGATTTCTCGCAAGCCGCTTCAAAGCAGACTGCGCGGCTTCGCGATCCTTGCCGGCCTTCGGATTGAAGAACAGCGCCTTGAACTCGCCCGCCGCGTACATCGAGCCGAGCAGACCGAAGTCAAAGCTCAGCCGGGTCTTGTCACCCCGATGGGCCAGGATCATCTCGCGTTCTACGTTGGTTAGACTGTCCCAATCCCGATCCAGCAGGATGGGGCCGACAGTATCGATGCAGGCCTGATAGCTGGGCGCGTCGCCCCACACCTTGTGATTGGCTTCGTGGTCCCACCAATAGGTTTCGGCTCCCTTTAGCAGCGCCACATAGTCCGCCCAGTCCGCGGCCCCCAAATTGGCATAGTCGGCGGGATGTTTGTCCGCAGCCAAAGGCTGCTTCACGAAGGGACGGAAGGGTGCCCTCGGGCGCTTGGCCCACTCCGCTTCATAGGCCTCGATCTGTGGCTCTGACATTACCGTCGCCGAGCGCCATAGCCGCTCGAACAGGTCATTCAGATCGCCGTCGTCCGCTATCTCGGCGCACACTTCGAAGTTTGAGCCGAAGCCGCCGCCTGTGAAGTTTGCGCTTCCGACCAGCGCGACGGACCGAGTACCTTTGAACAGGTAGAATTTCGGGTGAAACAAGTTCCGGTAGCCAGTGACGGATCGGGTCTCGGCCTCGGGTGTACGAAGTTCTCCAGCGCCCGCCAGATCTCTTAGGGCGGCAGGAACCGTGGATGCGCCGCTCAAACCAATAACACTTTTGAGGCCGCCCCCGGCCTTCGCCCACTGCTTCACTTGCTCAAGGTGGTCTCCAGGAGAGGCCCACGCCGACGCGATGCACACCTCTTTGGCGTCGCCGAGCAACTGCCCGAACCTGACCGCCAAGGCACCTGGGGATGTTATGATCACGCCGCTCTCCATTCGCACAGGGCGATAATGGCAGACCGATACCAGCTTGAGTAGAGGTCAGGTAACCGCCGGGCGCGACTTGCAGATGGCGTGGAAGCCGGCGGCCATGAAGGTGGCGATCCGCAGCTTGATGGCCTCGAAGTCCTCGGAGCTGCAGAGGCCGCCGGACAGTCGGTCGATCCGCCCCGTGCGCGCCAGGGTCAGCATCAGGGCCCCGGTGACGAAGTGGTAGCCCCAGAAGATGTCCTCACGGGAACAATCGGGCATGGCCTTCTCGAGAATCTCGACCAGCCGCAGGACGACGCGGTCGAAGTGCTCGTCCATCAGCATCGAGCCTTCGGGCGTGTTGGAGACCAGCGCCCCCAGGGCCCCGTAGTTGCGCCAGCCCTCGCCGCCCTCGATGTAGAGGTCGAGGTCGGTGTCGAGGAAGGCGTGCAGGGCGCCTTCGACCGTCGGCCTGTCGGTCGAGGCCTCGTAGTCGTTCAGCGCCGTCATCCGGCGCTCGATGGTCACCCCGGCGCGACGGGCGAAGACCGCGTCGAACAGCTTCTTCTTGTCCTCGAAATAGTAGTTCAGCAGGGTGTGGTGCACGCCCACCGCCTTGGCCACGTCCTTGAGCGTGACACCGTACAGGCCGTGCTTGGAGAACAGCAGTTCCGCGGCGTCGAGGATCTGCTCCATCGACTCGGCCCGTTGTTCGGCCTTGGTGGAGCGGCGCGGCGATGTCTGGGCTTGGGGCACGCGGTACTCTTTCAGGACTGACCCGGCGAGCGTCAAGGCGTCGCGCCGCCGTATTCGCTGCGCAGCCGGATTTTGTCGATCTTGCCCGTCGCCGCCAGCGGCATGCTGGACAGGCGGACAACGCCGTCCGGGATCCACCAGGGGGCCACCTTTCCCTTCAGGGGGGCCAGCAAGGCTTCGTCCGTGACCTCGCCGGCCTCGCGGAGTTCGACCAGCAGGAGGGGGCGCTCGCCCCATTTGGCGTCGGCGCGGCCGATGACCGCGGCCAGGGAGACCTGCGGCAGGGCCCCGACCACGGCCTCGATCTCGACAGGGTTGATCCACTCGCCACCGGACTTGATCAGGTCCTTGGCGCGACCGGTGATGATCAGGTTGCCGATCTCGTCGATGCGGGCCAGATCGCCGGTGTCGAACCAGCCGTCGGCGTCGAGCGCTGTCTGGCTCTCGCCGAAGTAACGCTCGACCACGGCCGCGCCACGGACCCGCAGGGCGCCCTCGACATTGCGTTGCTCAGGCAGGGGCCGCCCCTCCGGATCGGTAATCAGGAGATCGACGCCGAGGGTCGGACGGCCGGAATTGGCGGCCGGACGGACGAGGTCGCTCAAGGGGGTGACCGTGCCGGAAGGCGACAGCTCGGTCATGCCCCAGGTGGTCTGGACCCTGGCGCCCAGGCGATCCTCCAGCCGCGCCATCAAGGCGGCCGGCATCGGGGCGCCGCCAACGACGATTCGCCTGAGACTCGGAACCTCTGTCCCCGTCGACTCCAGATGCTCCAGCAGGCCGAGCCAGACGGTGGGGACGCCGACGGCGGTCGTGACGCCCTCGGCCCGGATCAGCCGGGCCAGGCTCGGCCCGTCATTGTGGCGGCCGGGCAGCACCAGCCTGGCGCCGGCGGCGGGCGCCGCGAACGGCAGGCCCCAGGCGTTGGCATGGAACATCGGCACCACGGCCAGCACGGCGTCGCTGCCGGAAATCGCCATGGCGTCGACCTGAAGGAGGCGCTGGGCGTGCAGGAAGCTGGAGCGGTGAGTGAAGGTGACGCCCTTGGGATCGCCTGTGGTGCCGGAGGTGAAGCAGAGGCCGCAGGGGCTGGTTTCGTCGAACCCGCCCCAGGCAGGGCGATCCTCGCAGGCCTCCAGCAGGGATTGGAGTTGCTGGATGGCGGGGTGGCCGGCGGCGCTCTCTTCCGTGTCGCCATCAATGACCAGCAGACGCTCGACGCCGACGGCGCGTTCGGCGACCTGGCGGGCCAGGGGCATAAGGTCGGCGCTGACGATCAGGATCCGGGCCCCGGAGCGGCCCAGCATCCAGGTGATCTGATCGGGGTGCAGGCGCGGGTTCAGGGTATGGCAGACCGCCCCCATGCCCATGATGGCGTACCAGGCCTCCATGTGGGCCTGGCTGTTCCACGCCAGGGTGGCGACGCGGGCGCCGAAGCCGGTCCCCAAGGACTTCAGAACGCCGGATATACGGCGGCTTCTGTCGGCGAGATCGGCGTATCCGATGCGTATCGTCTCACCGCCGTCGCGGGCTGTGACGACCTCTCCCCGTGGATGCCACCTGGCGGCGTGGGTCAGGACCTTGTCGAGCGTCAAGGCGTAGGACTGCATGGACCCGTCGGTCATTGACGCTCCGAAGGTCTCAGGGGCAGGGGCGGCGCCAGGATGCCGTGGTTCCAGTTCCAGGGGATGGTCCCGACCGCCCGGCGGCGCAGGATGACGTCCTCATGCAGGGCGTACATGCCCGGCATCAGACCGGTGCTGGGCCGGGCGACCGCCTCATAGGCCATGTAGCCACGGTCGGTTCCGTAGGGGTTCCAGCCGCCTCCCGGATCGCCGCTCTTGATGAAGCTGGCCCAATGGCCGGCCAGGCTGTCGCCGAAGGAAGCCTCCTCCGCGGACGCCGGCATGCGGGGCCAGGCGGGCGGGAAGCGGTCGGAGAGACCGAAGACATAGGGGATCTCGGCGGCGTGGAAGGCGTGCAGTCCGGCGCTGTCGGCGGCCGGGTAGCCGTGGTCGAACAGATAGAGAAAGGCCGGCTGGCCCGCCGCCGTCTGCTTTGCCGCCAGCCGCTCGGCGGTCCAGCCGTAGATGCTGTCGCGAACGTAGGCGAGGATGCTCTCCTGCATGTCGGAGGACGGGTAAAGGCGCAGGAAGGCGTCGGCGTGCGGCCCATATAGCTGGCGAATGGCGGTCTCGTAGGCCTCAGGGCTGGCAGGGGGCTTGGGGGCGAGGAAGCGCAGGGTGCGGATCTCGCCGCTGTTGAAACCGACCAGCACCGGGACCGGCGCCTGCTCTCCGGCGTCGAAGACATCGACCAGCTGTTTGGGCAGCACCTTGCCGTCGATGACGCCGAAGGGCGGATACCCGGCCAGCACCGCCTTCCAGGTCAGGTCGCTGGCCTCCATGGCCCGCAGGCGCACGAGGCCGCGGGCGCCAATCCTGGAGGCCATGGTCTCGCCGGTCACTTCGGCCGGGGTCTCACCGAATCGCGCCTCCTTCAGGGACGGCGTGGAGATCATGTAGGCGCTCTGGAGGATGGCCTTGTGGAACAGCCCCCGGGCCCTGGGGGCCGCCATCAGGTACATGACCGACAGGCCGCCGGCGGATTCCCCGGCGATGGTGACGTTGTCCGGATCGCCCCCGAAGGCGGCGATGTTGCGCTGGACCCATTCGAGGGCCGCGATCTGGTCGAGAAGGCCGTAGTTGCCCGAGACGCCGTCCGGGGACTCGGCCGAGAGGTCGGGGTGGGCGAGGTAGCCGAGCACACCCAGCCGGTAGTTGATGCTGACGACCATGACGCCGCGCCTGGCCAGGGCGGCGCCGTCGTAGAGGCCTGAGCGGGCCCCGCCGCTGACCAGGGAGCCGCCATGAATCCAGACCATGACCGGGGCCTTGGCGGCTTCGGCGGGCTTCCAGATGTTGAGCGAGAGACAGTCCTCGCTGAAGGCCTTGAGGTCTTCGGAATAGATGCTGCCGGGCATGGACGGCGGCTGGATGCAGGCCGGGCCAAACTCGGTGGCGTCGCGCACCCCCGACCAGGTCGGGGCCGGGGTCGGCGGCTTCCAGCGGTTCTGGCCGGTCGGGGGGCCGGCGAAGGGAAGGTTCTTGAAGCTGTCGACGCCATCGGTGGAGACGCCGCGCACGGCGCCGGCAGGGGACTGGACGACGGGTCCGGTCGCGGCGACAGCCGGGGCGGTGAAGAGGAGGCCGGCGAAGAGCGCGACTGCGGACAGGCGCATCGGCGCGGACCTCCGCACGTTCGCCTCGGGGCGCCCTTCTCCCGCGAGGGGAGAAGGGAGACCAGAGGCGGCTTCGCTGACCTTCGAAAAAGTCATGCGATCGCTCCCTTGGCCGCCGCCTCTTCCCGGCCGAGTGCGCGGCCAAGGAACAGGAACAGGATCACCGCCAGAATGTAGAACGGTACCAGCGTGTAGAGGGCAAGCTGGAGCGGGTTGTCAGGATGGGCCGCCTTGAAGGCGTCACTGACCGCGCCGAGATAGGTCGGCCCAAGCCCCAGTCCGATCATGTTCATGACCAGCAGCAGCAGGGCGCCCGACAGCACCCGCTGATGCGGCTTCACCTCTTCCTGAACCAGCGCCACCGAAGGCGACAGGTAGAAGTAGTTGAGGAACATGGGGACGGTCAGGAACAGCAGCGACAGCTGCCAGGTCGGCGCCCAGACGAAGCCGACATAGAAAGGGACTGCCAGGGTGAGGGAAACCGCAGGCAGCCAAGCGTAGGCCCGCTTGGTCTTCGGAACCAGCCAGTCGGCGAGGCGGCCGGCCAGGAAGATGCCGCCGCCGCCGGCGATGCCGATGACGAGGGCGTACCAGAGGGCGACCTGGCTCAAGGTCATGCCCTTTTCCCGCATCAGGAACAGGGTGGCGAAGTTGAGCAGGGCGTAGGTGACGAACTGGGTGGCGCCGCCGGCCAGGGCGGTGAGCCTAAGGACCGGGCGGTTGAAGAACATGGCGCAGGTCTTCCAGAAGCCTTCGCGGGGCGCCTGGTCCGCCTCGGGCGTCTGGAGGTGATTGTCGAGGCCGCCGCGTTTGGGCTCCCGGACCGTGAAGAAGACCAGCACCGCCGTGGCCACGCCGACCGCGCCGACCGCCACGAAGGCGCTGCGCCAGTCGTAGGCCGCCGCGATGGAGGCGCCGAAGGCGACGCCGAGCATCTGGCCAATGGCGGGGCCGAGGTTGAACAGGCCGAGCGCCGTGCCCCGGGCGC
>JAUMCZ010000155.1:0-5842 GCA_032122215.1 Caulobacter sp.
CCCTCTATGAGAGCTGGACCATCCCGATGGCGGTCGTCCTGGCCATTCCTCTGGGCGTGCTCGGCGCTGTGCTGGCCACGACGGTGCGGGGCCTCAGCAACGACATCTACTTCCAGGTCGGGCTTCTGACGACCATGGGGCTGGCGGCCAAGAACGCCATCCTGATCGTCGAGTTCGCGCGGGAGGCCCAGGCCAAGGGGGCGTCGCTGATCGACGCCACCCTCGAGGCGGTTCGCATCCGGCTCCGCCCGATCCTGATGACCAGCCTGGCCTTCATGTTCGGCGTCCTGCCGCTGGCGATCTCTAGCGGCGCGGGGTCCGGGGCCCAGAACGCGGTTGGCACCGGCGTCATCGGCGGGCTGATCGGCGGCGTGGTGCTGGGACTGGTCTTCGTGCCGCTGTTCTACGTGATGGTGCAGCGTTTCTTCACCCGCAAACCCAAACCGGTCATTCCGCCAGCGGACGCGGCCGAGCCGGGAGTTTCCGCATGAACCGCCGCCTGATCGCCGCCCTGCTGATGGCCTCCACCGCCCTCACGGCCTGCGCCTCCATGGCGCCGGCCTATGAGAAGCCCGCCCTGCCGGTCGCCCAGGCCTGGCCCGACGGCGCCGCCGAGGGTCAGACCACCAGCGCCGCCGACCTGGCCTGGAAAGAGGTCTACCAGGACCCACGCCTGCAAGGCGTCATCCAGCTGGCCCTCGACCAGAACCGCGACCTGCGCGTCGCGGTCCTTAACATCGAGCGGGCTCAGGCCCAGTACCGGGTCCAGCGCGCGTCCTCCCTGCCGTCCGTGGACGCGGGCCTGAGCGGTTCACGCAGCCGAACCCCTGGGGAGGTGGCTGGAACGCCGTCGGCGGTGGAGGGCGAGACCTACAGCGCCAGCCTCGGCGTCACGGCCTACGAGCTGGACCTGTTCGGCCGGGTGCGCAGCCTCAACGCCGCCGCCCTTCAGACCTATCTGGCAACCGCGGAGACCCGCCGCGTGGTGCAGATCAGCCTGATCGCCGAGACCGCGACCGCCTGGGCCACCCTTGCCGCTGACCAGGACCTGCTGACCGTCTCGCAGAACACCCTGAAATCCAGCGAGGAATCGCTGGCCCTGACCCGCCGGCGTCAGGAGGGCGGCGCCGCCAACCTGCTGGAGGTGCGCCAGGCCGAGACCCTGGCGGAACAGGCGAGGGGCGATCTCGCCGCCGCCCAGGCCCAGGTCGCTCGCGACCGCAACGTCCTCACCCTGTTGGCCGGAACGGACGTGCCCGCCGGCCTCCTGCCTGCCGGCGACCTGGCGCAACTGTCCATTCGCCACGACCTGCCGGCCGGCGTACCGTCGGACGTGCTCGCCCGTCGTCCCGACGTGCAGGCTGCCGAGCACAATCTCCAGGGGATGAACGCCAACATCGGAGCCGCCCGCGCGGCCTTCTTCCCGCGCATCACCCTGACCGCCAGCGCCGGCGCCGCCAGCACCGACCTGTCGGGTCTGTTCGGTGGCGGGTCTGGCGCCTGGAGCTTCGCCCCGGCCATCAGCCTGCCGATCTTCGACGGCGGCGCGAACGCCGCAAATCTCAGGGTTGCAAAGGTGGACCGCGCGGTTGCACTCGCCCGGTACGAGAAAACTGTCCAGACCGCCTTTCGCGAGGTGTCCGACGCGCTGGCCACCCAAACGACGATCAATAGGCGACTGGAAGCGGCGACTCGCCTCTTGATCGCCGCCCAGGACGCGGAAAGGCTTTCAAGAATCCGCTATGAGCAGGGGATCGATAGCTATCTGGTCTTGCTAGATGCCCAGAGAACCAGATACAGCGCAGAGAAGGCTTTGGTTGCGCTATGGCTTGTGAGGGCGCAAACTTCAGCCGGCTTGTACAAGGCGTTGGGGGGCGGAGCGACAGCCTGATCTGACACCGACATTCGAATCCTGCCTGGGTCCCCCCCAATCCGACCTGAGGCAGGCGTCATGGCGCATCCCCCCGCGCCCTGACAAGAAGGGGCGCACCACCCCCCCGGTGCGCCCCTTCGCCTTGTCTGGGATCCGGTTTCGTCGCCAAACATGGTTATCTAAACCTAACCCAGAGTTGTCAAACGCTCGTCGACGACTGGGCAGACGTCATTTGCCGATGTGGGCGATCGAGGCGATCTCGACCAGGAAGTCCGGCCGCACCAGGCCGCAGACGATGCAGAACCGGGCCGGCTTCTCGCCCGGAAAATACTCCGCATAGACCTTGTTCATGGCCGCGTAGTCGGCCCAGTCCTTGAGGAAGATGTGGTTCATGGTGACGTCGTCCATGGTCCCGCCGGCCGTCTCGATCACGGATTTGATAGTCTCCAGCACCTGCCGCGTCTGGCCCTCGGCGTCGCCGACGTGGGCGACATTGTTGTCCTTGTCGAAGGCCAGTGTCCCCGAGACGTAGACCACCCCATCGGCCAGCGTGCCTGGAGAGAAGGGGGCGATGGGGGTGACGGTCCCGGGCGGGGTGATGACGGTCTTGGGCATGATTGGCTCCGTTGCGTTGAGATCGTGCGTCCTTCGACACGCCGCTTCGCGGCGACTCAGGATGACGCGCTTTGGTGGGCTGCAAAAGTTTTCGTCATCCTGAGTAGCGCCCGTCAGGGCGCGTGTCGAAGGACGCACTAGCTGTTCGGCGGCGCCTGCCGGATCGCACCACAGAAGTCGGCCGTGTTGCTCACCCAGCCGAAGAACTTCTCGACGTTGTACACCGTGGCCTCCTGCAGAAACGCAGGGCCCGCCTGGTGCACGGCGTCTTCCAGCATGACGCTGAAATACTCCAGATGGAACGCATCGCGCAGGGTCGATTCCACGCAGACATTGGTGGCGATCCCGACAAACACCAGATTGCGGATGCCCCGCGCCCGCAGGACCGAGTCCAGGGAGGTGTTGAAGAAGGCGCTGTAGCGCGGCTTCTGGATGACGATGTCGCCGGCCTGGGGCTTCAGGGCCTCGACCAGCTCATAGTCCCAGCCACCCTTGGCCAGCAGCTGGCCCTCCAGCTCCGGCTTCTCCCGCATGGTCTTCAGGGCGTTCGATTTCCACCAGTTGGGCGAACCCTCGCCGCCGGCCTCGACGTAGTCCGGATCCCAGCCGTTCTGGAAATACACCACCTGCACCCCCGCGGACCGGGCCGCGTCGCAGGCCTGGGCGATCTGGGCGATCACCGCCGCCGCGCCCTCGATGTCGAAACCGGCCTTGTCGAGATAGCCCTCGGGCGAGGCATAGGCGTTCTGCATGTCGACGACGATCAGCGCCGTGTCATGCGGGCTCATCGGCACCGCTTCCGGCCGGGCCGGCAGCATCACCGCCCCCGGCCGCGCCTGCGCCATCGATTGCGGGCGATCACGCAGAGACGACATTGGCCCGCGTCTTCATCAACGGCTGGATACGCTGACCGAACTGGTCCAGGCCCACGAGGAAGTCGTCGAAGGTCAGCAGCACCCCGGCCGCCCCCTCAACCTCGGCGATCTCGTCCATCAGCCGCGCCACCGTCTCGTAAGACCCGACCAGCGTGCCGATATTGAGGTTCATCGCCGACGGCGGCCGGCTCATGTAGATGGCGCTGACATCCAGCGCCCCGCGCGGATCGGCCTCGCCCTGGTGGTTCATCCAGGCGATGGCGTCCAGATCGGCGCCCTTCTTGTAGGTCTCCCACTTCTCCATCGCCGCCTCGTCCGTCTCGTCGGCGATGATCATGAACAGCAGCAGCGCCCCGGTGTTCGACCCGGCCTTCTTGGCGGCCGCGACGTTCCGCGCCACCGCCTCGGCGCACTTCTTCGGCTCGTTCAGCCCCATGCCGAAACAGAAGTTGTAGTCGGCATGTTTGGCGGCGAAGTCGACGCCGGTCTGGCTCTGGCCGGCGCAGACGATCTTGATGTCGACCTGGGGTTTCGGCAGCAGCTTGCAGTCCTTCATGGTGAGGTACTCACCCTTGAAGTTCGACTCCCCGTCGCGCCACAGCTCCTTCATCACCGTCACGTACTCGGCGCAAAAGTCGTAGCGATTGAGGAAATGCTTTTCGCCCGGCCAGATATCCATCTGGTCGTACTCGGCCTTCTGCCAGCCCGACACGATGTTGATCCCGAAGCGGCCGTTCGAGATCGAGTCGATGGTCACCGCCATCCGCGCCGCGATGGGCGCCGGAATGGCCAGCACAGGCACCGACGCATAGAGCTTGATCTTGCTGGTCACCGCCGCCAGCCCCGCCATCAAGGTGAAGCTCTCCAGCGCATAGTCCCAGAACTCGGTCTCGCCGCCGAACCCGTGCAGCTTGATCATCGAGAGGGCGAAATCCAGCCCGTACTTCTCGGCCTTGAGCGTCACCTGCTTGTTCAGCTCGAACGTCGGCATGTACTGCGGCGAGGTCGCCGACATGATCCAGCCGTTGTTGGCGATCGGGATGAAAACGCCGATGTCCATGGAGATGCCTGCCCTCGAAATGGTGGGCGGGCATGAGGGACCGGGTTGCGCGGGTTGGCAAGAGGGGAGGGCGCCGTGGGCTTCCCGTGACTATTCGATGGTCACCTTCGATGACCCCGGCTCGACAATCGCCCTGGCGCGCGTGCTCAGCGTCCCGCCCGGCGTGCTGACCCGGTCCAGCACCTTGAAGACGCTGGTCCAGGCCTGCGGCGTCACCTCGCAGACCACGTAGCCGCGCTGGGCATTGTTGAACTTCAGGGTCGGATTGATCGCCTGGATCTTCTGATAGTCGGGCCGCTGGTCGATGCCGTCACCGCCCGAGCTGATCGAGGTGGCGACGAACTCCGCCGCCACGGGCGCGCCGTCCGGCTTGCGGCTGTCCATATAGACCTCGCCGGCATAGTTCTGGTGCTCGTCGCCGGTCAGGATGATCGGGTTTGAGACGCGCCGTGTCTTGAGGGCGTTCAACAACCGCGCCCGCGGCGTGCGATAGCCGCCCCAGCTGTCGTTATTGGCCACGTAGTCGGCTCCCGGGTCGCGGTCAAAGTCCATGACCATCACCTGCTGGGCCAGCACGTTCCACCTGGCCTTCGATGCCGACAGCCCCTCGTAGAGCCATTTCTCCTGCTTCAGACCCAACATTTCGGCCTCGCGGTCGAGCGCGTCGCACGCGCCCCACTTGCCGTCGCAGGGCTGGTCGCTGCGATACTGGCGGGTGTCGAGGACCTGCAGGCTCAGCAGGTCGCCGAAGGCCGCCCGCCGGTACAGTTGGATCGAGGGGCCGACCGGCAGGGCCGAACTGCGCAGTGGCATGTGCTCGTAATAGGCCTGGGCTGCGGCCTGCCGGCGCAGGTTGAAGATTTCGGCCGGCGTGCCGTCCTGGTCCAGGTCCCTGGCCCAGTTGTTGTCGATCTCGTGGTCGTCCCAGGTGCAGAACCAGGCGGCCGCCGCGTGCGCCGCCTGCAGGTCCGTATCCATCCGGTACTGGGCGTAGCGGCGGCGATAGTCGTCGAGGCTGTAGATCTCGTCGCCGAGGTGCTGGCGCGGGTTCAGCACCGGGCCGTCGGGCGTGTTGCGCATGCGCATGCCCCGGCCCTCATAGATGTAGTCGCCGTAGTGGTAGACGAAATCCAGATCCTCGCCGGCCAGCTTGCGATAGGCGGTGAAGTAGCCGTTCTCGTAGTTCTGGCAGCCGGCCAGGGCGAATCGGGCGCTGGCCACGCTGGCGCCGGCCACAGGCAGGGTCTTGGCCCGCCCGACGCCGCTACGCTCCTTGCCCGCCACGAACCGGTAGAAGTACGGCCGCGCCGGCTCCAGTCCCGCCACCTCGACATGCACCGAGTGACCCAGCTCCGGTCGCGCCAGCGCCGTGCCTGATCTCACGATGCTCTTGAACCCGCCGTCGCTGGCCACCTCCCA
>JAUMCZ010000155.1:5852-8696 GCA_032122215.1 Caulobacter sp.
GCCAGCGGATCTGTGGCCAGCCGGGTCCAGATCACGAAGCCGTCGGCGGCCGGGTCGCCGGCCGCCACGCCCAGCTGGAAGGGGTAGTCGGCGAACACCGGCTGGGCCAGGGCCGGGCGCTCGTCCAGCACCAGGGCAAAGCCGGCCGCGGCGGCGGCCCCGCCGCCGAACTGCACCAGGCGGCGGCGGGACAGGGCGAAACGATGCAGGTCGGTCATGTTCGGGCTCCCGGCTTGAACCCCGCCGTTACGCCCGAGTCGTGACAGTTATGTCTACCGTTTGCGGACGAACACCGTGCCGGCCGAATAGCCGGCGCCGAAGCTGCAGATCAGCCCGGTATCGCCGGCCTCGAAGCCGTCATGGTGCAGGTGGAAGGCGATGATCGAGCCGGCCGAGCTGGTGTTGGCATAGTCGTCAAGGATGATGACGTTCTCGCCGGGCTGCGGGTCGCGGCCCAGCACGCGCTTGCCGATCATCTCGTTCATGTTGATGTTGGCCTGGTGCAGCCACATCCGCTTCAGCCCATGCGGATCGACGCCGATCTCGCCGGCATGGTCGACGATCATCTCGCTGACCATCGGCACCACCTCGCGGAACACCTTGCGGCCCTCCTGCACGAACAGCTTGTCCTTCGCCCCAATGCCTTCCGGCGCGGCGCGGTTGAGGAAGCCGAAATTGTTGCGGATGTTGTTGGAGAAGACGGTCTTCAGCCGCGTGCCGAGAATCTCCCAGCCCTGGCCCGGCGCCGCGTCCTCGGCCCGCTCGACGATCACGGCGGTGGCGACGTCGCCGAAGATGAAGTGGCTGTCGCGGTCGCGGAAGTTCAGGTGGCCCGAACAGATCTCCGGATTGACCATCAGCACGGCCCGGGCCGAGCCCGAGGCGACGAAGTCGGCGGCCGTCTTGATGCCGAAGGTGGCGCTCGAGCAGGCCACATTCATGTCGAAGGCAAAGCCCTCGATGCCCAGCGCCTGCTGCACCTCGATGGCCATGGCCGGATAGGCCCGCTGCATGTTGGAGGCGGCGCAAAGCACCGCGTCGATCTGGCTGACGTCCTTGCCCCAGGCGGCGATGGCGTCCCTGGCCGCCTTGACCGCCATTTCTGCCAGGACCGAGATCTCCTCGTTGGGCCGCTCGGGGATGCGCGGGGTCATCACCTCAGGGTCGAGGATGCCGGCCTTGTCCATCACGAACCGGGCCTTGATGCCCGAGGCCTTCTCTATGAATTCCGGCGAGGAGGGGGCCAGGGGCTCCATCTCGCCCGCGGCGATGGCCTCGGCGTTGCGCTCGTTATGCAGCTCGACGAAGCGGTTGAAGGCGATGACCAGCTCTTCGTTGGAAATGCTCTGGTCGGGCGTGAAAAGCCCGGTGGCGGCGATGACGGCCTGATGCACGGTGATCTTGTTCCCGAGGCGGACCGCCCCCGGCCCGCAGTTTATTCTTGGCGCGCTAGATAGCACGCCCCGGCCCGGCGTCATCCCCGGACTGACCAACAGCTCACAGAACAGGGTGTGTGGTTTCGCCGCAACGCAATCGTTTCGCCGCAATTCAAACCCGGAACGGCCGTTGCGCCGCCGGGTTTCGACCCTACCTAACCGTGGGCAGGAGGGGTTCTGATCTACGAACTAACTTCAGGAGTATAAAACAATGAAATCTCTCATGATTGCGGCCGCGTCTGTTGCTGCCCTGGCCACCGTCGGCTTCGCCGGCGCCGCCTCCGCCCAGACCGCCACCGACACCACCATCTACGGCACCATCGGCTATGCCAATGTCAGCGCTGATGACGGCGCAGACGTTAACCTCGGCGCCATCCAGGGCCGCGTCGGCGCCCGCTTCGGCAAGTACTTCGGCGTCGAAGGCGAACTCGCCGCCGGCGTCAAGGGCGACGACTTCGACGTGCTGGGCACGAACGTGGACGTCGATCTGAAGCATGAAGTCGGCGCCTTCGCCGTCGGCTACTACCCGGTGACCGAGCGCTTCGACATCTTCGCCCGCGCCGGCTACGCCAGCTCGGAGATCAAGGCCAAGGGCGCTGGCATCAGCCAGTCGGCCGATCTGGACGGCTTCGCCTATGGCGTCGGCGGCCAGTACTTCTTCACCGAGAAGGATGGCGTTCGTCTCGACTGGACCCGTCATGACGGCGACGACGCCGAAGCCGACGTTGTCGGCGTCAGCTACGTCCGCAAGTTCTAGGCCGCGCTAACCCGCGACTATGTGGAACAGGCCCCCGCCACCCGGCGGGGGCCTTTTTCATTGACGCCGCCGCCAGTCTGGTCAGATTCCCCACCGGGGAACGGAGCGTCAATGTGAATGGCCTGCTGATACAGCTGATCGGTTCGGCCGTGGCGGTCGCCGCCATGGTCGGCCTCGCCGCCTGGGCCCGGATTCCGCGCCCGACCGGGCCGCTCGACGAACACACCGCCTGCGATCTCATCCACACCGACTATCCGGGCTACCCCATCGACGCCGTCTGGATCGCCGCCGACGGTCTGGGCGCCATCGCCCGCAGCGGCGACAACGCCCTGGTTCTTGCCCAGCTGGGCGACAGTTGGGTGACCCGCGACATGCCCTGGACCGCCGCCATCACGTCCCCGATCCGCGGCGGCCGCATCCGCCTGCGCATCGCTGATCCCGCCGCCCCGAAACTCTCGCTCGCCGTCAGCGGGGTCACCCCCTGGCCGCCGCAAGCGCCTGAAGATCTGATCGCCGCATGACCCTCGATCCCATCAAGCCGGCCTTCGACCCGGTCACCCTGGCCATTCCCCTGTTCGTCCTGACCATCGTCGGCGAAATTCTGCTGCGTCGCTTTCGCAAGGTGAAGGCCAGCTACGAGGCGCGGGATAC
>JAUMCZ010000156.1:0-2355 GCA_032122215.1 Caulobacter sp.
CGACGATGGCTTCGACCGAGCCCTGCACGTCGCCCTTGATGACCAGCGGCAGTTCGCTGACCTTCTTGGCGGTGAGCTTGGCCATCATGTCGGCGAGGCTGGCCCCGGCGACACCGCCGACGGCCGACTTCTCGCGCTTGAGGCGGTTGCGGTATTCGGTCAGCTCGCGAGCGCGGGCTTCATTTTCCACCACGGCGAAGGCTTCACCCGGAGACGGCGTCGAGTCGAGGCCGAGAATCTCGACCGGGGTCGAGGGGCCGGCTTCGGTCAGTTGCTCGTTGCGCTCGTTCAGCAGGGCGCGAACCCGGCCGTAGGAGGAGCCGGCGACGACGATGTCGCCGCGCTTTAGGGTGCCGCGCTTGACCAGCACGGTGGAGACGGCGCCGCGGCCCTTGTCCAGCTTGGCCTCGATGACAACGCCTTCGGCGGTGCGCTCGGGATTGGCCTTCAGGTCCAGCAGTTCGGCCTGCACCAGGATGTTCTCGATCAGGACATCGAGACCCGTGCGGGTCTTGGCCGAGACCTCGACGATCTGGGTGTCGCCACCCAGGCTTTCGACGACGATCTCGTGCTGCAGCAGCTCGTTGATGACGCGGGTCGGGTTGGCCCCGTCCTTGTCCATCTTGTTGACGGCCACGATGATCGGGACGCCAGCCGATTTCGCGTGCTGGATGGCTTCGATCGTTTGCGGCATGACCCCGTCATCGGCGGCCACCACCAGCACGACGATGTCGGTGATGTTGGCGCCGCGGGCCCGCATGGCGCTGAACGCTGCGTGGCCGGGAGTGTCGAGGAAGGTGACGCGTTGACCGTCGGCCAGGCGGACCTGGTAGGCCCCGATGTGCTGGGTGATGCCGCCGGCTTCGCCGCCCGCCACGTCGGTGGTGCGCAGGGCGTCGAGCAGGCTGGTCTTGCCGTGGTCGACGTGGCCCATGATGGTGACCACCGGAGCGCGGGTCTCTTGCGCCTCGTCGTGATCCTCGGCGTCCAGGAAGCCTTCTTCGACGTCGGCTTCGGAGACGCGGCGGACGGTGTTGCCGAACTCGGTCGCCACCAGTTCAGCGGTGTCGCTGTCGATGACGTCGTTGATCTTCAGCATCACGCCCTGGCGCATCAGCATCTTGATGATGTCGACGCCGCGCACGGCCATCCGGTTGGACAGCTCCTGAACGGTGATGACGTCGGGGATGATGACCTCGCGGGCCGCGCGGGCCTGCTCGGTAGCGCCGCCACGGCGCTTTTCCTTCTCCCGTTCGCGGGCCCGGCGGACCGAGGCCAGCGAGCGCATGCGCTCGACGGCGCCCTCGTCATCACCGGCCACGGCCTGGATGGTCAGGCGGCCTTCACGGCGCTTGGGTTCACCCTTGGTGCGCGAAACAGCCTTGCCCGGACCGGCGCCGGGGCCACCGGGGCCGCGACGACGATCATCATCCTCTTCCGGACGACGGTCAGGCAGGGCGCCGCCGGGGCGGGGCGCGGAACGGGTAGCGCGGGTGACTTCCGGCGTCGCCGGAGCCTCGGCGGCCAGGCCGGCGCCGGGGCGCGGTCCGCGGGGCGCGCCGGGACGCGGCGGCGCCGGGCGCGGGGCCAGGGCCGAGTAGCGGACGGTCTGCTGCGGACGATCGCCGCCACGGTTGTCGCCGCTGCGCGGGTCGCGATTGTCGACGCGCGGAGCGTCGTTGCGCGGACGATCGGCGTCCGGACGCGGAGTCCGCTGATTGAAGGTGGTGGCGTCCGGGCGCGGCGTGCGCTGGTTGAAATTGCTGGTCGACGCCGGCGGACGGTAGGTGGTGGTGCTGGAGCGGTCGTCACGACGGTCGCGGGACGGCTCGTAGGTGCGGGTCTGGCCAGCCGAAGGCGGCGCGGCGGGCGCGGCCGGGCGGGGAGCCTGGGGCGCGGGCGTAGCCGGACGCGGCGCGGCCGGAGCAGCAGCGACCGGGGCCACCGGGGCGGCCGGAGCCGGGGTCGGGGCGGCGACTGGCGCGGCGGGCGCGGCAGGCGCTTCGGCAACCGGGGCCGGGGCGGCAGGCGCAGCCGCCACGGGCGCGGCCGGAGCCGGTGCGGCGGGGGCTTCGGCGGCGGGCGCCGGAGGCGGTGCTGCAGCGGCGGCCTTGGCGGCCTCAGCGGCCGCGGCGGCCTTGCGGGCCTCCTCGGCGCGGGCGGCGGCCTGGATCTGGGCCTGACGCTGGGCGCTTTCGATGGCGGCCTGACGGGCGCGCATCTCGTCGGCGGACAGGCCACCCTGGCCGCCCTGGGCGGGACGCTGCTGCGGCGCGCCCGGTGCGGGGCGCCGTTCGGCGTTGGACGGACCGGCGAGATTCGCCGCCGGCGGCGTATGGGTCCGCTGCCGTTTGG
>JAUMCZ010000157.1:0-7437 GCA_032122215.1 Caulobacter sp.
TGTAGAGCACGCCCTTGGGATCGCCGGTGGTGCCGGAGGTGTAGCAGAGGAAGGCGCCGCCGTTCTCGTCGAGGGTGGGCCAGGGGAAGGCCGCATCGCTCTCGGCCGCGATCAGGGTTTCGTAGTTCAGCGCGCCGACAGCGCCGGCGTCGTGGCTGCCTTCGTCGGCCAGCAGGATGAAGGTCTTAACCGTCGACATGCGGGCGGCGAGGCGTTCGACCACCGGCTGGAAGGTGCGGTCGTAGAGCAGGACCTCGCTCTCGGCGTGTTCGAGGACGTAGAGGATCTGCTCGTCGAACAGGCGCGGATTGACGGTGTTGAGCACGGCGCCGAGGCCGGGGACGGCGTAGAACAGCTCCAGGTGCCGGTGGGTGTTCCAGGCCAGGGTGGCGACGCGGTCGCCGGATTTGACGCCCTGCTTCTCGAGCGCGCGGGCGAGGCGGCGGACGCGCTTTCCCATGCCGGCGTAGTCATAGCGGTGGATGCGGCCCTCGACCGTGCGGGAGACGATCTCGACGCGTGGATGGGCGGTCTCGACGAAGCGGAGGATCGAGGTGATGACCAGCGGGGTGGTCTGCATCAGGCCGGGGATCACTTACGTTTCCTCGTTGGTTTCTTGTTGCCGCGGGTCTAGCCGAAAGGCCTCGCGGGAGGCCAGACGCCATTCGCGGACGATGCGGCTCCACCAGCGGATTCGGGTGGCGTCGTCCAGGCCGTCGCGCTCTTCCAGCCAGACGATCATGCGATCGACCCAGAGGCCGAACAGGCTGCCGCCGGCGAGACCCGCGCGCTCGTCCGCGCCGTCCGGGGCGCCGGGTTTGGGTTCGAACAGCGGGCGGGAGCGTTCGTTGAAGATGGCGCGCAGGCGATCGCCCCAGTCGGAGCGGTCGGCGCCGCCGCCGCAGTTCTTTAGCACGACCAGGAAGGGGGCCGGATCCTTGCGGGCCTGCTCAAGCACCCGGGCGACCATGGCGCCGTAGCCGCCCCAGGGCTCGGCGTAGGCGGCGAGGATGGTGTCCTCCACCTTCTTGAACACCCCTTCGACAATGGCGTCGCGGGAGGGAAACAGGCGGTAGAACAGGATCTTGGCGGCGCCGGCGGCCTCGGCGAAGTCGCGCATGGTGGCGCCGTGCAGGCCCTTTTCCAGCATCACCCTGGCGGCCACGTCGAGATATTCGGCGCGCCGGGCGGCGGCATCGACTCGGGGTTTGCGTGAAGGGGCGGAACCGTCAGCCATCGGGGTAAAGGGGCCTTCGCGGCAGGGGCTTGTCAAATGAAACCGCATGGTAACATACTTCGGGGCCCGGACGGAGAGCCGGCGCGGAGGAAGCCATGACCGAACTTGTCCGCCACCTGACCCTCGATAGCCTGACCCTGACGCCCCTGACGCCGACCATCGGCGCGGAAGTGGGTGGCATTGACCTCAGCCAGCCGGCGACGCCGTCGCAGGTCAGCGCCATCCGCCAGGCGTTGCTCGACTGGAAAGTGCTGTTCTTCCGCGACCAGGACATCGACACCGATCAGCACCTGGCCTTCGCCCGCAACTTCGGTGAACTGGAGGTCCACCCCTTCGCGCCGCAGAAGCCGGGGTATCCGGAGGTTCTGGCCATCACCCACAACCGCGAGAACCGGGGCCGCGAAAACACCTGGCACTCGGATGTGACCTGGCGCCTCGAGCCGTCGCTGGGGTCGATCCTGCGGGCGCTGGAACTGCCGCCGGTCGGGGGCGATACCCTGTTTGCCGACATGTACGCCGCCTACGAGGGCCTCAGCGACGAGGTGAAGGCGCGGGTGGACGACGCCGTGGCTATCCACGACTTCGCCCACTTCCGGACCGGCATGCGCAAGCGCGGCATGACCGAAGAGCAGATCGAGGACTTCAACGCCCGCTACCCGATGGTCGAGCATCCGGTCATCCGCACCCATCCGGAGACGGGCCGGCGCTGTATCTACGTCAACGCCGCCTTCACCCAGTCCATCGTCGGCTGGGACAAGGCCGACAGCGACGCCATGCTGAAGCACCTGTACGCCCAGGCGGCGATCCCGGAATACCAGTGCCGCTTCCGCTGGGAGCCGGGCAGCATCGCCTTCTGGGACAACAGGGCCAGCCAGCACTATGCGGCGAGCGACTATTGGCCGGCGGTGCGGCGGATGGAGCGGGTTACGATCGTTGGTGACCGGCCGTACTGACGGCGCGCCCTGGGCAGAGTTGATGCGGGAGGCGGACCTCGCCGCTGAACAGACGGGCTTTTTCGAACGGGTCCACGAGGCTAGGCTGCGGAACAGCGCCGGCGCCTGACGCTCGGCAACCGTGATGAGGCTGTCCTCCGATGTCGATCCGCTACTACGATCAGAATGGCGACAGCTTCTTCCGCGACACCGTCGATGCCGACATGGGCAGGCTTCTTGCCCGCTTTCTGGAGCATATCCCCGCCGGCGGATCCATTCTCGACGCCGGCTGCGGGTCCGGCCGCGACAGCCAGGCCTTTCTGCGCAAGGGCTACCGCGTGGAGGCGTTCGACGGCTCCGCCGTGATGGTCCGTCTGGCGCAAGCGCATACAGGGCTGGCCGTGCGCCAGATGACCTTCGATGACGTAGACTGGACCGATGAGTTCGACGGGATATGGGCCTGCGCCAGCCTGCTCCATGTCAGCGGTCGCGACCTCGACGCCGCCTTTGCCCGTCTGGTCCGCGCGCTCCGCCCGGGCGGCGCTCTGTTCGCCTCCTTCAAGCATGGCGAGGCCGAGCGTCTCGCCCGCGGAAGGACCTTCACCGATTTGAACGAGGTGTCCCTCCGTGAGCGCCTGTGCGCGGCCGGCCTCGTGAACCTGGACATCTGGACGGAGGCGGACGTACGCCCCGGGCGGGCGACGGAGCGATGGGTGAGCGGTATCGGAACAAGGCCGGCAATCCCCGGGCCTGCGACCGGCGAACTCGAACCGCGAGCCAATTGAGCCCAGGGGCCAACGCCCTCGGCAAGTCCCAACGCCATGGTCCTGGCGACGAAGGAGGACAAGACCGGGACCAGCTTCGAGCCTGGCCGGAGCGACGCCGGCGCCGATCCTGGCTGCTGACGGGCAACGTAAACGGGCCTAGCCTCCTGCCATGGCCCGCAAACCGACGTCCCCCGCCAAGCCTCACAATCCGGTCGTCGGACACTGGCGGCTCGCCGTCGGGGTGGCGGCGGGCCTGGCCGGCTGGATCACGGCCAAGCGGCTGGGCTGGCCTGGCGCGGCGCCGGAGCTGACCGGCTGGATCACCGGGGCGGCGGTGTTTCTGGCCCTGACCTGGCGCCTGTTCCTGACCGCGGACGAGGAGCGCGTGCGCTCCCGCGCCGCCCAGGAGGATGAGAAGACACCCGTCCTGATGCTGGTGATCCTGGCGGCGGTGCTGGCCAGCCTGGTCGGCATCGTCATGGCGATGATCGAGGCGAGGACCGGGACGACCTTCGAAAAGGGGCTGGTCGCGGGGCTGGCGGTGCTGACCCTGATCAGCAGCTGGCTGGTGCTGCAGACGGTCTTCGTCATCCACTATGCTCACCGGCATTTCGGCGGCGCCCCGAACGAGGTGTTTGGTTTCTCGGGCGATCCGCCGAAGAGCTACATGGACTTCGCCTACCTGTCGTTCTGCATCGGGGCGACCTTTCAGGTGTCGGACATGACGGTGAACACGACGCGGCTGCGGAACCTGATCACCGCCCACGCGGCGGCGGCCTACTTCTTCAACACGGCGATCCTGGCGCTGGGGATCAACATTATTGCGGGGTTGGTGTGACACGCGCGGTTCCTTCTCCCGGCAAGCGGGAGAAGGGACTTTGACTATTCCCGCCGCAGCGCCTCGATCGGATCCAGCTGTGCGGCGCGCCAGGCGGGATAAGCCCCGAACACCAGGCCGACCAGCATCGAGAACCCGAGCGCCGTCGGGACGGCCCAGCTGGCGATGGCCATGGGCCAGCCGGCGAGGGCGGACATGGCCATGGCGCCGCCGATGCCGATCAGCAGGCCGATGACGCCGCCGGCGAAGCTGAGCACCACGGCCTCCAGGGCGAACTGGTACAGCACCCAGGCGCGTCTGGCCCCGACCGCCATGCGCAGGCCGATCTCGCGGGTGCGCTCGGTCACGGCGACCAGCATGATGTTCATGATGCCAATGCCGCCAACCACCAGAGACACCGCCGCCACGGCGGCCAGCAGGCCGGTGAAGGTCCTGGTGCTGGCGCTCATGGCTTCCATGATCGAGGCCATGTTCTGGACGCTGAAGTCGTCCTCGGCGCCCTGACGGATGCGGTGGCGTTCGCGCAGCAGGTTGGTGACGTCCTCCTGCACACGGTCGAGGTCCTCGGCCGTGGCGGACTTCACATAGATGGTCTGGACGTTGTCGCCGCGTACCCGGCGCCCGACGATGCGGGAGCGCACGGCTTGCAGCGGGCCGAGCACGATATCGTCCTGGTCCTGGCCGAAGCCGGCCTGGCCCTTGGAGGTCAGGACCCCGACGATCTCGAACGGCACCGTGCCGACGCGTAGCCGCTTTCCGACCGGGTCGGCGTCGCCATACAGCTCCCTGGCCACCGTGGCGCCGATGACGGCGACCTTCTTGCCCTGGCGGGCCTCGCGGTCGTCGAACATGCGGCCCGAAGCGATCGTCAGGTCGCGGGCGATCAGATAGTCGGGCGTCACGCCCTCGACCCGGGTGTTCCAGTTGCCGCCCTCGGCCGTCAGCTGGGCGCCGCCCCGCACGGCGGGAGCGACGGCGGAGACGTTTTCGATCTGGGCCTTGAGGGCTTCGGCGTCGCCGTCGGACAGGGAAACGCCGGTGCCGGCGCCCTGGCTGACAAAGCCGCCGCCCGCGCCGCGTGAGGCGCCGGGGCTGATGATCAGCATGTTGGAGCCGAGGCCGCCGATGGCGCTGGTCACCATCTGTTGGGCGCCCAGGCCGATGGAGGTCATCATCACCACGGCGGCGACGCCGATGACGACGCCGAGCGAGGTCAGGGCGCTGCGCATCGGGTGGGCGACGATGGCGCCGGTGGCGAAGCGGACGAGGTCGATGGGCTTCATCATGTCGAGGCCCCGTCGTCGCTGACGATCTGGCCGTCGCGGAAGGTGACGCGGCGGCGCGCCTCGGCCGCCACCTCCCGGTCGTGGGTGACGATGACCAGGGTCAGGCCCTCGGCGTTGAGCGCCTTGAAGAGGTTCAGGACGTCGTGGCCGGTCTGGGTGTCGAGGGCGCCGGTCGGTTCGTCGGCGAGCAGCAGGTCCGGCTGGTTGGCCAGACTGCGGGCGATGGCGACGCGTTGTTGCTGGCCGCCGGACATCTGGGTCGGGCGGTGGCCCATGCGGCTGCCGAGGCCCACCCTGTCCAGCAGCGAGGCCGCCCGGTCCCGGCGTTCGGCCGGATCGATGCCGGCGTAGATCATGGGCAGTTCGACGTTCTGCAGGGCGGTGAGGCGGGGCAGCAGCTGGAAGGACTGGAAGACGAAGCCGATCCGCTTGTTGCGGAAGGCGGCCAGGTCGTTGTCGTCGAAGGCGCCGACATCTTCGCCCTCGAACAGGTAGCGGCCAGCTGAGGGACGGTCGAGGCCGCCGAGGATGTTCATCAGCGACGACTTGCCGGACCCCGACGGGCCGATGATGGCGACGCTCTCGCCGCGCTCGATGGTGAGCGAGACGCCGGCCAGGGCGTGAACCGTCTCCTCGCCCATGACGTAGGTCTTCCTGAGACCTTCGAACTGGATCACTAGAGCCCCCGAACCCGGACGCCGCCGCCGGACATCGGGCTGCGCGCCTGGACCTTGGCCTTGGGGCCGCCGCCGGTGATGACTTCGGCGCCGGTCTTGATGGTTCCGGAGCGGTCGACAACTTCGGTGAAGCTGCCGTCCGTGGCGCCGACCATGACCTGCACGGGCGTCGGCTTGCCGTCTTTCAGGACGTAGACCACGCCGCTGGTCATGCCGCCCTGGCCGCCGCCACGACCGCCCTGACCCATGCGGGCGCGCAGGGCGACAAGCCTGGTCTTCTGTTCGGGCTTGAGGATGGGGTCGAGCGCCTTGAACGCCTCGTCCATGATCTTGCGACGCTCGGGCCCTTCGGCGGCGCGCATCTTCGTCTGGGCGTCTGCGAAGATGGCGTCGGCCTTCTTCTTCTGGCCGGCGTCCAGGTCGAGTTGCTCGGCGATGCGGGCCAGGCGATTGCCGCCGCCCTGACGTCCGCCGGCGCCTTGCTGGCGCTGCTGACCACCGCCGGGGGGACCACCCATGCCGGGCGTGCCGCCCATCGGGCTGGCCGTGCGCTGGGCGCCGGCGGACGCATCGGGCGGGCTCCAGCGCAGGGCGGCGGCCGGGACGCGCAGGACGCCGCGGCGCTCTTCCAGGACGATGTCGGCGTTGGCGGTCATGCCGGGCAGGAGCTTGCCGCCCGGATTGTCGGCCTCGGCGATCACCGTGTAGGCGACGACGTTGTTGGCGGTTTCCGGCTGCTTGCGCACCTGGGTGACGACGCCGGTGAAGTTGTCATCCGGGAAGGCGTCGACGGTGAACTTGACCCGCTGGCCCTCGCGCACGCTGCCGATGTCGGCCTCGTCGACGCTGATCTTGACCTCCAGCTTGGAGAGGTCCTGGGCGATCTGGAACAGGATGGGGGCCGACAGGCTGGCGGCGACGGTCTGGCCGGGCTCGATCTGGCGGTCGGTGACGACGCCGCTGATCGGGGCGACGATGTTGGTGCGGCCGAGATCGACATTGGTGGCGTTCAGCGATGCGCGGGCCGAGGTGACGCCGGCCCTGGCGGAGGCGACGGATGCCTGGGCGGCCTTCCAGGTGGCGAGATCGGCGTCGAGCGCCGCCCTGGCGGTGATGCCCTTGTCGAAGAGGGTTTTGGTGCGGTTGTAGTTGGCGCGGGCGACGTCGGCCTGGGCCTGAAGCTGGGTCACCTGGGCCTGGCTCTGGGCGACCTGGGCCTGGCCCTGCTGGGCGCGGCTGACGTAGGTCTGGGGGTCGAGCACGGCCATCACCTGGCCGGCCTTCACATAGTCGTTGAAGTCGACCAGCACCTGGGTGATCTGGCCGCTGATCTGCGAGCCGACCTGAACGGTGACGAGGGCCTGGAGCGAGCCACTGGCCGAGACCGACCTGGTGATATCGCCGCTGGCCACCTGTTCGGTGCGATAGGGGTCCTTGTCGGGTTTCGGCTTGATCAGCATGTAGCCACCGCCGCCCAGCACTACGGCCGCGGCGACGCCCCAGGCGACCGGGACCCAGGGAAACCTGGACTTCTTGCGTGGGGTGGTGCTCAGGCTCATGGTCTTTCGGGACTCGCAGGTTCAGTCCCGAGACGTAGCGGCGCCAGGTTGCAGGCGCATTTCACTGTTTTGCAGATCGGCCCGATCGCCCGCAATCAACGCGAGTCTTCAAGCGCCTTTTGCAAGGGAGTCACAGGCAAG
>JAUMCZ010000158.1:0-2190 GCA_032122215.1 Caulobacter sp.
CCGCCCGCGAGCATGGCGTGCCGCTGGAGAGCAACGCGCCACTGGCCGAGGCGCTGTCGACCATCGCGCTGGACAGCGAAATCCCCGTCGAACTCTACGAGGCCATCGCCGTGATCATCGGCTTCATCCTCAGCGCCGCGAACGCGCCGCCGCCGAAGCCGGCGGTAACCCTCAAGGGTTAGACGCTCCGCCCGCCCAGGGGGCAGTCGCAAGGAAGGCCAGGGCGGCGGCATCGTTTTTCATGGTGTCGTACCGCTCGCCCTCGTACCGCTGAAAGAAGTAGGCGGCGTCGGCGGGGTTTCGGAAACTCAGCAGCCCCCTGGCCTCCGCCGCGCGGAAAAAGCGACCCCGCGCCGTCAGCGGTTCCAATGTCAGGGATGGAACCGCCATGGCCCGTTCCTCGCCCTCCGACCACCAAGCAACCTGGGGGCCGACCGGCCACTCGCCCCCGCGGTCGACCATAACGCTGAAAAAGCGGTCGCCGCCGAACGTCGCCTGCAGACAGTGGTCGATCTTCCAGTTGCGAATTACCGCCCTGGCCCGGAACTCAGCGCCGGGAAGGCCAGCGTCGACCTTTGCCATCTCAGCCGCCGGGACGCGTTCTGGAACCCGGAACCCGGCGGCTGCGAACCTCGCCTCGGCCTCGCCCGGCTTCACGCCCATTTCCGACAGACGATCGGCTTCCCGAGCGAGGGCGCCGCGCCAATAGGGGTAGAAAGCATCGAGATCCGCCTGCGTGGCGTCAATCGTGCAATCAGGCATCAGAATGGCGGCCAGGTCCTTAACCGCCACATCGCGGAACTTGTTCAGCCCTCGCTCGCGGATCAGGGCCTTGAGGGCGGCCGGCGGCTTGGGCTGCAGGCCTTTGGGCAGGTCCCACTCCGCCTCGACATCCACAAAGCGGACGACCCGGCCATTCACCGTGGCCATCTCACCCAAGGACTCCGAGGCTTCACGATAGGTCTGTGACGGCTGGGCGGAGGCGGTCGATCCCGCCATTGCCAGGGTCAGGGCCGCAACGAGAAAACCACACCGCATGCCAATACTCCCGCACAATCAAGACGAGAAAAAATCACGCTTTCCCTCAGCGAGCAAGCCGCGCGGCGGAGTCGAACAGACGTTGACCCGGCCAGCGGATTTCGCTTCCCTCCGCCGATGACTTCCGAGCCTTTTTATGACGCGGACCACTACCCCAGCGCCGGCGCGCGGGCGGCGGACAAGTGGGTGCATATCGTCGGGCTGGTCCTGGCGGTGGCCGGCGGCGGCGCGTTGTTCGGACTGTCGATCGGGTTTGGCACCGTCGGGCAGGTGTTCGCCGTCGCGGTCTATGCGATCTGCCTGGCGCTGATGCTGAGCTTTTCCGTCGCCTACAACATGGCGAAACCAGAGAACCGGCCGTTCCTACGGCGCCTCGACCATGCCGGCATCTTCCTGATGATCGCCGGCAGCTACACGCCCTTCACGACGCAGAGCCTGACCGGGGCCTGGTCGATCGGCATGACCGTGGCCGTGTGGACGCTGGCCCTCGGCGGGGTGGCGGGAAAGCTGTTCCTGCCCGGTCTCGGCAAGGGGTTCTGGGTGGCGCTCTACCTGGCCCTGGGCTGGATCGTCATCATCGCCATCGGGCCGATGGTGGCGGCCGTGTCGCTGGCCGGGATGATCCTGCTGGCGGTCGGCGGCCTGGTCTACTCGGCCGGGGTCATCTTCTATGTCCGCAAGAGCCTGCACTACCGGCGGGCCATCTGGCACAGCTTCGTGCTGGCGGGCGCGGGGGTGCAGTATGCCGCGATCATGACCGGCGTGGTCCTGTTCAACCGGGCGTGAAACCACGCACGGCAAGAGGGGACACATTGAATTTCCCCGCGCCGGCGCTCAACACGTCGCCGCTGGTGCGGAAATTCAATGTGTCCCCGTTTCTCTTGTTCAATGCCGCTCGAAGCGCTAGACAGCCGCCGCGCCTTGTAGAGGCGCCTATCGCGATCCCCTTCAGCCCGCCGAGTCCCGTCGAAGGGCGCGCTGAAGTCTCCCGGCGGGTGGAGGATCGTACCCATGGCCAATGTTACTGTTGTCGGCGCCCAGTGGGGCGATGAAGGCAAGGGCAAGATCGTCGACTGGCTGTGCGACCGCGCCGAAGTCGTGGTCCGCTTCCAGGGCGGCCACAACGCCGGCCATACCCTGGTCATCGACGGC
>JAUMCZ010000159.1:0-4553 GCA_032122215.1 Caulobacter sp.
CGGCTTCCGGGATGTCCGCCAGCACGCGGACCTTCTGCATGACGTCCTGCGGGGCCTCTACCGGTTCGCCGGTCTTGATGGCGCGGATGGCGTCCAGGCCACTGATCACCCGGCCAAACGCTGTGTAACGCTTGTCCAGGGACGGATAGGCGTAGCGCATCAGGAAGAACTGGCTGTTGGCGCTGTCGGGGTTCTCGTCACGGGCCATGCCGACCACGCCGGGACAATAGGTGCCCCAGGCCGAGACTTTCTTGTCACCGGTCATCGTCGTGTAGCTGATGTCCTGGCTGACCACCGGCAGGGAGAGCAGAAAGCCGACCTGCGTCCCCTGCGGCGCGGCGACCGGCACGAATCCGCTGGCGGCGTCGCGGCGATACGTGAACTCGGCCGTCAGGTTGGGGATGCCCTCGACCGAGCCCTCGCCGGTGTTCAGGGGGTCGCCCGTCTGGGCCATGAACCGATCGATGACCCGGAAGAAGGTGCGGCCGTCGTACGTGCCCTTGTGCGCCAGCTCGGTCAGCCGGGCGACGTGGCCGGGGGCGACCTCCGGGACCAGCTCGACGATGACCCGGCCCTTGTTGGTGTCGATGACCAGGACGTTGGCCGGATCCGGAACGCGCCAGTCCGTTGCCTTGGGTTTGGGGGCGGCAGCGGCGGAGGTGGCGGCCAGAACGGCCACGGCGGTCAGTACGATCAGGCGGCGCATGGCCCCTCCCCCAAATGTGGTGTCAGCCGACCTTAGCCGGAATCTCGACGTCGCATATGGTCAGCGGCGAGGCGGAGGCCGCCTTCTGGGCTTCGACCAGGGCCTTGAAGCCGGGCGAGCGGGTGTCGACGATCTGGATCTTTGGGCGGTCCTTCTCGGGCATGTCGGACAGCAGGCGGACGGTCTTCATCACATCGCGCGGCGGGACGACCGGGTCGTCCTCGGTGCCGGCCTTGATCTTTTCAACCGCAGCCTGGCCGCTGATCACCCGGCCCCAGGCGGTGTACTGGCTGTTGAGGCTGGGATAGGTGGCGCGCATCAGGAAGAACTGGCTGTTGGAGCTGTCGGGATCACCGCCCCGGGCCGCGCCGACGCCGCCCTTGCAGAACAGGCCCCAGCCGCCGACCTTGCCGTCCCTGGAGGCGATGGCCTGCATGCCGGGGGCGGTGCGGACGGGCATGACGCCCCAGAAGCCGACCTCGGTGACGCCGGTGTCGCCGCCGGCCGGCAGGCGCTCGTAAAGCACGAAGGGGTCCTTCATCCCGCGACGGAACTCGAACTCGGCCTTGAGGTCCGGCAGCTCCGAGCTGCCGGTGCCGTTGTTCAGGGGGTCGCCGGTCTGGGCCATGAAGCCGTTGATGACGCGGAAGAACTCAAGACCGTCGTAGAAGCGGCGCTTGGCCAGCTCGCGGACGCGCTCGACGTGGGCCGGGGCCAGCGCCGGGGCCATCTCGACGATGACTCGGCCCTGGCTGGTGTCGATGACCAGAATGTCGTCAGGATTGGGCGTGCGCCAGTCGGTCGGCGCGAGCGCGGGCGTCGCGGCCAGGGCGGCGGCGGGAACGGCGGTGAGGGCCAGAACGGCGGCGATCAGGGCGGATTTCATGGAACCGGCGGTAGCGGGGGGTTGAGGCAATCGCAAGGCGGAAATTGAGCGCCTTATCGAAGCGGCCAGCCATTGTACCGCAGGCGGTGGGGTGGGGGAAAATCGTCGATGGCGAAACGCGGCGGGCCTAAAGCGGGCAAACCCCGGGCTGCCTGAGGTTTGCGGCGGCGAGCCGGGGGTAGGTCGGTGGGGCGAGAGTGGGGACCCGGTGGCGGTGAGGTAGACCGGAGGCGGGGCGAGGATGCGGCAGAGTGGGCGAACCGTTCCGCGTCGTGCGGCAAGACTGAGGATCGCCGCCGTGGACGGCTAGTGAATATGTCTAGACATAAAGGAATCCGGCCTCCCGAGGCAGCCGGCTACCCGGCTTTCGGCTGGGCGACGCAGTCCGTCAGGGTCCAGCTTACCAGGCGCCAGCGTCCCTGGGCCCGCCGCCATTCTTGCCGGCTGTCGGCGCTGCAGCTCGTTTCGTCCGAGAAGCGGTTGACGATGCCTTCGACCTGGACCACGGCCCCCTCGCCCCTGACGGTCCTGACCCAATGGCCGGCTTCGGCGTCGCCGGCGAAAGCCCGCCAGGCAGCCGCGACGCCGTCCCGTCCGGATGCGGTCTGGCCCGGCGTCCGCCAGACGACGTCGGGCGCCAGGTTGTCCAGCGTCGGCTCATGCGGATAGGTCGGCGTTTTGAGCGGATCACCGTAGGTGAGTTCGTAGACGGCCGCCGCTCCGTTGACGTTCGGCCCGACGATGGCTGGACAGGCCGCGATCCGCCCCCAGTCGTTGCGATAGTTTTCGGGGCGGACGGCGCGGCAGGCCTCGCTGGCGTTTACCGCCACGGTCGCAAATTGCATGGCGCCGTCGAACAAGGCATCGCGATCGCAGCCGTGCCGCACACGCCGGTAGACGCGGCCGCGTTCCAGCGATTCCACCACCGCCATCCAGGCGTGCATGCAGAGGCGCAGCTCTTCCTCACCGTTGCTGAGTTTCCGCTTGTACATCTTCGGCGGCTGCGGCCGGGCTTCGCGGACGAGCCGCATCAGTGTGCGGGTCGAGCGTCGGTTCCAGTCGCCGGCCTTGAAGCTGAGCACGTCGGGGACCGCTTCGCCCCGGTCGATCCGCACCTCGATGAAGGGCGCCATGGACGGTCCCCACAGGATCGAGACCATTGGCTGGTCGTTGCCGTAGCCGTTGACCATAAAAACGCGGACGCCCTCGACACCGCGCGAAGCCAGGCTCTCCGCCGGCTCGGCGTCGAGCGCGGCGCGGATCTTCTCCTGCACGACGCGATCACAGAGGTCGCGGCCGTCGTCGTCCGAGCAGCTCTCGCGAAGGTCTTCGACAGAATCAACCTTGGTCACGGGGGCCGCCAGCAGCATCGCCGCGACGGCCAGACCGATCATCCCCGCCCGACCTTGGCCAGCAGTTCCTTTTCGATGCCCGGGGGCACGAACTTGTGGATGTCGCCGCCGAGCTTGGCGATCTCCTTGACCAGGCGGCTGGCGACGGCCTGGTGGCGGGGGTCGGCCATCAGGAACACGGTCTCGATCTCGCGGTCGAGCTGCTGGTTCATGGCGGTCATCTGGAATTCGTATTCGAAGTCGGCGACGGCGCGCAGGCCGCGAACGATGATGCCGGCCCCGACTTCACGGGCGAAATGCATCAGGAGGCCCTCGAACGGGCGGATCTCGATCTCGGCGACGGACTTGAGGTGCTCGGTCTCCCGCCGGACGGTCTCGACCCGCTCTTCAAGGGTGAACATCGGCCCCTTGGAGAGGTTGATGGCGACGCCGATAACCAGCTTGTCCACCAGCTTCACAGCCCGGCCCATGATATCCAGATGACCGTTGGTCATCGGATCGAAGGTTCCCGGATAGAGCCCGACTCTCGCCACACAGACCCCCAAAACTTGCGCTGCCCCCGGCCCATTCCGGGCCGGGGTTCAACGCTCTTTACTCGGCGATCGGAGTTTCGTCGCCCCCGATTTCATCTTCCGCGGAGTCTTCATCGCCGCCGGCCTCGGCCAGCCGCTCGACGCCGACGACATACTCGTCCTTGCCGGTGCGGAAGACGATGACGCCTTGGGTGTTGCGGGCGGCGATGCGGATCTGGGCGACCGGGCAGCGGATGAGCTGGCCCTGGTCGGTGACCAGAAGGATCTCGTCCGACTGTTCGACCGGGAAGGCGGCGACCAGGCGGCCGCCCTTGCGGGTCAGGTCCTGGGCCATCAGGCCCTGGCCGCCACGACCCGTGCGGCGGAAGTCGTAGGCGCTGGAGCGCTTGCCGATGCCTTCCGTCGACATGGTCAGGATGGTCTCCTCCGCCGCGCCGAGTTCGATGAAGCGTTCCTGGGACAGCTGGGTGTCGCCGGCGACCTCTTCCTCGTCGGCCGGACCCTCGGCCACGTCGTCGCCGTCCTCGCCGATCTGGGCGCGGAGCAAGGCCCGCGACTGCTTGAGGTAGGCGACCCGCTCGTCCGGCGTCGCTGCCACGTTGCGCAGGATGGCCATGGAGATGACCAGGTCGTCGCCGAGCAGCCGGATGCCGCGCACGCCCATGGAATCGCGGCTGGAGAAGACGCGGACGTCATCGGCCTCGAAACGGATGGCGCGGCCGTTGGCGGTGGTCAGCAGCACGTCGCTGTCGCTGGTGCAGAGGCCGACGCCGACGATGGAGTCCTTGCCGTCCAGCGACTCCGGATCAAGCTTCATGGCGATCTTGCCGTTGCGGTTGATCTGCACGAAGTCGCTGAGCTTGTTGCGGCGGACGGTGCCGCTGCGGGTGGCGAACATGACGTCCAGGGTATCCCAGGTCGCCTCGTCCTCCGGCAGCGTCAGGATGGAGGTGATGGTCTCGCCCTGCTCGATGGGCAGCAGGTTGACGAAGGCCTTGCCGCGCGAGGTCGGGGTGCCGAGCGGCAGTCTCCAGACCTTGAGCTTGTAGACCTTGCCGCCGGAACTGAAGAACAGC
>JAUMCZ010000160.1:0-3117 GCA_032122215.1 Caulobacter sp.
CGCCCTGGCCGTCGCCATCGCCCACGCCCACGCCCGCAAGGCCCGCGCCATCGGCCAGGTCACCCACCACAGCCTGCGCAAGGCGTTAGGGAGAGTCGCATGATCGGCCGTCTGCGCGGCATCGTCGCCGAGATCGGCGAGGACGAGTGCCTGATCGATGTCGGCGGCGTCGGCTATGTCGTCCGCTGCGGCGCCCGCACCCTGAGCCGCCTGCCCGCCGTCGGCGAGGAAGCCGTTCTCCACACCGAAAACCCCTGGAGCGAGCAGATCGGCCCGCAGCTCTACGGCTTCCTGGCCCGTGACGAGCGCCGCGCCTTCGTCCTCCTGCGCGCCATCCAGGGCGTCGGCCCCAAGGCGGCCATGGCCGTGCTCGACGTCGCCAGCCCGGCCGAACTGGCCGGCGCCATCGCCCGCGACGACAAGGCCCTGATCGGCCGCGCCAACGGTGTCGGCCCCAAGCTGGCCCAGCGCATCGTCACCGAGCTGAAGGACAAGCCGATCAGCGACGGCCCGGCCATCTTCGCCCCTAACACCGCCGCTCCCCGCGCCGCCGCGCCCAGCGCGACTGGAGAAGCGGTCTCCGCCCTCATGGGCCTCGGCGTCGCCGAACCCATGGCCCGCCGCGTGATCGAACAGGCCTCGCTGCGACTGGGTGAAGACGCCGACGTCTCCGCCCTCATCAAGGCCGGCCTGCAGGAGCTCGGTCGGTGACGAGAATCGTCTCCCCCGACCAGGCCCCCACCGAGGGCCCCGACAAGGCCATGCGGCCGCAAACCCTGACCGAGTTCGTCGGCCAGCAGGGCGCCAAGGCCAACCTCAAGGTCTTCATCGACGCCGCCCGCGCCCGAGGCGAGCCGCTCGACCACGTCCTGCTGTTCGGCCCCCCGGGCCTCGGCAAGACCACGCTTGCCCAGATCGTCGCCCGCGAACTCGGCGTCAACTTCCGCGCCACCTCCGGCCCGGTGCTGGCCAAGGCCGGCGACCTCGCCGCCATCCTGACCAACCTCGAACCCAACGACGTCCTGTTCATCGACGAGATCCACCGCCTGAGCAGCAACGTCGAGGAAATCCTCTACCCGGCCATGGAAGACCAGGTGCTCGACCTGGTCATCGGCGAAGGCCCCTCGGCCCGCTCGATCCGCATCGATCTGGCCCCCTTCACCCTGGTCGCCGCCACCACCCGCGCCGGCCTGCTGGCCACGCCCCTGCGCGACCGTTTCGGCATCCCGATCCGCCTGGAGTTCTATACCAAAGCCGAACTCAAGCTGGTCATCGACCACGCCTCGCGCCGCATGGGCATCGCCGTCAGCGACGACGGCGCCGCCGAGATCGCCGCCCGCTCGCGGGGCACCCCCCGCGTCGCCGGCCGCCTGCTGCGCCGGGTGCGCGACTTCGCCGCCGCCGACGGGGCCGAGGTCATCGACCAGAAGCAGGCCGCCCGGGCCCTGGCCCGCCTGGAGGTCGACGAGCACGGCCTCGACAGCCTCGACCGCCGCTATTTGCGCGCCCTCATCGAGCACTACAACGGCGGCCCCGCCGGCGTCGAAACCCTGGCCTACGCCATCGCCGAGGCCCGCGACGCCGTCGAGGACGTCATCGAGCCCTACCTGATGCAGCAGGGCTTCATCCAACGCACCCCCCGCGGCCGCGTCGCCTGCGGCAAGGCCTATCTGCACCTGGGCCTCAGCGAACCACCGACCCCGCCGGGCCTGACGCCAAAGGCGCAGGGGACGCTTTTCGAAGAATAGGCCCTCGCCGGCCAGGACCATGTTATGGAGCCGGCAGCCTTAACCGAAGCGAGTGTTTCGGGAAGTGCAACTCCTCTTGCCTATAGGCCCGCGCCATCCGCCAACCCCGGTCTGCTGTTCCGTCGGAGACCCGGCTTCATTCGCCGTTGGACCACGACACCTGTCTGGCCCGGATCCGGGTCGCCATAGACAGTCCCTGGCGCATCTTTGGCCGCCGGCCGATCATCGGTTCGGTCGGACAGGGGCATGTCAGCCTAAGGCGGCGGCGCTACTGGCGCGGCACGGTCCACGCCTCACTTGATGTCAGCCTGCTGCCGGACGGCAGGACGCTGCTGATCTGCAGGGCCGGCCTGCACCCCATGGCGATGCTGCTGGGCGGCGGCTGGGCGGGTCTGTTCATCGCGCTGGGCGGACTGATGTGCCTGTTCGCCGTGGCCGGCGGCTTCCTCGATCACTACTGGCCCCTCGCGGCGATTCCCGCCCTGCTGTGCGGCGCGCTCGGCCTCGCCTTCCTGTTCAGCAGCAGCGAGACGGAGGCGGACCATGCCTTCCTCATCGAGCGGCTGGCCCTTATGACGGAAGCGACCCCGACCTGAAGGCCGACGCCCATGAGCCAAATTCCCGAACCGACCGCAGGCGCCCTCGCCGGCGGTGAGCGTCGCCGTCCCGGGGCGGCCTGACGGATGGGGCTGCCGATCTGGCTCGGGCGCCGGCGGGCCGTCATCCACTCGCCCCTCTTGCCGCACGCCTGCGCCGAGGCCCTGTCGAGGGACATTGACGGCACGCTGACCCTGTTCGGCAAGAAGCCGGTCATCGGCCACGTCGATCCCTGGGGCGGCTCGCTGCGAAAGCGCATCCACTACCGCAATGATTTCCGCACCACGATGAGCCTCGCCATCGAGACTTCGGGTGGCGGTAGCCGGATCGTCGCCCGCTCCTTCATGTCAGTCTATGCGACCGTCTTCATGGTTTTCTGGTTCGGCATGGTCAGCCTCGTCCCGCTCGCCGCTCTCGCCGCTGGGAGCGTCGAAGCGGCGTTGCTGAGCATTCCGGGCTTCATGCTGGCCTTCGGCATCGGCCTGGTCGCGTTTGGTCGCTGGCTGGCCCGGGACGAGCATGATTTCCTGCTGGCCTTCATCAGAAACCGGGTCGATGGAGAGATCGAATCCTCGGCCGACGGCCGCTTCGACCCACCGATCGTCAGTTAGAAGAGCCCCGATGTCCAATCTGCCCGACCCCACAGCCGGCATTTTCGTCGGCCGTGAGCACCGCCTGCCGGTGCGCATCTACTACGAGGACACCGACTTCTCCGGCGTCGTCTACCACGCCAACTACCTGCGCTATTTCGAGCGCGGCCGCAGCGACTTCC
>JAUMCZ010000161.1:0-7526 GCA_032122215.1 Caulobacter sp.
ACCCTGATGCAACTTCCCGCCGAGGCTTTCTGATCGCCATGCCCGCCGCCCTGCAAGTCGAACGCACACCCTCCCTGGCCGAAGAGGACATCGTCATCTTCGAAGACGCCGTGGCCCGGTTCTTCACCGACCACGCGCCGGAATCCCGCGTCGCCAAATGGCGCGAGGATGGCGTCGTCGAGCGGGCCATGTGGAACGAGGCGGCCGAGGCGGGCCTGGCCTGCCTGTCCATCCCCGAGGAATACGGCGGCATGGGCGGCGACTACCGCCATGAGGTCATCCTCATGGAACAGATGGGCGCCAAGGGCGTGGATGGCTTCGGGCTGTCGCTGCACAACTCCATCGTCGCCCCCTACATCTTCCACTACGGCACCGAGGAGCAGCGCCGCCGCTGGCTGCCGGGCCTGGCCGACGGAACGTTCGTCGGCGGTATCGCCATGACCGAGCCAGGCGCGGGTTCCGACCTGCAGGGCATCAAGTCGACGGCGATCCTGACCGGCAATGAGTACGTCATCAACGGCTCCAAGACCTTCATCACCAATGGCCAGACCGCCAACCTGATCATCGTGGTGGCCAAGACCGACCCCAACCAGGGCGCCCGCGGCACCTCCCTGGTGCTGGTCGAGACCGATGGCGCGGCGGGCTTCGAGCGCGGCCGCAACCTCGACAAGCTGGGCATGGAGGCGGCCGACACCTCCGAGCTGTTCTTCAACGACGTCCGCGTGCCGGCCACCAACGTGCTGGGCGGCGACGAGGGCCAGGGCTTCTTCCAGCTGATGGGCCAGCTGCCGCAGGAACGGCTGAACATCGCCATCCAGGGCATGGCCACCATCGAGCGGGCGCTGGAACTGACCATCGACTACGTCAAGCAGCGCAAGGCCTTCGGCAAGGCGATCATCGACTTCCAGAACACCCAGTTCGTGCTGGCCGAATGCAAGACCGAGGCGACCATCGCCCGGGTCTTCGTCAACGACTGCATCGAGAAGCATCTGAAGGGCAAGCTGGACGCCTCGACCGCCTCGATGGCCAAGTACTGGGTCACCGATCTCGAGAACAAGATCATCGACCGCTGCCTGCAGCTGTTTGGCGGCTTCGGCTACATGGCCGAATACCCCATCGCCCGCATGTACCGCGACAGCCGGGTGCAGCGCATCTACGGCGGGACCAACGAGATCATGAAGGTGCTGATCGCCCGGACGCTGTAAGGGCGCCAGGGCCAGGGAGGGAACATGGCCAGCTACACCGCCACCGTCGACTGGGCGCTGCAACCGGGTGAGGACTTCCTCGCCGGCCGCTACAGCCGCAAGCACACCGTCAGCTTCGACGCCGGCATCACGGTGCCGGCCTCGGCCTCGCCGCATGTGGTGCCGGCCCCCTGGTCGGCGGCCGATGCCATCGATCCGGAGGAGATGCTGGTCGCCGCCATCTCCAACTGCCACATGCTGAGTTTCCTCTACATCGCCTCGAAAGCCGGGTTCACGGTGCTCAGCTACCGCGACGAGGCGGAAGGGCTGATGCGCAAGAACGCCGAGGGCAAGATCGCGGTGACCCGCGTCGCCCTGCGTCCGGCGATCGTCTTCGACGGCCGACAGCCGACGGCGGCCGAGCTCGACCACCTGCACCATGAGGCTCACGAGGTCTGTTACATCGCAAACTCGGTGAAGACCGAGATCGTGGTCGAAGACCCCCGATAACCAAGAATCCTTGTTTTGGGTCATTAACCAAAAGGCCGACCGGCGTTCTTTCACTGAGTCTTAGGAAGCTTCGCCCCACAGTTGGGGCATGTCTGTGGAAGCCAACATTCCGGCCGTCGACGCCGCTGACCGATTCGGCCTGGCATCTGTTGTCGCCACCCGGCGAAAGCATATGCCCATCCGGCTGATGACGGCCGTCGGTGTCGCCGCCGGCCTGCAGTTGGCCTTCGGCTGGAGCTGGGCCTGGGGCTGGGCCGCGCTCTACGCCGTCGCCCAGGGCTTCGACCATTTCACCGGCGTGCAGCTGCTGAAGCGCCCCATCGACACCCCCTTCAAGGCCGCCCGCGCCGCCCTGATCACCTTCATGCCCTCGTCCATCGTCTTCGGCGCTCTCGCGCCGTTGATGTGGCAAGGCATCGACCGGTACGGCCCGGCCCTGGCGATGATCGTCGTCGCCACCGCCATGACCAACCTGATCGCCATCTGCCGCGGCAGCCGCATCGCCTTCGCCGCCGGCTGCCTGCCCTATGGACTCTATCTGCTGGTCCTGCCGCTGATGGACATCAACACGGCGCCCGGACCCCTGGTCTCGACCATGATGATCGCCGTCGGCCTGGTGATGCTCAACATCATCGGCGCCTGGCTGACGACCGAGGAGGCCCGCAAGCTCTCCGACGACGCCCGCGCGGAGGCCGAACTGCGCCGTCAGGAAGCCGAGGCCGCCACCCGGGCCAAGAGCGCCTGGGTCGCCATGATCAGCCACGAACTGCGCACCCCGATCAGCGCTATCCTGGCCGGCGCCGCCGACACCGAGCGGGCAGGGCATGCCCAGGGGCGACTGATCGGCGAGGCGGGCCGGATGATGACCACCCTGCTCGACGACATGCTGGACCTCTCCAAGCTGGAAGCCGGCCGGATGAGCGTCGAGGCCGTCGATTTCGACCTGCGCACCGCCGTTCTCGACGCGGTCCGCGCCTGGCGGCCACAGGCGAGAGCCAAGGGCCTGCGCATGCGCATCCTGGGCTCGAAGCATCTTCCCGGCTGGGTCAGCGGCGATCCCACCCGCATCCGTCAGGTGATCAACAACCTGCTGTCCAACGCCCTGAAATTCACCAGGCAAGGCTGTGTCACCCTGCAGTTGGGTGGCGCCCAGAAGGCTGACGGAACCTGGGCCGTCACCATCGCCGTCGACGATACCGGCCCCGGCATGACGCCCGAGCAGCTGGACCGCCTGTTCCTGCCCTTCGAACAACTGGGCGCGCAGACGGCCCGCACCCACGGCGGCACCGGCCTTGGCCTGATGATCAGTCGCGAACTGGCCCGGCTGATGGGTGGCGACATCGCCGTCGTCAGCGCGCCGGGCGAAGGCGCCGTCTTCACCCTCTCCCTGACCCTGCCGGGAGCGGTCGCGCCCGCCGCCGTCCAGGCGCCCCAGGCCGTTCAGGCCCGGGTGCTGGTGGTCGACGACCACGCCGTCAACCGCCAGGCCATCTCCATGGTGCTGGCCCCGCTGGGCATAGTGCCGGAAACGGCGTCCTCCGCCGAGGAAGCCCTCGAACGCCTGGCGATCGAACACTTCGACGTGGTGCTGATGGACGTCTACATGCCTGACATGGACGGCCGCCAGGCGACCCGCGAACTGCGGGGCATGAAGGGTCCAAACCAGCACGTCCCGGTCATCGCCATCACCGCCTCGGCCACGGCCCGTGACTGGGAGGCCTGCCTGGCCGCCGGCATGACCGGCCACGTCGCCAAGCCGATCGAACCGGGCCAGCTGTATGCGGCCCTGGAAGCGGCCCTGTCCGACGTTCAGCGAGAGGCGGCGGCCGCCTGAAGCAGCGCTTCGAGGCGGCCCATCAACGCCACCTCGTCCTTCATCTCGCATTCCCAGATCGTCTCGACCCGCCAGCCCGCCGCTTCCAGCGCGGCCCGGCTTGTCCCGTCACGCTCCCGGTTCCGCCCGACCTTGCCCAGCCAGTAGTCGCGATTGGCCTTGGGAACCCGGGCTCCCCGCGCGCAGTCATGCCCGTGCCAGAAACAGCCGTGGACGAAGATGACCAGCCTCCGGCCGGCCATGACGATGTCCGGCTTTCCCGGCAGGTCCTTGCGATGCAGGCGGTAGCGGGCGCCGAGCGCGGTCAGCAGCCGCCGCACCTTCAGCTCCGGTGTGGTGTCGCGTCCCTTGACCCGCCGCATGACGGCCGAGCGCTTTTCCGGGCTGTAGACGTCTGTCATGCGGCCCCTCCCCCGGCGCGCGGCAACCGGGGAGGATGGTTCACAGCCCCTCGAACAGCGCCGTCGACAGATAGCGCTCGGCGAAGCTGGGGATGATGACGACGATAAGCTTGCCCTCGTACTCGGGCCGGCTGGCCAGTTCGAAGCCCGCGACCAGAGCGGCGCCGGAAGAGATGCCGACCGGCAGGCCCTCGACGGCGGCGGCCTTGCGGGCCATGGCGAAGGCGTCGTCATTGCTGACCTGGACGATGTCGTCGATGACGCCCCGGTCGACGTTGCCCGGCACGAAGCCGGCGCCGATGCCCTGGATCTTGTGGGGTCCCGGCTGGCCGCCCGACAGAACGGCGCTGTTCTCGGGCTCGACGGCGACCATGCGCAGGCTCGCCTTGCGGGCCTTCAGCACCTGGCCGACCCCGGTGATCGTGCCGCCGGTGCCGACGCCGGCGACGACCGCGTCGACGCGGCCGGCGGTGTCGTTCCAGATCTCCTCGGCGGTCGAGATGCGGTGGATGGCCGGGTTGGCGGCGTTCTCGAACTGTTGGGGCATCACCGAGCCGGGAATCTCCTCGAGGATCTCGGTGGCCCGGGCGACTGCTCCGCGCATACCGCGCTCGGCCGGGGTCAGCTCCAGCCTGGCGCCGAGCAGAAGCAGCATCTTGCGGCGCTCGATCGACATGCTTTCCGGCATGACCAGGATCAGCTTGTAGCCCTTGGCGGCCGCGACGAAGGCCAGGGCGATGCCGGTGTTGCCGCTGGTCGGCTCGACGATGGTGGCGCCGGGCGTGAGTTTGCCGTCAGCCTCCAGCTGCTCGATCATCGACACCCCGATGCGGTCCTTGACCGAGGCCATCGGGTTGAAGAACTCCAGCTTGGCGACCACCTCGGCCCGGGGCTTGAGCTCGGCCGACAGACGGGGCAGGCCGACGATGGGGGTGTCGCCGATCAGGTCGAGCACCGAGGGGAAGATCTTGCCACGGCCGGCGCGGGTGTAGCGGGCGGTGTCGAAGGAATGGGTCATCAGGGTCTCGCCTGTGGATGTGCTTTAAGTCTAGGGAGCCGGGCGACATTCCGCCACCGCAGATCGTCTGACGGCGCTCTCAGGCGGCGGCCCGGCCCGCGCCCTGCAACAGCGGCTCAAGGAGCCCCTGCGCCAACCAGCGCACGACAGGTGCGCAGACCCCGTCTCCAATAACATGCAGGCTGCCTGTTTGTGACTTCGGGAGCTGGTAGTCGTCAGGCAGGCCCATCAGGCGGGCCCCCTCTCGCCCCGTCAGCAGACGAGAGCGCAGCTGTCCGTCCCCGGCCACCAGGATCATCTGCCGTGATGACCCCCCGCGCGGCGTACGCAGGCAGCCGGCGGCCCCGTCCAGCCTGATCTCCGCCTTCGGCACCCCGGCCCGGGTGCGCCGGAAGACGGCGCCGACCACGCGGCCGTTGCGGGCGGCCGCCTCAAGCCGCTGGCGATGCAGCGGCGACATCTGGGCCAGCAGCGCGGCGGTCTGCGCCTCACTGCGCCAGGCGACGGCGGTGTCCGGTTCAAGCAGGTCCGCCAGCCGGGTGTTGCGCGCCGGCGGCGTGGGCAGGCGCCAGTCGACCCAGGACCGTCGAAGCTCGGCCGGCAGCCGGTCCCGGGCGGCCAGCACGGCCGCGCTTCGGAAGGCCTCCCCACCGATCAACGCATCCGGAACCGGCTCGCGGGTGGCGATGACAAAGACCCGGGGCCGCGATTGCGGAACGAAGGCCGCCGCGTCGATCTCCAGCGCACCGAACCGGTAGCCCTCGCCTGACAGCGCCTTGCAGAGGGCGGTGAAGTCCGCCCCGCCGTGCGAGGTCAGCAAGCCGACCACATTCTCCACCACCACGGTGCGGGGCGCCCGACCCTCGGCGGCCAGGGCCTGGACCAGCCGCCAGAAGCCGAAGAAGGCGCTGGACCTGCCGCCCGTGAGGCCCGCCCGGCCACCGGCCAGGCTGAAGTCCTGGCAGGGGGAAGAGGCCCAGGCGAGGTCGGCGGTTCCGGGCAGGGCAGCCGGATCGACCTGCCAGACGTCACCCTCGTGGAAGTGTTGCCCTGCATCTGTGAAATTGTTGCGATAGACGCTGGCTTTTGTCGGGTCGAAGTCGTTCGCGAACCCGCAGTTCCAGCCTGCTCCCAGCCCGATGCGGGCCATGCCGCCGCCGGCGAAGAATTCAAGGAACTGGAGCGGGGCGTTTCGACTCATCGGACTTTGAGTCTAACCTGCGTCGCGCGGGCGCAAAGCCCGAACAGGGGAACCCCATGCGTCCGACCGCCTTCGCCGCCGCTGCCACCGCTATCCTGGCCCTGACCGCCTGTTCTCCCGAAGCGCCCGGCGGCGGTGACGCCGTCCCGCCCGCCGACGCCCCGCCCCCGGCCGCCCAGGCCCCGGGCCAGCCGCAACCGACCCAGTCCACCGACCCCGCCGCCCCCTTCCGTCAGGACTTCACCCTGCTGGGCACCGAACCCTTCTGGAACCTGCAGGTAAAGGGGTCGACTATGGTGCTCAGCCAGCCTGACCCCATCCCGACCGTCACCGCCACCAACGCCGCCCTCGCCGCCACCTCCGGTAAGGTCGTCTGGACCGGCCAGACCGGCGCCGCCCCGATGGTCGTCACCATGACCGCCGGCGCCTGCTCCGACGGCATGAGCGACCGGGTCTACCCCTATTCGGCGGAGGTCCAGGTCGGCGAGACATCGCTGAAGGGCTGCGGCGTCTCGGCCGAGGAACTGGCCAGGATGGGACGGCCTTAAGAGGCCGCCCGGGTCATCCGCACCGGCATTGACTTGTAGGCTGGCGTCCCGCTGCGCCGATCCCGTTCCGACAGCGCCAGCAAGGGGTTGGCTTCCGGATAGTAGGCCGCCAGACACCCCTTCGGCATGTCTTTCACGACGGCCGTGAAGCCCTTCAGCGTCCGCTCAACCCCGTCGTCGAAGGCGCAGGCCAGGTCGATCCGGTCCCCATCGGCGATGCCCCGCGCCGCCAGGTCCCCGACATGGGCGAAGACCACGTCCCGCCGCCCCTTCACCCCCCGGTAGCGGTCGTTCAGGCCGTAGATGGTGGTGTTGTACTGGTCGTGACTGCGCAGGGTGGTCAGTAGCAGCACCTCCGGATCGCCCCGGGTCGGATCGTCCACCGCGGGGTCGTCGGCGACGTAGGGCAGGAAGGCCGCCTTGCCGCTGGGCGTCGTCCACACCCGTTCGCTGGTCGGCACCGGCAGGCGGAAGCCGCCGGGGGTGCGGATGCGGCCGTTGTAGTTCCCGAACTGGTCCGGAAAGACCTGCTCGATCAGCCCGCGCACCCGGTCGTAGTCGCCGCCAAGTCCGCGCCAGTCGACGTGGGGGTCCTCGCCGAAGGTCGCATGCGCCATCTCCGCGACGATCCAAGGCTCCGACCGCAGATGCTCCGAGGCCGGCTGACGCATGCCCCGGCTGGCATGGACCATCGACATGCTGTCCTCGACGGTCACCGACTGCCGGCCCGTGGCCTGAACGTCGATCTCGGTGCGGCCGAGGCAGGGCAAGACCCAGGCCGCCTTGCCGGTCAGCAGGTGGGTGCGGTTGAGCTTGGTGGCGATGTTGAC
>JAUMCZ010000162.1:0-5863 GCA_032122215.1 Caulobacter sp.
AATGACCCCTGCTATAGCGCCCGTCCCGCTCCTTCAGGACAGGTGGCCGAGCGGTTTAAGGCAGCGGTCTTGAAAACCGCCGTAGGTGCGAGCCTACCGTGGGTTCGAATCCCACCCTGTCCGCCATGCGGCGCTTGCCAGTCCGTCCCGGCTCTGAGACGAAGGCGCCATGAGTGATCCCTCCCGCATCGACGACGCTGGCCCGACGTCACACAGTTTTGTCTCCCAGCGACTGCGGCTGAACTACCTCGACTGGGGCAACCCCGGCGCGCCGACCCTGGTCCTGCAGCACGGCGGACAGGACCACGCCCGCAGCTGGGACTGGGTGGCGCGCGCCCTGCGGCGTGACTGGCATGTGATCTGCCCCGACCTGCGCGGTCACGGCGACAGCGCCTGGTCGCCGGACGGCGTCTACATGCTGCCCTACATGGTCTACGACCTGGCCCAGGTCATCCAGCAGTCGGGCCGCGAGCAGGTTTCGATCATCGCCCACTCGCTCGGCGGCGCGGTCGCCCTGCGTTATGCCGGCCTCTACCCGGAGAAGGTGACCGCCCTCGTCGCCATCGAGGGGCTTGGTCCAAGCCCGAAGATGTACGCCCAGCGCCGCGAGACTCCGGTCAGCAAGCGCTGGCGCGACTGGGTCGAGTCGCGGCGGGCGCTGAGCGCGCGCAACCACAAGCGCTACGCCAGTATCGAAGAGGCCCTGCAGCGCATGCAGGCGGAGAACGGCCATCTGAGCGAAGAACAGGCCCGGCATCTGACGATCCACGGGGTCAGCCGCAACGAGGACGGGACCTACAGCTGGAAGTTCGACAACTACCTGCGCTCCCCGGCGCCGAGCGACCTGTCCGAGGAGGAACTCTACGGCGTCTGGAAAGAAATCAGCTGCCCGACCCTGCTCTGCGTCGGCCAGGACAGCTGGGCGTCGGATCCGTCCAAAGATGGACGGGCGGCTCATTTCCAGAATGCCCGGGTGGTGTCGTTCGAGCAGGCCGGCCATTGGCTGCACCATGACCAGCTCGAACGCTTCCTGGACGAGGTGAAGGCCTTCCTGCCTGATCCGGCGAGCCTCAAGGCTTGACCGTCGCGCCCGACAACCCAAGGAGCCGCCCGTGACCTTCGACACCCCCCTCTCGCTCGTCGGCCCCCTGCGCAAGCCGCGCCAGATGCTGGGCGATCAGGAGTATGGCGGCCACGCCTCCATCCACGACGACGAGATGGCGGAGAAGCTGGGCTTCCGGGCCGGACCGATCGAGGGGCCGACGCATTTCAGCCTGTTCCCGCCGCTGCTGGAAAAGATCTGGGGCAAGGCCTGGTTCGAGCAGGGCTGCATCTCGTCCCACTATCTGAACATGGTGGTCGAGGGCGAAGAGGTGCGGGCCTTCGCCGAGATCCCGGCCGAGGGCGCCAAGTTCACACGCGTCTGGGCCGAGAAGGCCGACGGCACGCCGGTGCTGGAAGCGAGCGCCAGCCTAGGTCCCGATGCCGGCCCGACGCTGCTGGAGCAACGGATGGCGGCCCTGCGCCCGCCAGGCAGGCTGCTGATCCTCGAGGACCTGCACGTCGGCATGACCGGCGCAGCCGACGAGCGGGTGCGGATGGATCCGGACCAGCACATGGGCAATCTCTATCCCTTCAGTCTCAACCAGAAGCTGGCTGCCATCACCGAGACCTGCGACTGGTATTCGAAGGCTTCGCCCTGGGGCCGGCCGATCATCCCGCTCGAGATGATCAGCGTGCTGGCCGAGTACAGCAGCCATCAGGCGAAGTTCCCGGTGAAAGGACCGGCGGTCGGCCTGTTCGCGGACCAGGAGATCCGGCTGATCGACGGCCCCCTGTTCGTCGGCGAGGAGTATGTCCTGCGCCGCGAGATCGCCGCCCTGGCCGAAAGCAAGCGCACCGAATCCTACTGGGTGCGGACCCGCATCTTCGACGCCTCTGGCCAGAAGCAGGTCGCCGAGATGCTGCTCAACCACGCCACCCTAAAGCACAGCTATGCCGGCTATGCGGACGCCGGCTGACCCGTCTGAGGCTTGGCGCCATGTCTGAAATCCGCTGCCCCCCGCTGCCGGCCGGATGGCGAGTCGCCGTCGAGGACCTTCGGGATGCCGACGTCGTCGCCTGCGCGAACACCGCGCTGACCCTGAACGCCGCCCGGATCAGCTCCGCGTGCGTCCTCCATGTAGCGAGCCCGGAATGATCTGGCTGTTGGACCTCGCGGCCATTGTCCTGGGTCCCGTCGCCGGCAGCTTTCTTGGCCTGATCAGCCTGCGCCTGCCGGAAGACAAGACCGTGGTCTCGGGCCGTTCAGCCTGCGGATCCTGCGGCCGCACACTGTCGCCCGTCGACCTCGTCCCGATCCTCAGCTTCCTGGTCCTGCGCGGCCGGTGCCGGACCTGTGGCGGCGCCATTCCGCGCCGCTATCTGATGATGGAACTGGGATGTCTCGCTCTTGGCGTCTGGTCGGCCTTCGCCTTCGATGGCCCTATGGCCCTGGTCAGCGCCGTCTTCGGCTGGTGGCTGCTGATCCTGGCGGTGATCGACGGCGAACATTTCTGGCTGCCCGACCGGCTGACCCTGCCGCTCGGCGCGGCCGGCCTGATCCAGGCGGTCGCCTTCTCGCTGATGGGACAGGCGCCGGACACCTGGGTCGACAACCTGATCGGCGCGGTCGCCGGCTTCGCGGCCCTGTGGCTTGTCGCCTTCGGTTACAAGCGCCTGCGCGGGCGTGAAGGACTCGGCGGCGGCGATCCGATCCTGCTGGGCGCGATCGGCGCCTGGGTCGGCTGGCAGGGGCTGCCGAGCGTTGTCGTCTGGGCCGGGTTGGCGGGCCTGAGTGTCGTATCGGCCACGGCCGTATTGCGACAGACGGTCAACGCTGAAACAAAACTGCCGTTTGGCGTTTTCCTGGCCTTAGGCGCCTGGTTTGTCTGGATATTTGGACCGATTGGCCTCTAGGCAATCAATCCGTGGGCAGCGGAGTTTTCATAAAAGCGAGTTGTGATTGTCACGCCAACGTCGGCGCGGCGTCACAAAGGCTTGGCTGCATCGTCACAGAGCCTCGCTAAGGCCCACACCGGGCAGGCGGGGCCCAACTCTCATAGCGAGGCCAGGCGGCCCGCGTCCCCGCGTGCAGACGAACGCTTGTCACGTGGAGATCAGGATGTCCGGGCTCAAGAAATTCATGTCGGTTATGGCGGCCGCTAGCGCCAGCCTGCTGCTGGCCAGCTGCGGCGGCGCCGATGGCGTCGCTTCGCCCGGCGAAGGCGACTTCGGCGGCGGCGGTGGCGGCGGCGGTGGCGGCGGTGGCGGCGGTGGCGGCACCGGCGGCGCGGCTACCGACTGCCCGACGGGCTTCGCCAACGTCGGCACGATCAACGCCGCGGTCGGCGGCACCCTGCGTATCTGCCAGCTGCCGGCCCTGATCACCGGCAACCTCGTCGTTCCGCTTCGCACCGGCACCATCTATTCGGTCAGCGGCCGGGTCGATGTCGGCCAGGACCGCGGCGGCGCGGTCGCCACCCCGATCGCCGGCGCGGCCCAAGGCATCCTGACCGTTGAACCGGGCGTTCGCATCTTCGGCTCGGCCGGCCTCGACTACGTCGTCGTCAACCGCGGCTCGCAGATCTTCGCTCAAGGCACAGCGGCTGCTCCGATCGTCTTCACCAGCCGCGCCAGCATCGAAGGCACGACGACGGTGGACAGCATCGGTCAATGGGGTGGCCTGGTCATCCTCGGCCGCGCCAACATCTCCAACTGCCCCGCCGCCGTGCCCCACGGCAGCGCCAACTGTGAAGCCCAGGTCGAAGGCACCAACGCCCTCTACGGCGGCAACAGCAACGCCGACAACAGCGGCACCCTGCAGTATGTCCGCGTCCAGCACTCGGGCTTCCAGATCCTGCCGGGCAACGAGCTGAACGGCATCACCTTCGCCGGCGTCGGCAACGGCACCACGGTCGACCACATCCAGGTCCACAACAGCTCGGATGACGGCGTCGAGTTCTTCGGCGGCAACGTCAACGTCCGTTACCTGGTCCTGACCGGCAACGACGACGACAGCATCGACACCGACCAGGGCTACAATGGCTCGATCCAGTATGCTCTGGTGGTTCAGCGCGCCAACGGCGGTGACCGCATCATCGAAGCCTCCATGGCCTCGCTGGCGACGGGCAACCCGCGCTCCAACCCCAAGATCTCCAACTTCACCTTCATCGCCCGGGACAGCGGCAGCGACGCCATCGTCCTCAACACCGGCACCGACTACCAGCTCTACAACGGCACCGTGACCCGCCCTGGCACGACCGGCGCCTGCCTGGACATCGATGACGCCAGCACCACTGCCGTCTTCCGCTCGGTGTACCTGACCTGCGGCCTCGCCTTCCGCGACGACTCCAACGTCAACGGCGCGGGCGCCTCGGCCATCTTCGGCCCGGGTGCGAACAACAACACCTCGGCCGGGACCTCGACCCTGACCGGGACCTTCATCAACGGCGCCAACGAAAACGCCGTGGTTGTGACCAGCCCGACCGGTCTCTCCGCCTTCTTCGGCGCCCCGGCCAACATCGCCGCGGTCCGGAACACGGCGGACACCTGGTACGCCACCTGGTCCTGCGGCCTGACCGGCGGCGCGAGCTGCTGACGATCGATGCGGGGCGGCGGGTCCATGCCCGCCGCCCAACGTCGCTCCGCGGTTTCCCAATCAAGGCACATCTCATGTCGAAGCTTCATCTGACCCTCACCGGTCTTCTGCTGGCCACCACCGCGCTCACCGCGCCGGGTCTCGCCGCAGCCCAGGACGCGCCGCCCCCGGCCGAAGACGAGGTCGAGGAGATCGTCGTCCTCGGCAAGAACATCCCTCAGCCGATGCGGGAAACCAGCGAGGTCGCGACCTTCCTGCAGCCCGAGGACCTCAAGCGCCAGGGCGACGACAACGCCGCCGAGGCGTTGACTCGTCTTACGGGCGTGTCGCTGGTCAGCGGCAAGTTCATCTACGTCCGCGGCCTGGGCGAGCGCTACAGCTCGGCTCTGCTCAACGGCTCTCCCCTGCCCTCGCCCGAACCGCTGCAGCGCGTCGTGCCGCTGGACCTGTTCCCGGCCAGCATCCTGAGCGGGACGATCGTCCAGAAGACCTATTCGACCAACTATCCCGGCGAGTTCGGCGGCGGTGTCATCGACCTGCAGACCGTCACGACTCCCGACGAGCCCTTCTTCAGCATCGGGATGAGCACCGGCGGCAACACAGAGACGACCTTCCAGGAAGGCCTGACCTACTACGGCTCGGACACCGACTGGCTGGGTTATGACGACGGAACGCGCGACACCCCGCGCATCCTTCAGCGCATCTCCAGGGACCGCCTGCGGGTCAGCGAGGCCAACTACACCGACGCCGAGCTGCAGCAGATCGGCCGCAGCTTCGTCAACGCGCCGCTGAACCTGATCCAGCGCAAGAACAACATCGATCCCAACTTCGGCCTCGACGTCTCGGCCGGTCGTTCCTTCGACCTGGGCGACGCCGGCTACGTCGGCGTGATCGGCGTTCTGGGCTTCAAGAACGGCTGGAAGAGCCGCGATGGCATCCAGCAGGAAGGCATCGTCCAGGCAGGCGTGATCAGCGTCAACACGGACTACAATTTCCGGTCGACCGAGAACAACGCCGTGCTCAACGGCCTGTTCGGGCTGAGCTGGGAATCCACCGACAGCGCCCACCAGGTCAAGTGGACCAACCTCTACATCCATTCGACGCTGAAGGAGGCCCGCGTTCGTGAGGGCTACGACAGCAACGCGCCGGGCCAGGGCCTGGTGCGCGACGACTACACCGAGTGGTTCGAGCGCAGCCTGATCAACACCCAGCTGGCCGGCACGT
>JAUMCZ010000163.1:0-17449 GCA_032122215.1 Caulobacter sp.
CAAGCGGGACGCCCACCCTCAACCCGCGCAAGGCGCCGCAAACCTGCGGCGCCTTTTCCCCCACATCGGCCCCCCTTTGCCGCAAGCTCCAACCCCCATCACCCCACCGCTCCCCCACCGCGCCCCGCCCGCTCCACACCCCCGCCGCCACCAACCCCCTCAACCCCCGCCGGGCTTTCCCGCACTTCCCCCCTTGCAACGCGGTATAATGGTGGATCGCTTCGATAAGGGCGCAACCGTCGGCTACCTGACTCGTTCAACCCCTTCGGATCACCGGAACAGCCCCTCCCCCACATGACGCAACGCATCGAGGACTACGCCCTCATAGGGGATCGCGAATCCTGCGCCCTGGTCGGTCTCAACGGCTCGGTCGACTGGCTGTGCTGGCCGCGCTTCGACAGCGACGCCTGCTTCGCGGCCCTGCTCGGCACCCGCAACAACGGCTGCTGGCGCATCTGGCCGGCCGACGAGGGCTACAAGGTCAGCCGAAAATACCGCGAGGACACCCTGATCCTCGAAACCACCTTCGAAACCCCCACCGGCCGCGCCACCATCATCGACTTCATGGCCCGCCGGAACGGCAACCCCGAACTGATCCGCATGGTCCGCGGCGACCAGGGCCATGTGGTCTTCAAGCTCGATCTGGCCCTGCGCTTCGGCTACGGCGCGGTCACCCCCTGGATGGCCCGCACCGACGGCGGCGCCCACCGGGCCATCGCCGGGCCGGACATGGTCGTCCTGCGCACCCCCGTCGGCATGACCGGCGACGGCTGGCTCCTCAAGTCCGACTTCACCGTTTCCCAGGGCGAGACCACCCCCTTCACCCTGACCTGGGCCCCCAGCCACGAGCCACTGCCCGCCGCCACCAGCCCCCGCAAGGCCCTGGCCGACACCGAGACCTTCTGGACGCACTGGACCAGCCAGGCCGCCGTCGACGGCCCCTGGGCCGGGGCCGTGAAACGCTCGCTGATCACCCTCAAGGCCCTGACCCACGCCCCCACCGGCGGGGTCGTCGCCGCCGCGACCACCTCCCTGCCGGAGAAGATCGGCGGGCCCCGCAACTGGGACTATCGCTACTGCTGGATCCGCGACGCCACCCTGACCCTTCTGGCCCTGATGAACGCCGGCTACTACGACGAGGCCCAGGCCTGGCGCGACTGGCTCTTACGCGCCGTGGCCGGCAGCCCGGCCGACATGCAGATCATGTACGGCGTCGCCGGCGAGCGCCGCCTCAACGAGTGGGAGGCCCACTGGCTGCCCGGCTACGAAGGCTCGACCCCGGTCCGCATCGGCAACGCCGCCTCCACCCAGTTCCAGCTCGATGTCTATGGCGAACTGGCCGACAGCCTGCATCAGGCCCGCCGCGGCGGCCTGACCGGCAACGAGGCCGCCTGGCAGGTCGAACGCGCCCTGACCGACCACGTCTGCCGCGTCTGGCGCACCCCCGACGACGGCATCTGGGAGGATCGCTCCGACCGCAAGCACTACACCTTCAGCAAGGTCATGGCCTGGGTCACCCTCGATCGCGCCGTCCAGGCGGTGGAGCACTACGGCCTGCCCGGCGACGCGGACCGTTACCGCGCCGTCCGCGAGGAGATCCGCGAGGACATCCTGGCCAACGGCTACGACGCCGAGCGCGGCAGCTTCGTCCGCTCCTACGGCAGCCAGGCGGTCGACGCCTCCCTGCTCCTGCTCGCCGAACTCGGCTTCGTCGCCGCCGACGATCCCCGCTTCATCGGCACCGTCGAGGCCATCGAGCGCGACCTGCTGCACGGCGGCTTCGTCCACCGCTACGACACCGGCGAGATCGACGACGGTCTCAACACCACCGAGGGCGCCTTCCTGGTCTGCACCTTCTGGCTGGTCGACGCCTATGTCGCCATCGGCCGGCTGGACGACGCCGAGGCCCTGTTCGAACGCCTGCTGTCGATCCGCAACGATCTGGGCCTGCTGGCCGAGGAGTACGACCCCGTCGACCAACGCCAGGTCGGCAACTTCCCTCAGGCCTTCAGCCACATCGGCCTGATCAACAGCGCCTTCAACCTGACCCGCGCCAGGGGTGAGAACGGCCACACCATCGAGCGCGGCTGACCCTTTCCGGGCCCGGTCTTCGCCCTACCTCTTGCATCAACCCCCGGGGGAACAAGGGGCTGACCCTGTCTGTTACGGTCCTGCTGGGCCGAACCGGAGACCTTTCTCGATGCGCGTCGCCGACCTGATGACCCACGTTGCAAATCCCCTCACGCATGACAGCACCCTGCGCGAAGCCGCCGCCGCCCTGTCGCGGTCCAGGCTGGACCAGCTGCCGGTTACCCATGACGGCCGCCTGATCGGTGCGGTCAGCCAGGTCGACCTCGTCGACTACGGCCTGGCCCGCGGCCTGAAGCCCGACAGCCCGGTGTTCGCGGTGATGAGCCACTACATCGACTGGTGCTACGAGGACGAGGACGCCCAGGACGTCGCCGCCCGCCTGGCCGACGCCGACCGCGAAAGCCTCATCGTCCTGACCCGCGACCACAGGCTGGCCGGCGTCGTCGCCGCCAGCGCCCCGGCGCGGAGCGGCTGGACCGACCTGGAGATGGTCGACGTCGCGGCCTGACGGTCACCCTTCAGCGCCGACTGCGACACTCACGCGGCGCGGCACAGTCCCAAACGAAAAAAAAGGGCGCGGTCGAAACCGCGCCCTGTTCCTTGAATGCCTTTGAAGCCTACCGCCCAGTCGGCACGTCCTTGAACGCCACGTCCTTGTCCAGACGGATATCGCCCGGCAGGCCAAGCACCCGTTCGGCGATGATGTTCTTGAGGATTTCGTCAGTGCCGCCCGCGATGCGCAGGCCGGGGGCCCACAGCAGGGACTGCTGGAAGGCAGCCTGCAGAGGCGCTTCGGCGGGGTCGGTGAGGACGCCGTACTGGTCCTCCATCTCGACGCCGTAGTTGCTCATCTCCTGCATCTGGTTGGCGGCGATGATCTTGCCGATCGAGCTTTCCGGACCGGGGGTCTGGCCCTTGGACAGCGCGGTCATGGTGCGGAAGCGGGTCAGCTTCAGCCCCTCGGCGGCGACGTACCAGTCGGCCAGCTTCTCGCGGAAGGCGCCGTCCTTCATGCCGTCCGTCTGGCGGGCCAGTTCCATGATGGTCTTGTAGTCGGGGCCCGAGGACCCGCCGACGGCGAGACGCTCGTTCATCAGGGTGACCAGGGCCACCTTCCAGCCGGCGCCGACTTCACCCAGCCGCTGGCTGTCCTTGACCCGCAGGTCGGTGAAATAGACCTCGTTGAACTCCGAACCGCCGGACGCCTGGTGGATCGGGCGGACCTCCACGGCCGGATCGCGCATGTCGATCCAGAACATGGTCATGCCCTTGTGCTTGGGCACGTCGGGGTCGGTGCGGACCAGCAGGATGCCGTAGTCGCAATACTGGGCGCCGGTGGTCCAGACCTTCTGGCCGTTGATCACCCACTCGTCGCCATCCTTGACGGCGCGGGTGCGGCTGGCCGCCACGTCCGAGCCGCCGGCCGGTTCCGAGAACAGCTGGCACCAGATTTCCTCGCCGCGCATGGCGGGGGTGACGAAGCGGGTCTTGGTCTCGGCGTCGGCGAAGGCCATGACGGTCGGCACGCACATGCCGAGGCCGATGGTGAAGTAGCCGTAGTTGACGCCGACCTTGCCTTCTTCCTGGCCGAAGATGACAGACTGGATCGGCGTGCCGCCGCCCCCGCCCCATTCCTTGGGCCAGGTGATGCAGGCGTAGCCGGCGTCGGCCTTCTTGGCCTGCCAGGACTTGGCGGCGGCCATGTGCTCGGGGCTGTTCGGCCGGCGGCCGTTGGCGCTGGAGTTGTTCTTGTGGGCCGCGGCGTTCTCTTCGAGCCAGGCGCGAGCCTTCTCGCGGTAGGCGGCTTCTTCGGGAGAGTCGTTGAAATCCATGGTGTTTTCCTCAGACGTTCGGAGCGCTTCCGATTGAAATGGAACCCGGTCCCCGTTCGGGAAGCGCTGTGATGAAATAAATCAGGCGGCGTTCTTGCGTTCGAGCTGGCCGACCAGCCGCTCCTTCCAGACCTTCGGGCCACCGGCCACCAGGGCCAGCTGCCGCGAGCGGCGGTAGTAGAGGTGGCAGTCGACTTCCCAGGTGAAGCCCATGCCGCCGTGCGTCTGGATGTTTTCCTTGGAGGCGAACCAGTAGGCCTCGCTACCGGCGATGCGGGCGGCGCTGGCCGCCGCAGGAAGCTCGGCGGCGTTGGTGTTGAGCGCCCAGGCTCCGTAGTAGGCGTTGGAGCGGGCCACTTCGTTCTTGACGTACATGTCGGCCAGCTTGTGCTTGATGGCCTGATAGCTGCCGATCACGCGGCCGAAGGCGTAGCGCTCGAGGGCGTATTCCTTGGCCATCTCCAGGCAGCGGTCAGCCCCGCCCACCTGTTCGAAAGCCAGCAGGACGGCGGCGCGGTCGAACACCTGCTCGGTGATCGCCTGGCCCTCGCCGGCGGCGCCGACGGCCTTCACCGGAGCGTCCTTGAAGGTCAGCTTGGCCACCGACCGGGTCGGGTCCAGCGACTTCAGGGTCTCGCGGGTGACGCTGGCGTCGTTCAGGTCGACGAGGAACAGACCGGGACGGCCGCCCTCGGAGGCCAGCACCAGGGCGACGTCGGCGATGTCGCCGTCGGTCACCGGGATCTTCACGCCGTTCAGCTTGCCGCCGGAGACGGTGCAGCCGAGCGACGAACCGTTCGTAACGCCCGGGCCTTCCGAGGTGGCGTAGCAGCCGATGATCTCACCGGCGGCGATCTTGGGCAGCAGATGCGCCTTCTGTTCATCGTTCCCGGCCAGCAGGATGGCCTCGGCCACGAAGTAGACGGTCGATGCGAACGGGATCGGGGCCAGCGACCGGCCGAGTTCCTCGGCAATGGCGCAGAGCTCGACGTGGCCAAGGCCCAGACCGCCGAACTCCTCGGGGATCGCCGCGCCCAGCCAGCCTTGCTCGGCGACACCGGCCCACAGGGCCTTGTCGAAGGAAACAGCGTCGTCGTTCAGCACCACCCGCACGGCGGATGTCGGTGAACGGGCCTCGAGGAACTTGCGCGCCTCGCCCTTCAGGAACTTCTGGTCGTCCGAATAATCGAAATTCACGGTGAGTCCTCCCGCGCGATACGCCCCGCGCTCTCTTTTCGACAGGCAAGATAGCGGGCTTTCGGGCGGGGGGAAGATTGACTTGGCGTCAACGATTTCAGGTTTTTATGGTCAGTCTGTTCAAAGTGACGGCGGGATCATGGCCAAAACGGTCTTCCAGAAGAACCAGCGTGTGTGGGTCGAGGCCGTCGGGGCCTGGGCCAACGTCGAAAAGATCGTCGCCATCTGGGCCAAGGGCTTCGATGAGCCCGTCCGTGTGACCTACGATGTCGGCCTCGGCCGCGAGTTCTTCGCCCACGAGCTGAAGCCCGAAGACCAGGTCGTCGACGCCGATGATCACGGCGAACGCTGGCGGCTCCTTCGCGCCAAGAACAAGTGGCAACAGCCGGCTGACTGCGCCCATCACCCCTTCCCCGGCACCTATCCCATCGTCGTCACCGACCCCAACGACTGGGGCGGCTGGCGCACCCCCGGCGCCGAATACGACCGCGACCCGCACCGCATCGAGCGCCAGGCCCGCCTGATCGCCAGCGCCCCGCGCTTCCAGGCCATTGCCAAGGAACTGATGGCCCTGGTCGCCGAAGCGCCCGACGACGCGCCCCCGGCCATCCTCGAGCTGGCGCAACAGGCCGCGGCGATCGAGCGGTTCATCGCCGAGGTGCCGTCGCCGGGCGAGACAGCAGACGACGAGGCCACGGCGGTCGCGTAAGCGGCAAGGGCAACACGATTTGATCAGAACGGACGCTCCGGCGTGGCGCCCGCCCTGGCCGGGCGCTACATCGGTGTCATGCGCACTGAAACGCCCCAGCCCGTCCGGCTCTCCGACTACACCCCGCCCAGCCATCTGATCGATACGGTCCATCTGGACTTCGATCTGCAGCCAGGGGCCACGCGGGTGAAGGCGACCCTGTCCGTGCGGCGAAACGGCGAGTCCGACACCCTGGTGCTCGACGGCGAAGGTCTGAGTACGCATCGCGTGATGGTGGATGGCCAGGAGCATGCCTTCGAAGAGACCGCCGAGACCCTGACCCTCACCGGCCTGCCCGAGACCTTCACCCTGGAGACAGAGGTCCAGATCGATCCGGCCGGCAACACCGTGCTTATGGGCCTTTACATGTCCGGCGGACGGTTCTGCACCCAGTGCGAGGCCGAGGGTTTCCGGCGGATCACCTGGTTCCTCGATCGGCCGGACGTGCTGTCCCGCTACACCGTCCGCATGGAGGCCGACGCCGCCTTCCACCACCTGCTGGCCAACGGCAACCTGATCGACAGCGGAGCCCTGGGCGCGCGCCACTTCGCCGTCTGGGAAGACCCCTTCCCCAAGCCCTGCTACCTGTTCGCCCTGGTCGCCGGTGAACTCGACGTGCTTGAGGACAGCTTCACCACCATGACCGGGCGCGAGGTGGCGCTGAAGGTGTTCGTCGATCCGGGCATGGCCAGCAGGGCCGAGTACGCCCTCGACAGCCTGAAGCGGGCGATGAAGTGGGACGAGGACGTCTTTGGCCGCGAGTACGACCTCGACCTCTTCATGATCGTCGCCGTTCGCGACTTCAACTTCGGGGCCATGGAGAACAAGGGGCTGAACATCTTCAACTCCTCGCTCCTGCTCGCCGATGCCGCGACCGCCACCGACATGGACTACGAGCGTATCGAGAGCGTCGTCGCCCACGAGTATTTCCACAACTGGACCGGCGACCGCATCACCTGCCGCGACTGGTTCCAGCTGTGCCTGAAGGAAGGCCTGACAGTCTTCCGCGATCAGGAATTCAGCGCCGACATGCGCGGCCATGCCGTGCAGCGGATCAAGGACGTGAAGGCCCTGCGCGCCCGGCAATTCCCCGAAGACGCCGGCCCGCTCGCTCATCCGGTCCGGCCGAGCAGCTACCTGAAGATCGACAACTTCTACACGGCGACCATCTACGAAAAGGGCAGCGAGGTTATCCGCATGCTCAAGGCCCTGCTCGGCGACGAAGGGTTCTGGGCGGGCATGAACCTGTACTTCGAGCGCCACGACGGCGAGGCGACGACGGTCGAGGCCTTCATCCAGTGCTTCGCCGACGCCACGCGCAAGAACCTGGACGCCTTCTTCGGCTGGTACGAACAGGCCGGCACGCCGAAGGTCACCATCAACCGCCGCTACGACGCGGCGACCGGCCAGCTGGAACTGACCCTTCGCCAGGTCACCGCCCCGACGCCGGGCCAGCCGAACAAGACCGCCCTGCCCTTGCCGGTGGCGCTGGGCCTGCTCGACGAAGACGGCCGGGTCCAGGCCGAAACGCAGATCCTGGTGCTCGACGGCGCCGAGACGGTGATCACCTTGGAAGGCGTCAGGAAGACGCCGGTGCTGTCGGCCCTGCGCGGGTTCTCGGCGCCGGTGAAGCTGGAAACGGACGCCCCCGCCGATCACGACTACGTCCTGCTGGCCGCCGACAGCGACCAGTTCAACCGCTGGGAGTCGGGACAGCGCCTGGCCAGCCGGCTGATCCTGACGCGGGCGGCTGGCGAGGCCGATCCGGCCGGCGAGACCCGCTTCGCCGAAGCGCTCGGCCGGGCCCTCGATGACCAGGCCGCCAACGACGCTTTCAAGGCGCTGCTGCTGGCGCTGCCCAGTGAACAGGACCTGGCCATGGAGATGCAGCCGGCCGATCCGGCCGCCATCCACGTCGCCCGTAACGCCCTGCGCGGCAGGCTGGCCGAGGTTCTGGCTGACCGGCTGATCCGCCTGCACGATGCGCTTGCCCATGCGGGCGCCTTCTCCGCGGATGCCGAGGCCGCCGGCCGCCGGGCCCTGCGCAACGCCGCGCTGGACCTGCTGACCGCCAGGCCGACCGAAGCCGTCATCGAGCGGGCCCGCGCCCACTACGGCGCCGCCGACAACATGACCGACGCCATCGGCGGCCTGAACGCCCTGATCGCTCTGGGCGGCGAGGCTGCGGATACGGCGCTGTCGGCCTTCCATGCCCGCTGGAAGCACGAGCCGCTGGTCATCGATAAATGGTTCGCGGCCCAGGCGCGTGATCCTTCGGACCTGGCGCTGGGCCGGGTCATGGGCCTGACGACGCATCCGGACTTCGATGCGAAGAACCCCAACCGCCTGCGGGCCCTGGTCGGGGCGTTCGCCAGCTTCAATCCCTCGCGATTCCATGATCCCGATGGCAGCGGCTATCGCTTCCTCGCCGACTGGATCATCGCCACCGACAAGGTGAACCCGATGACCGCCGCGCGGTTCGTCGAGGCGCTGGGCGGCTGGCGGCGTTACCGGGAAGACCTTGGCGGGAAAATGCGTGAGCAACTTCAACGTATTGCCGCCGTCGAAGGCCTGTCCAAGAACGTCTTCGAACTGGCGACCAAAGCGCTGGTGTGAGTCTTCTGAATCACGAATCGCGGCGAACTGACTCAAGGCGTTGATCAGGCCTTAACGCGAGGACTCGCGGCGCCTACCATGCCCCTCTGGGGTGAATCGGCGTTTGGGGAATTTCGGGTTTGGCACGCGGGCAAAGGGCAGGATCGGGGGACCCCGCCTTCGCGGCGACCTCGCCGCGTGGCCGCTCCCAACCCCTGATGCGCGTCGCCATCCTGGCCGCGCTGCTCATGCTGGCCGTCTACACCGCCTTCGGCGTGCAGAAGCTGGCAAACGGCTGGACCAGCACGCCGGCCCAGGTCGGCCCGGCCGCCATCGCCGCCCTGCTGGCCGGCAAGGTGGATGGCGCGCTGTCCACGCAGCAGGCGGGCCTGACCGCCGGCGCCGAACTGCTCCGCCGTGCGCCCGACACCCCTATTGAAGCCAGCGAGCTGGCCCTGCGCATCGCCGGGCCCACGGCCGGGGCCGTGGCGGTGGTGCAGGACGATATCGTCCTGTCTTCAGCCGGCTCCCTGACCACGCCGGACTTCAAGGGCGCCGCCCGTGCCGCCCAGGCGGCTGGCGGCGCGACCTGGACAGGTTCCGCGCCCGGTGACCGCAGTCGCCTCTATATCGGCCGCGCCCAGACGACGCCCGGCGGCAAGGCCTGGTTGATCATCGCCTCCGACCCTGCCCGGGTCGCCGGAACCGGCCTGACCCGGGTTTCGGCCCTGGCCTTCGTCGATGGCCGTGTGATCGCCGCCGTCGGACCGGGCGCGCTCGGCGCCCCGACCCTGAAGGACGGCTTTGGCCTGCAGGTGAAGGACCTGCGCACGGACGTGCTGATGCGCGGCCAGTCGTCGGACGGCAAGGCTCTGGACGTCGCCGTGCGCCCGGTCGGCGACGGCAGCCTGCTGGCGGTGGCGGCCGACAAGGTCGACGGCATCATGAGCGTCGACGCCGAGCGCATGGACGGCCTGGTGTCCCTCCTGGTGCCTCTGGCGGTCGGTATAGCGCTGGCCCTGCTGCTGTTGATGCAAAGCCGCCGCACCCAGGCCGCCCAGCTGGCCATGGTGGCCAGCGAGGAACGCTTCCGCCTGGCCGTCGAGGCCGCCCGCTGTGGCATCTGGGAATGGGATCTGGAGCACGACCGGGTGTTCATGTCCGAGGTCACCGGCGTCATGTTCGGCTGGGGCGGGGCCGGCGTGGCCAGCGGCCAGGACGTGCTGGAACGCGTCGCCCCCGATCACCGCGAACGGGTCCGCCAGGCTCTTGCCCACGCCGCCGCCTATGGCGCCTTCGACGTCTCCTTCCGTGTCCCCGGCGCCGATGGTCGCCGCTCCCTGTGGATCGACGCCCGTGGTCAGGGCGCAGCCGGCCCGGCCGTCCAGGAGCACAGCCGAATCATCGGCGTGGCGCTGGATGTCACCGAGGAGCGTATCGCCCAGGCCCGCGCCCAGGCGGCCGAGAACCGCCTGCGTGACGCCATCGAGAGCGTCTCCGAGGCTTTCGTCCTGTGGGACAGGAATGGCCGGCTGCTGCTCTGTAACCGCAACTACCGCAGCACGTTCAACCTTGAGCCCAAGCTGTTGAAGCCCGGCGCCGCTCGCGATCAGGTCAACCGCTTCGCCCAGCTGGCGATCAAGCAGGAACATCCCTCGCCGCACGGGAACAAGGGCGAGCGCGAAGCCGAGCTCAGCGACGGCCGCTGGGTGCAGATCAGCGAGCGTCGCACGGCCGAAGGCGGCCTCGTCATGACTGCCGCCGACATCACGGCGGTCAAGCTGCAGGAGGAGGCCCGACGCCTCAACGAGGAGCAGCTGCAGAACGCCGTCGCCGGCCTGGAGCGCAGCCAGGAGCAGCTGGCCGAACTTGCCCGCAAGTACGAGGCCGAGAAGGTCCGCGCCGAGGGGGCCAACCGCGCCAAGTCCGAGTTCCTGGCCAACATGAGCCACGAGCTGCGCACGCCGCTGAACGCCATCAACGGCTTCTCCGAGATCATGGTCGCCGAAATGTACGGGCCGATGGGCGACGCCCGCTACAAGGACTACGCCAACGACATCCACAACAGCGGCCAGCACCTGCTGGCCCTGATCAACGACATCCTCGACATGTCGAAGATCGAGGCCGGCAAGATGAACCTCAAGTTCGAGCCGATCAGCCTGGAGGACGTCACCGAGGACGCCGTGCGCCTGGTCCGCAACCGGGCCGAGGCGGCCGGGCTTGATCTCGGCATCGAGTTCCCGCACCTGCCGGAAGTCGAGGGCGACTATCGGGCCATCAAGCAGGTGCTTCTGAACCTGCTGTCCAACGCCATCAAGTTCACGCCCCGCGGCGGCCGCGTGACGGTGCGAGCCGAGCCGCGGCGCGATGTGTTGGGCGAACGGATCCGGGTCTCGGTCACCGACACCGGCATCGGCATCTCCAGGGACGACCTGGCGCGCCTGGCGCAGCCGTTCGAACAGGTCGAGAGCCAGCATTCCAAGACGACCCAGGGCACCGGTCTGGGCCTGGCCCTGACCAAGAGCCTGGTGGAACTGCACGACGGCTCGCTGGAGATGGACTCGGCGCCTGGCGAAGGCACCACGGTCAGCTTCAGCCTGCCGATCCGCCAGGGCGGCCTGACGGCGCAGGTCGCCTGATTTCGATCCTCATTCATTGAGGTAGCGGCGCCCGCGAGCCTCGGCGCTTGACGATACATGGGCTCAGCCCCTACGGCCCAACCAATGCCCGCCGACGCCGCCCGCCTGACCATCGACCTGGACGCCGTCGCGGCCAACTATCGCCTGCTGCGCGACATGGCCGGCGGGGCCGAGACCGCGCCGGTGGTCAAGGCCGACGGTTATGGCATGGGCGCCAGCCAGACGGCCCTGCGGCTGTGGGCCGAGGGCGCCCGGACCTTCTATGTCGCCCGCCTGGCCGAGGGCGAGGCCCTGCGTCGGGCGCTCGGCGACCGGGCGGCCACGATCCTCGTGTTCGATGGCTGCCCGACCGGGGCGGCGGGGCGACTTAAAGCCTCGGGCCTGGTCCCGGTCCTCAACAGCGGCGAACAAATCGCCGCCTGGGCCGCCGCCGGTCCCTGCGCCCTGCACGTCGACACCGGCATGAACCGACTGGGCCTGACCCTGGCCGAGGCGGCCGATGTGGCGGCGGCGAGCGGTCTTCGGATCGATCTCCTGCTCAGTCACCTGGCCTGCGCCGCCCAGCCCGGCCATCCGCTCAATGACAAACAGCTGCAGCGCTTCACCGCCGTCCGCGGCCTGTTCCCCAAGGCCCGCGCCAGCCTGGCCAGTTCGGGTGGCGTATTCCTGGGCCGCGACTACCACTTTGATCAGGTCCGTCCGGGCGTCAGCCTCTACGGCGGCGGCCCGCATGACGGGCACGAGCCGCGCCTCGCCACGGTCGCCACCCTGGAAGCCCCCATCCTTCAGATCCGCGACGTGCCCGAGGGCGACAGCGTGGGCTACGGCGCCGCTTTCGTCGCCGGTGAGCCGTTGAGGGTGGCCATCGTCTCGGCCGGCTATGCCGACGGCTACCTTCGGGCATCGGCGCCGGGCGGGGGGGCCTGGTTCGGCGGCCATCGGCGGCGCCTGCTGGGCCGGGTGTCGATGGACCTGATCGCGGTGGACGTCACCGGGGCGGGTGCGGCGGCCGGCGACATGGTCGAGCTGATCGGGCCCAACCTGTTGCTGGACGAGGCGGCGAGGGTGGCCGGGGCTTCGGCTTATGAGTTCCTGGTGCGGATGGGACGTCGCTCCCGGCGGCGTTGGCTGGGCGAAAGCTAGCGCAGGCTCAGGCGGCCTTGGCCGAGAGGACGTCCGTCAGGGCCGCGAACAGGGTCGCCGCCGTGATCGGCTTGTCGAGGTGGCGGTCGGCGCCGGCGGCCAGGCTGGCCGAGACATGTTCGGGCAGGGCGTTGGCGGTGAGCATGATGATCGGCAGGCGGCCGACGTTGCTGGCCTGGCCGGAGGCCTCGCGGGCCCGCTGATGCCGGATGGCGGTGAGGCCGTCCATGACCGGCATCTGCATGTCCATCAGCACCAGGTCGAAGTCGTCGGCGGCGAGGGCGTCGAGCGCCTCCTGGCCGTTCTCGACGCAGGAGACGTCGGCTGAGCCGGCCAGCATCAGCTCGATCACACGGCGGTTGGTCGGATGGTCGTCAGCGACCAGGATGCGCATCTGCGGCGGAGCCTCGGCCTGGGCCTGAAGCGCCATCGGCACATGGATGTCCTCGACCTGCGGCAGCGGCAGTTCGAACCAGAAGGTCGCGCCCTCCCCCGGACGGCCTTCGCAGTCGAGATGACCGCCCATCAGCGCCGCCAGTTCGCGGGAGATGGCCAGGCCCAGGCCCGTGCCGCCGTACTTGCGGGTGATGGTGTTGTCGGCCTGCTGGAAGCGGCCGAAGATCCGTTCCCGGGTGGCCTCGTCGAAGCCCTCGCCGGTGTCGCGCACCTCGAAGCGCACCCGGCCCTCGGCGCAGCGGTAGCCGGTGATCTTGACCTCGCCGGCCTCGGTGAACTTGACGGCGTTGCTGACCAGGTTGGTCAGGATCTGGCGGACGCGGACCATGTCGCCCTCGACGCCGACATCGACTTCCGGCGAGAGGTCGATGTTCAGGGCGACCCCCTTCTCGCTGGCCTTGAGCTCGCCGAGCGCGGCGGTGGCGCGAACCATGTCGCCGAGGTGGAATGGCGCGGCCTCGATGGTGATCTGGCCGCTCTCGATGCGGGCCTGGTCGAGGATGTCGCTGAGCAGGCGCTCCAGAGTCTCCCCGGAGGCGCTGATGATGTTCACCATGTCACGGACACGAGGCAGCAGATCTTCGCGCTGAAGGATGTCGGCGATGGCGACGATGCCGTTCAGCGGCGTCCTGATCTCGTGGCTCATGTTGGCCAGAAAGACGCTCTTGGAGAGGGCTGCCTCTTCGGCGGCGGTGAGGGCCGTATGCAGGGCCTCGCGGATCTCGATGCGCTCCGTGACATCCTCACCGACGGTGACGATGTGGCGCGCGCCCTCCTCGCCATAGGTGGCGACCTTCTTGGTGGTGAAGATGCGTTTGCCGCGGGCGGCGGTGGTGACGGTCTCTTCCTCGACGACGGTCATCTGGCCAGAGGCGATGACCGCCTGATCCTCGTCGGAGAAGGCCTTCGCCTCTTCTGGCGGGAAGAGTTCGTGAACGTTGCGGCCCAGCAGGGCGGCGGCCTGGACGCCAAGCATCTCCTCGGCGGCGCGGTTGACCAGAACATAGCGGCCGTCGCGGGCGTCCTTGACCATCAGGATGGCGGGCAGCATCTGCACGATCGCGTCGAAGAACTCCTCTCTGACGAGGGCCTCGTCCCGGGCCTTGGCCAGGGAGGCGATCACTGTTTCGGCCTCGCGAGTGGCTTCCGCCTGGGCCCGAAGGGCGGCGGGCATGTCGGCCGCACCGTCGAGCGGGGACAGGTTGGCCGGATCGAGGCCGGTCGCCATCTGCTCTTCGCAGGCCGCCTGGGCGGTCAGGAACATCGCCCTTCCGTCCGGCTGGATGGAGATGGCGCCGCGCAGCCTGAGGCCGGCGTCGGCACGGGCGTGGAGGATGACAGGGGTGCGGTCGAGAGACGCCAGATCGGCGAAGCCGGCGATATGACCCGCGGCCTCGACGATGAAGGTCTCGGTCAGCAGCGCGCCGTCTATGCGCGGTGCGAGCGCCAGCAGTCGCGGGGCGGGCGCATGGATCGACAGGTCCTCGTGGACCTCGAAACGGCAGGGAAACAGGAAATCGAGAGTCGCCGCGTCAAAGGCGCATCCGCTCACGGCGGGCGCCTCCGCATCCACGGAGCCTGGGTTCAGGCTGTCCATTCCGGAGACCCCCAACACAGGCGGAAGTTGATACCCCGACCACTTAAGAAACCGTGTTCGAGACAGCGGAGGGTGGTCGCGGGGCCTTTGGGCGTAAGGGATTGCGCCGTTCGATGCGCTTGGGAGGGGGTGCCCCCCTCGCGAGCCTGCGGCGTTGAACGAAACAAGAACAATTGTTAGGGTCGGCCCCCAGGCGCAGGACGCGCTAATATTTCACCATCCCGAATCGGAAACGCCATGGCCCGCGACGGCGCCCTCTATGTCTGCCAGTCCTGCGGTGGGGTCTCGCCCAAGTGGCAGGGGCAGTGTCCGGCCTGCGGGACCTGGAACAGTCTGGTCGAGGAGTTGACCAGCAAACTGCCCGGCGCGCTCGCCCCCTCGAAGGGCAGCCGGCGCGGCGGACTCACATTCGAGGGACTGGAGAGCGACACCCCTTCCCCGCCGCGCATCATCACCGGGGTCGATGAATTCGACCGGGTCTGCGGCGGCGGCGTGGTGCCGGGATCGGCCATCCTGGTCGGCGGCGATCCGGGGGTGGGGAAATCGACCCTGCTGCTGCAGGTGGTGGCTCAGGCCTCTCTGCGGGGCGCACGGTGCGCCTACATCTCAGGCGAGGAGGCGGTCGAGCAGATCCGCAGCCGGGCTGGCCGGATGGGGCTGGCTCAGGCGCCGGTCAAGCTGGCGGCCGAAACCTCGCTGCGCGACATCCTCGAAGGGCTGAAGAAGGAGCCCTTTGATCTGGTCGTGATCGATTCCATCCAGACCATGTGGTCCGACGCCCATGAGGCGGGCCCCGGTTCGGTAACCCAGGTGCGCTCCTGCGCCCAGGAACTGGTGCGGTTCGCCAAGAAGAAGGGCGTGGCGGTCATCCTCGTCGGCCACGTCACCAAGGACGGGCAGATCGCCGGGCCACGCGTGGTCGAGCACCTGGTCGACGCGGTGCTGAGCTTCGAGGGTGAACGGGGCTATCCCTTCCGGGTGCTGCGCGGGGCCAAGAACCGGTTCGGCGCCACTGACGAGATCGGCGTCTTCGAGATGGGCGACATCGGTCTGACCGAGGTCAAGAACCCGTCCGCCCTGTTCCTGCACGACGGGGCCGAGCGGTCGGCCGGGGCGGCGGTGTTCGCCGGCATCGAGGGAAGCCGGCCGGTGCTGGTCGAGTTCCAGGCCCTGGTGGCGCCGAGCTCCGGCGGCAATCCACGCCGGGCGGTTGTTGGATGGGACAGCGGGCGGCTGGCCATGGTGCTGGCCGTACTTGAGTCGCGATGCGGCCTTGGTTTTGGCAACCGGGACGTCTATCTGAACGTCGCCGGGGGGCTGAGGATCACCGAACCGGCGGCCGACCTGGCCGCGGCAGCGGCCTTGGCCTCCTCCGCACTGGATGAACCCCTGCCCCAGGACTGCGTGGTGTTTGGCGAAATCAGCCTTTCCGGCGACGTGAGGCCTGTGGGCCGCATGGAATCGCGCCTGAAGGAAGCGGCCAAACTGGGCTTCGGCCGCGCCCTCGCCCCCAATGGGGCCGGTGACTCGCTGCCGGTTACGGGTGTCTCCAGACTGGCCGAGGCCATCGACCGCATCGGCCAGCAGAGATGGACCACGCCTTGACCCTTTTTGACGTCCTTGCCGGCCTGCTGCTGATCATCAGCGGTCTCACCGCCTTCATGCGCGGGGCCACAAGGGAACTGACCGGGATGCTGGCGTTCATCGTCTCCGTCCTGATTGCCATTCTGGCCCTCAGGTTCAGCGCCCCGGTGCTGCGAGGCATGATGAGCCCCGATTGGGCTGCGGTGACCGCAGCCCTGCTCATCGTCTTCGTCATCGTCTTCCTCGTTCTCAAGATTCTCGCAGGACTGATCACCAGTCGGGTGCAGAGCGCCGGGGCGCTGGGCACCCTCGACCGACTGATGGGCGCGGCATTCGGTCTCATCCGCGCCTCGGTGATCCTGGGCGCCTTCACCCTGCTGGTGCAGATGGCCGGGGGTGAGAACGGCCCGCCCAGGTGGGTCAGCGAGGCCAAACTCTATCCGCTGACCTCTGCCGCCGGAAAGGTGCTGAAAGCCTTCGCACCCGGCGCCTTTGCAGCCGCGGGCAAGGTCGCCCCGGTTGTTGAGGATGCGGTCCGCGACGGAGCAGGCTATAGCGACGCCGAACGCAAGGCGATGGACGACGCCGTGGAGAAGAGCCGATGACCAACTCTGCCCTCAAGTCTTTCGGCGTCTGGAATCCAGCCGACCACCGCGACCCGGACGATGACCAGCTGCGCCTCGAATGCGGCGTGTTCGGCGTCTACGGCGTGGCCGAAGCCTCCGCCGTCGCAGCGCTCGGTCTGCACGCCCTGCAGCACAGGGGCCAGGAAGCCTGCGGCATCGCCGCCTTCGACGGCGAACGCTTCCATACCGAGCGTCATGTCGGCCGGGTGGGCGACGCGTTCACGGGCCAGGATCTGGTTGAACGGCTGCCCGGCAAGGCCGCCATCGGCCACACCCGCTACTCGACCGCGGGCGGCGGCGCCTTCCGCAATGTGCAGCCGATGTTCGCCGACCTTGAGGCCGGCGGCGTCGCCCTGGCCCACAACGGCAACCTGACCAATTTCCACACCCTGCGCGACCGGCTTGTCAGCGACGGGGCCATTTTCCAGTCGACCAGCGACTCCGAAGTGATCCTTCATCTGCTGGCGCGGTCGCGAAAGGCTCGTTTCGTCGACCGTTTCATCGACGCCATCAGCCAGATCGAAGGCGGCTACGCCCTGATTGCGCTGACCAACAAGAAGCTCATCGGGGTGCGCGATCCGCTCGGTATCCGCCCCCTGGTGCTCGGCGACCTCGAAGGTAAGCCAGTGCTGGCGTCGGAGACCTGCGCGCTGGACATGATCGGCGCCCGGTTCGTGCGCGATATCGCCCACGGCGAGATGGTGATCATCGACGACACGGGCATCGAGAGCCTGCGCCCCTTCCCCGCCCCCCGCGCCCGCCCTTGCGTTTTCGAGCTGGTCTACTTTGCCCGCCCCGACAGCGTCGTCGACGGTCGCTCGGTCTATGACGTGCGCAAGAAGATGGGCGCCCGCCTGGCCATCGAAAGCGGCCCCGAGGCCGACGTCGTGGTGCCGGTGCCTGACAGTGGGGTGCCGGCCGCCATCGGCTACGCGCAAGAG
>JAUMCZ010000164.1:0-15507 GCA_032122215.1 Caulobacter sp.
CGTCCAGAAGACCCAGCAGCGGCTGAACCACACCCTCGAAAACTACGAGATACTGGCTGAGAACATCACCGACGTCATCGGACGCTCGGACATGGCGGGCATCTACCAATACGTCTCTCCCGCCTCATGGCAGGTGCTCGGCTACCTTCCCGAAGAGCTGATCGGCATGTCACGGATGGCGATCGTCGATCCCGCCTGCGAATGCACCGTCATCGACGCCCTCGAACGGATGCTGGCCGATCCCGCCCATACCGAAGTGATCACCGTACGGCTGCGCCACAAGGCGGGCCACTGGCTATGGATCCAGTCATCGGTAAAGCTGATCAGCCAGGATGGGGCGCCTGTCGGGGTTATCGACGTCAGTCGTGATGTCACGGCCCAGGTCGAAACCGTCGCCGCCCTCGAGCAGGCCAGACTGGAGGCCGAGGCCGCCACCCGCGCCAAGGACGAGTTCCTGGCCAATATCAGCCACGAAATCCGCACACCGATGAACGGTATCCTGGGCGCCCTCCAACTGTTGAAGAGCGAGCCGATCTCGCCTCAGGGACGTGACCTGATGCGGATGGCCGACGACTCCGGTCGCATGCTGTCGCAGCTTCTCAACGATATCCTCGACATCTCCAGACTCGAGTCCGGGCAGTTCGATCTGGCGCTGGAGCCTGTCCAGCCGGGCGCGCTGCTGAACGGCGCCGTGGGGCTGCTGGAGGGCGTAGCGCGGGCCAAGGGCCTGGACTTGCGATGGGCGGATACCGGCGGCGATATCTGGATTGCCGCCGATCCTGTCCGCCTTCGACAGGCGATGTTCAACCTGATCGGCAACGGGGTGAAGTTCACTCAGGCCGGCCACGTGGCCATCAGGCTGGACGTCGACCCTGCGGTCGACGGGTCGCACCGGGTAACGCTGGAGGTCGAAGATACCGGCATCGGCATCGCCATGGACGCCCAGGCCTGTGTGTTCGAGCGATTCCGCCAGGCGAGGGGCGACAGCGCCCGCCACTTCGGCGGCGCGGGGCTGGGCCTGTCCATTACCCGAGGCCTGGCCCGAATGATGGGCGGCGATGTCACCTTCACAAGCGTCGAGGGCCAGGGCTCGGTCTTCCGGCTGTGGTTCGACGCCCCCTCGGCGAATGCCTCGACAAGGGCGGAGCCGGAGGCGGCGGAGCCCGCCCCGCTCGGCGGCCTCAACATCCTTCTGGTCGAGGACAACCCCGCCAACCGTCTTGTCGCCCGCACCCTGCTGACCGGCCTGGGCGCCGACGTCATGGAGGCGGAAGACGGCGTCGAAGGCCTGGCGGCCGTGCGCGGCGGCGCCTTCGACCTGGTGCTGATGGATATCCAGATGCCGCGCATGGACGGTGTGGCCTGCGCCCGCGCCATCCGGGCCATGCACGGACCGGCCCGCGACGTGCCGATTCTGGCGCTGACGGCCAATGTGATGGCCCATCAGGTGGAGGCCTACCGCGCCGCCGGCATGGACGGTGTGGTCGCCAAGCCGATCTCGCCGGCCAGACTGCTCGCCGAGATCGGACGTCTTGCCTGCGCCGCACCGGAGGCCGAGGGTGAGACAAGCATCGTCGCCTGAGCCCGTCGACCCCGGGTTGGCCGCCGACGCCCTGCTGCCGATCAACAGTGTCGATGCGTCGGCGGTGCTCGACCGGTTGCAAGCCTCCGGCGCCGTAGCGCAGGGCGCGGTGAACATTGTCAGTCTGTCGGCGATCGCCGAGCAGCTGGGTCCCCGATGGACCAGTCGCCAGGAGCGGGTGCAGGATCACGCCGAGCGCACCCTCGAGCGCCAGTTGGCCGGCCAGGGGGTCTTTCAGCGCATCTCGGCGACCGATTATGTGGTGTCCCAGCCGGGGGTAAGCGTCCTGGCAGGCCAGGCGACCTGCCTCAACGTTCTGCGCAACGTCCTGCATTACTTCCTGGGCGCGGCTGTCATGGCCGATATCCGGGTGCACAAGGTCACCCGCATCTCCCCTGACGGCGTGCATGGGGCCCGGCTGGACGTCGCCGCCATCGACCGCGTGCGAACGACTTATCTCGAAGAGGCGCAGAGCGGCTCGGCCGACCGTTGGTCGCCGTTTGTGACCGTCAATGGCATGCGCGTCCGGGTCTCCTGCGTGCTCGAGCCGATCATCGTGCTGAAGACCTCGAGCCGGATCGGTTATCGGGTCGCCCGACGGGTGCTTGACATGCCTTCCGACCGGCCCCTGACCGCCGTAGAGATCGGCAATCTCTCACGGGCCGACATTCAGCGGATCGATCTGGCCACCATCGGCCGGGGCCTCGACCGTCTGAAGTCGGAAGCTGAAGATGTCCAATGTCCCAGCCTTATGGTTCCGGTTTCCTACATAACCCTGTCAAATCTCGCCGGCCGGGCGGCCGTGGTCGGCCTGCTTCGCGAGGCGCAGTCGAGAGTCCGCCTCGGGGTGATTTGCGAGCTCTGTGACATCGAAGGGGTCCCGCCCGGAGCCCTGGCGACGGTCGTTTCGCTGGTCCGGCCCTTCTGTCTCTATGTGGTGGGCAGGGTCACCGGCCTCGCCGCCCTGACCGGCCTGAAGGAGGCCCGGCTTCAGGGTCTGACGGTCGAATGCGACCGCAGCCTCACCGCCGAAGCGGACTTCGTCCTTTGGGCGCGAGACGCCATGGCGATCACTAGCCCGCTCGCCAGGACCGTCATGCTCTGCGGGCTGAGCTCAGCCCGCCAGATGGCGGCGGCCGCCTATCTTGGCGCCAGCCACACCAGCCTTCGTCCGCCGAAGCGATCCTAGACCTCGGTCGCGCCGCCGAAGCTGTCGGCGCCCAGACCCAGCCAGGGCAGGGCGAGCGCCAGGGCCATCAGCAGTTCCAGGATCAGCGCCTGGCGCAGCATCGGGTCTTTCTGTCGGTCGAGGATTAGGGATGCGAGCCGTCCGGCCGCCGACCCCAGCCAGCCCAGGGCGATGGCGGCGGCCATCATCCGGCCGATGCTGGGCGCATAGCCCAGTCCCATGGCCGCGCCGGCGTGGGCCAGGATCATCATGCCGCCGAAGGCCCGCTCATCGGCGCGGCCGCGCGCTTTCAGCGCCCGGGGCCGGGCGATGCGAAGGCCGCCCATCACGCCGCCGATACAGCAGGCGAGGACGGAGATCATGATGGCGAGGTTGAGGGTGCCGAAAACGGTCATGCTGCGGACTTAGTCCCTGAGGACCGGAAGGGAAACCGGAACAGATTGAAATCGCTGAATTCAACCTGTCCCCTCTTCAAGCCTCCGCCCCGCAGCGGAGCCGAAAGGGAAGCCCCTTGGCGGTCGCCAGATCGGCGACGGAGATGCCAGGTGATCGATCAAGAGGCGCACTTTCGCCCGAAAGGCGAAGCCGGCGCCCGTTTCGGGGCGGTTTACCAAACGCCGGTGGATGGATTGCGCGCAGCCGCCTGAATCGATTCGACTCTTTCGTCGTCTCGTTGTCATGGTGCGCTCTTAAGAGCTTGGTAACTTTCTCCGCCGGGCTTGGGGGGCTGTAGCTTGCGTTTGTCGATCGGCCTCTCGATGGCTCTCGGCCCGGCTGACTGTCACTCCAATCCCTCACATCCCAATACCGCCGCGGAAGTGCCCGCTGGTGGTTTCGCTTGCATCAATAGGTAGAACCCATGGCCACCACCCTTGCCCTCGGCGATATTGCTCTGGTCGGCGTCGGCGCCGACACAGGCGTCAAGTCGCTCGCCTTTGTCGTGCTCGTGAACGTCGAGGCGGGCACGGTCATCAACTTCACGGACAACGGCTGGCTCGCGGCCGGCGGATTCCGCTCCGGCGAGGGTGTCGTCAGCTATACCGTTCCTGCTGGCGGTCTGACGGCCGGAACCGTGATCACGATCACCGGGCTGACAGTCACGGTCAACCCGTCGACAACGGGCGATGCGATCATCGTTTACCAAGGAGCGGCCGCCACTCCTACGGTCCTGTTCGCGATTGATTTTGCCGACGGAAACGCGACCTATGCGGCGGATGCGACCAATTCCAACACGTCGGCCGTTCCGACTGGCCTGACTTTCGGGACCAACGCTCTTGCCTTCGGAGCGGACAACGTCGGTTACACGGGACCGACCGTAGGCACCCAGGCCGAAATTCTTGCCGCCATCGCCAACGAAGCCAACTGGACCGAGAACGACGCGGCCGGTGTCACCTATCCCAGCGGCTTTACCGTCAACGCGGCCGGCACTTCCAACGTCACCATCAACGACGTCTCCATTACCGAAGGCGATTCCGGCACCAGCGTCCTGACCTTCACGGTCACCCGCACCAACAATACCGGCGCCTTCACCGTCGACTACGCGACGGCCGACGGGACGGCCGACGGTACCGACTACACGGGCGGTACAGGAACCCTCACCTTCACGGCGGGCGGCGATCTGACCCAGACCGTCAGCGTCACCATCAATGGTGATCTGGCGATCGAGAACAGCGAGACTTTGCTCGTCAACCTGTCCAACGTGGTCAACACGGTTCAAACGGCCACGGTCACCGACGCTCAAGGCGTCGGCACCATCATCAACGACGACTTCCCGCCGACCGTCTCGATTGGCGACGTCAGCGTCGCGGAAGGCGACGCCGGCACGACGACCCTGACCTTCACGGTCACCCGCACTGACGAGAATTCCGCTTTCACTGTCGACTACGCGACCAGCGAAGGCACGGCGACCGCAGCCAACAACGACTTCGTTCAGCAGACCGGGACGGTAACCTTCACGGCCGGCGGCCCCCTGACCCAGACGGTCACCATCACCGTCAACGGCGACCTGACCATCGAAGGCGACGAGACGGTCAACATCGAGATCAGCAACATCAACAACACGGTCGGCGCCACGACCATCGCCGACGGCACGGCGACCGGCACGATCCTCAACGACGACACCCTCAAGATCTACGAAATTCAGGGCGCCAGCCATGTCTCGGCCTACGACGGCCAGGTGGTCACCACCACCGGTGTCGTCACCGCCATCGACAAGGACAACAACGCCTACTGGATCCAGGATCCGAACGGCGACGGCGACCGCAACACCTCCGACGGCATCTACGTCTTCGTCGGCGGCGCCCTGCCGACGTCCATCGTCGTGGGCAACCTGGTCCGCATCACCGGCACGGTCGATGAGTTCCAGCCGGGCGGCACGGCCAACCTCGGCCTGACCGAAATCGTCAGCGTCACCGCCACCACCCTGCTGCAGGCGGGCTACGGCCTGCCGGACGCCGTCGTCATCGGCGACACTGCCAACGGCGCCGACTACACCCCGCCGCTGGTCAACCTCGGCTCGACGACCAACGCCTTTGACCCGACCGTCGACGGCGTCGACTTCTGGGAAAGCCTGGAAGGCATGCGGGTCACCCTGCAGGACGTCCGCACCACCAGCCCGTTCAAGTCCTCGTTCGGCGAGGTCATGGTGACCATGGACGTCGGCGCCAACGCCAGCGCCAACGATCGCGGCGGCCTGACCATCAGCGACGAGAGCGGCAACGGCGTGCTGCCGGCCGACAAGACCTTCGACTTCAACCCCGAGCGCATCCAGCTCGACGACGAGGCGCTGGGCGGCTCCATCGGCGCCATCACCACCACCGGCCAGACCGTGGTCGGCGGCGACGTCACCGGCATCGTCAGCTACGGCCAGGGCTTCTACGACGTCAACGTCACCCAGGCCGTGACCTTCGACGCCAGCACCCTGGTGAAGGAAGTCACGACCATCGAGGAGAACCTCGATCGTCTGACCATCGCCACCTTCAACGTTCGCAACCTCGCCCCGCTGACCTTCAACGGCGGCGACGGCGTCACCACCCAGACCACCCTGAACAACCTGGCCGACGCCATCGGCACCAACCTGAAGACCCCCGACATCATCGGCCTGCAGGAACTGCAGGACTTCAACGGCCAGTCGACGACCGGCAACGGCGACGCCGTGCTGACGATGACCCAGCTCATCGACACCATCTTCGCCCGCACCGGCGTGCAGTACTACGGCATCCTGTCCGATCCGGTGGATGACACCGAGGGCGGCGCGCCGGGCGGCAACATCCAGGTGGCCTTCCTCTACCAGGCGACCGCCGTCACCCCGACCGCCGGCAACGGCCTGGTCGCGACGTCCAACCCCTTCATCTCGAAGTACCCGACCGCCGACCGCATCGGCACGGGCGACGCCGACTTCACCTCGACCCGCAAGTCGGTCCCGATCGAGTTCACCCCGGCCGGCTACACCGAGACGCAGGGCGGCAGCTTCTGGGTGATCAACAACCACTTCAGCAGCAAGGGCGGTTCGGCCGTCCTGATCGGCTCCAACCTGGACAGCGAATACTACGGCGAGCCGCTGAACTCGGACTCGGTCAAGCGCGAGGGTCAGGCCGAGGCGGTCAAGGTGTTCATCGACGGCATCCTGGCCGACGGAAATCCGATGAACGACAAGATCATCGCGCTGGGTGACTTCAACGACTTCCAGATCTTCCCGGTCATCGAGATCATCACCGGCGAGATCGAGCGGCTGGTCGCGGGTTCGGGCAACACGCCCAGCACCTTCGTCTCTGGCGCCCAGGTGCTGAAGGCCCTGATCGAGCTGCTGCCGCCGGAAGAGCGCTACAGCTACAGCTTCGACGGCAACGCCCAGGCCCTGGACAACGTCATCGCCACCCTCGACCTGCTGGTCGGGGCGCAATACGACATCGTCCACATCAACTCGGAATTCTCGACCCAGATCTCCGACCACGACCCGGGCCTCTCCAGCCTGCTGTTCGTGCGCTCGGCGGCCATCGCCACCGAGGGCAATGACGTCTTCACCGCCGCCTCCTACACGGCGGTGTTCGGCGCGACGCGCGGCAGCCTGACCGGCGACGACACCGTGCTGGCCCTGGGCGGCGACGACCTGATCGAGGGCAGCCTCGGCAGCGACACCCTGAACGGCGGCGGCGGCTTCGACACCGTCGACTACACCGGCTCCGACGCGGCGGTGACCGTCAACCTGACCACCAGCACCAACAGCCCCTCGGGCGGCTGGGCGCAGGGCGACACCCTGATCTCGATCGAGAACATCGTCGGCTCCCAGTACGCTGACTTCCTGACCGGCAGCGCGACGCTGAACATCCTGAATGGCGGCCTTGGGGCCGACACCATGTCGGGCGGGGCCAACAACGACACCTACCATGTCGACGACGCCGGCGACGTGGTCATCGACACATCCGGGACGGCCGACACGGTGATCAGCTCGATCACCTACAGCCTGGTCGACGCCGACAGCGCCAACCTCACCGGCCAGATCGAGAACCTGACCCTGTCGGGGACCGCCGACATCAACGGCACGGGCAACGCGGTCAACAACCGCATCATCGGCAACGACGGGGCCAACACCCTGGACGGCGGCGCGGGGGTCGACAACATCTCCGGCGGCGGCGGCATCGACCACCTGCTGGGCGGCGAGGGCAACGACATCCTCGACGGCGGCACGGGCGACGACACCCTGGAAGGCGGCAACGGCACGGACACCTACACGGTGGACAGCGCCGGCGACGTGATCGTCGAGACCTCGACCGGCGGCTTCGATACCGTCCGGTCGACGGCGACCAGCTATGTGCTGAGCGCCTGGATCGAGAACCTCAACCTCGTCGGGGCCTTCACTCAGGACGGCACGGGCAACGCCCAGGCCAACACGATCAACGGCAACAACTTCAACAACGTCCTGATCGGGGCCGCCGGGGCCGATATCCTCAACGGCAACGCCGGGGCCGACACGCTTGATGGCGGTGAGGACAACGACAAGCTCTATGGCGGCGCGGCCGGTGACGATCTGGTGGGCGGCGCGGGCAACGACCTGCTCGACGGCGGCGCCAACAACGACGACATGACCGGCGGCACGGGCAACGACACCTATTATGTCGACAGCGCCGCCGATACGGTCACGGAACTCGTCGGCGAAGGCACGGCCGACAAGATCTTCCTGAACGCCGCCGTCTTCGCTCTCAGCGCCGACGCGGACATCGAGACCATCCAGGTGGACTTCGTGTCCGGCGCCGACGTTACCGGCAGCAGCAGCGCCAACAAGATCTTCGGCAACACCGGGGCTGACACCCTTTCAGGCCTGGGCGGCAACGACTTCCTGCAGGGCGGACTTGGCAATGACACGCTGAATGGCGGCGACGGCAACGACATCATGGATGGCGGGGCCGGCGACGACACCATGGCCGGCGGGCTGGGGGTCGACACCTATTATGTCGACAGCTTCTCCGACAGCGTCACCGAACTGACCAACGAGGGTATCGACACCGTTCGCACCACGCTGGACGGCTATGTTCTCGGCGACAACCTCGAGAACCTCGTCCTCGCGGGCGTCGGCAACCAGGATGGGACGGGCAACGCCCTCAACAACAGCCTGACCGGGACCGACGACAGCAACAGCCTCGATGGCCTGGACGGCAACGACCGCCTGGTCGGCGGCGGCGGGTCGGACGACCTCTACGGCGGCGCTGGCCTAGACACCCTGCTGGGCGGCGACGGCGACGATCTGCTGTTCGGCGGCAGCGGCAACGACAAGCTGACCGGCGGCGCGGGTCGCGACTACTTCGTGGCCGGGGGTGAGTTTATCCCGGGCGTCTCCGGCGTCGCCATCGAGACCGACAGCATCCTCGACCTGCAAGCCGGCGAAGTCATCGGCCTGGCCACCAGCGCGCTGTCCTTCCAGTCGGTGTTCAACGGCACGGCCGGCCAGGCCAAGCTGGTCTATTCGATGGGCACGAACTCGACGCTGTTCCAGCTCGACATCGACGGTGACAACCGCGTCGACTACCAGCTGCGCATCAACGGCGACCAGACGGCCAATACCAACATCGCCACCGGTCAGGACGATCTGAACGGCGGCTGGTACCTGTTCGGCGCCGCCCCGTAGGGATCGGAGCCGGGGTAGCAATGACGGTCAGCAAGGCGTGCTGACCGTCATCGCGATCAGCTCCTCAAGAGTTCCAGGAGCGAGCTGCCCCTCAGGGTGGCGAACACCTGGGCCGAGGCCTGCAGGGCCGTCTGGGCCTGTTCCAGTCGGCTGATGGCCTCGGCCATGTCGACTTCGGAGATATCGGAAATCTCGCCCTTCAGCAGGGTAACCCGGTCGTCGTGCTGGATCAGGCTGTTCTCGACCCGCACCTGGTTGGCGCCGTTCAGGGCGGCGCTGTCGGTGAGCGCCTTGTTGGCGGCGTCGAACTTGGGAAGCATGCCTTCGATAAAGGTCTTCTGGGCCGTGCTCAGCGGCGAGGAGAAGGCGCCGTTGGCCTCGACATAGGCCTGTACCTCCTTGAAGGCCTCGAAAAGGTCGGTCCCTTCTGTGTCCGCCAGGAAGCCGCTCTCGATGGTGATGTTGTCGTCCAGCCGGCTGACGGGCTTCAGCTGGTCATTGAGGAACAGGTCGGCGATGGCCGGGGCGGCCGTCAGGTCGGACAGGCGCGTGGCGTCGACCGGACGGGTGTTCACCTGGGCGCCGGCGAACAGGTAGCGGCCGCCCTGCTGGGTGTTCAGCGACTCTGCGGCGGTGAGGAAGTGACCCTGCAGCTCGCCCATGATGGCGTCGCCCCGGTCGCTGGCCAGCGCCTCGGCCAGGGTGTTGCGGGCCGCGTCGGCGGAGTCGGCGGTGGAGCGCAGGGCCAGGTCCTGCGCCTCCAGGCGGGAGGTGATCAGCTTGCCCTGCTCGAGATAGCCCTCGACCCGGGCCTTCACCGAATTGGCGGCGATCAGCTGTTCGACCTGAGGCGCGAAGGCGCGCAGGCTATCGCCGAGCCGGCCGCTGGACACCTGTCCCTGGGCCTGTTCCTGGCTGTTGGTCGCCCGCATCAGGTCACGCAGGACGACGGAGTAGCTGTGGCTTGTGGAGACGCGGCTCATGATCAGTTCACCATGCCGAGGAGGATGTCATAGAGGTCCTTGCTGGCCTGGACGATCCGGGCCGAGGCGTTGAACGCCTGCTGGTAGGTGGTCATGGCGATCAGCTCCTCATCGAGGTTGACCCCTTCGACCGAGGCCCGCCGCGCCGAGGCTTCCTCGGCCACCGCCTGGGCGCTTTCCTGTCTGGAGGCCGCCGAGTCCGCCCGCCGGCCGATGGAGCCGGCCAGTTCAGCGCCGTAGCGGGTGACGCTCATCGAGACGCTGCTCAGGGTGCCGACGGCGTCGAAGCGGCTGTTGACCGAGCCCGACTGGGCCAGCAGCAGCGCCCCGCGTCCATCGCCGGCCGACAGCACCGGGTTGCCCGAGGCCGCCTGGGTCAGATCCAGCGTGGCCAGGCCCAGCTTGGCGGAATTGGCCTTGATGTCGCTGCGCAGGGTGTAGCGTTCGGCCCGGCCGCCGCGCTGGGCCTCGCCGACCCCGAACAGTTCGGTGATCGAGGGGCCGCCGGCCCCGCGCTCGGTATTGTCGCTGACCACGGTCATGCCGTAGCCGGCCGCGCCGGGTGAGAAGCTCATCTGGCCGTTGGCGCCCAGGCTGAACTGGCCATAGAGGCCGACGCCCGTCGTGCCGTCGTTCAGGGTGTTGAGCAGGTCCTGCATGGTGCCCCCGGCCGGCACCGCGACGCTGATATCGCGAATGCGCGCCCCGTCGGCGGCGGCGATGCGCAGGGTGATCTCGTCTCCGGCCGTGAAGCCGTGGGGATCGGTGGTGCGCAGTCCGGTCTCGTAGTTGGAGAAGCCGGTGCTGCTGACCAGGTCGTTGAGCCCGAAGAAGTGGGAGAAGGTCTTGCCGGTCTTGGCCGAGGGGCTTGCGCTGTTCTCGGCGAAGGCCAGGCCGTTGGTCCCGGTCGCAGACAGGCTGAGGGCCCCGTCCGAGAAGCTGGCCGAGCCTAAGGCGCCCATGGCGGTGTTCAGGCTGCTCAGGAAGGTGGCCGGGGTGAAGGCGCTGGTCGGGCCGCCGTCGACGCTCATCGTGCCGGCGGTGAAGTCGATGTCGATCTGGCGCTGCAGGGTTCCGGTCGCCGACACCACCGCCAGCGAGGTCTGGCCGGTGAAGCCGCCGAGCGCCGTCGGCAGGTCCAGGCCGGTGTTGCGGCCGGTCATGGTGGTCGGCGGCGGCACGCTGGCCGAGGCGTTGTGGGCGCGGTTCAGTTCGTCCACCGCGCGCGAGACGAACTCGCCGAGCTCGGCGCTGATGGCCGGAAGGTCGGTGTCGCGCAGTTGCAGAAGGCCGGCGATCTCGCCGCCGGTCAGCCGGGCCCGCATCGAGGTCGGGCCCGAGGCGCCGGCCATGGTGACATTGATCTCGCCGGCCGCGCCCGCCGTGCGCACGAAGGTCAAGGTGGCCGCGCCGCCCTGACCGGCCAGCGGCAGGCCGTCGGAGGCCCGAACCACTACGCCGCCCTGGGCCCGGGACTGGATGTTGACGTCGATCAGCGAGGACAGCTCGTTGATGCGCTGGATCTGCAGGTTCTCGGAGCCCGTGGCGTCGCCGTTGACGACGGTGCTGCGGGTGATGTCCGCGTTCAGGCCGTCGATCTCCTGCAGGAGCTGATTGACCCGCTCGACCTTGGCCTGGATGCGGCTGTCGACCTCGTCCTGCAGGCTCTTGACCTGGGTCGAGATGCGGCCGGACTCGGTGAGGAAGTCGCTGATCTGGTTGACCGCCGTGCCGCGGCGAACGGTGGAGTTGGGGTCGTCGACGGCGGCGGAGAAGGCCGAATAGATGTTGTCCAGCCGGGTGAAGAAGCTTGACCCCGTCGAGGGATCGCCGAACTCGGCCTGGGCGCGGTCCAGCATGTCGGCGATCGCGCCGGAGGAGCCCGCGCTGGCGGTGGCCTTCAGGGCGGCGCTCTGCAGGAACTTGTCGCTGGCCAGCACGACCTTGGCGACATCGACCCCGACCCCGAGGCCGGCGCTGATCAGCGGCTGCTGGTTGACCAGCTTGCGGACATAGCCGGTGGTGTTGACGTTGGCGATGTTGTCCGAGACGGCGCGAAGCCCCGTCTGGGCCGCCATCAGGCCCGTGGTGGCCGAGGACATGATGCTGTTGAGGGACATGGCCCTTCGCAACTCCTGCCCGGCAAGACCTGACGCGAACCGGCGGTTTCTGCCGGGCGGGACCGGGCCCGCGCGTATAGGGTCTAAACCAAGGCTTTGATTTTATTGGGCTTCCTTCTGAAGCGCCGGGAATGCTCGGAAAGGGTAGCGCAAGGACGGCGCCAACCGGGCCGGGCGTTCCGCACCCGGTCCTTTTCGACCGGGCGAGCCCGGCAAGATTCGCCACAGCAGATATCGGCGGCGGCCCGGGATTCTAGCTAAACATCAACAAAAACAAGCCTCTCACCAGTTGGCCCGGCGGTTGCTTGGGGAAGGCCGAATGAGCCGGGCGCAGCAGGCGCCGCCAACCTTCCTCCTGTCCAGGGTCCCCACAGCGCCATGACCGCGCCCGCCGCCATCATCGCCTCTTTCGTCCAGCCGGCTGCCAGGCTGGCGATGGGCGATACCGTGGGCGGGGCCGTGGGTGGCTTCGAAGCCATTCTGGCCATGCTGCAGGGCGGCGCCGACGGGAAACCCGTTGAAGGCCCGGACCCGGCGGCCGAAACCGAAACCGAAACCGAAACCGAGACCCAGGCCGGGACCGGCGACCTCGCGGCCCTGCTCGGCCAGTCCGGCGCCGCGGGCTGGCTGACCCAGTCGCTGAGCCAGTCGCCGATCAGACAAGGCGCCGAAGAGCCGATGACCGGCGGCGGGTCCCGGACCATCAAGGCAGCGATCAGTGTGGCGACGGTCGGCGTCTCGACCGAAGCGGCAGCGACTGAAGCGACCGGCCTCGACACCTTGCTGGCGCGCCAGGCGGCCGAAAAGGTCGATCCGGCCCTCCTCCAGCGCCGCGAGCCGGTGAGCAGCCAGCAGCCTCTGCCGGTTCCGGCTCCGACTCCGACGGTTCCAGCGGAGGATCCGGCCATCGCGGTCGCCGCGGCCCAGACCATGCTGCAATCGGCGACCGAACCGGCCTCGGCCATGGCTGAAACGGTCGCGGCCCAGACGGTCATGACTCCGACTGTCATGACCCCGCCGGTCGAGACCAAGCCGGCGACGCCGACGCGCAAGGTCTCGTCGGCTGGCGAGGCCAAGACCGCGAAGGTCGAGGCCGCCGAGGCCGGGCCGACCGCGACGTCGGTCGCCGACGTCAAGGAAACCCTTCCGTCCGGCGATGGCGAACTCGCGCCGGTCGAACTGGTCGCCCGTGAAGCCGACGCGCCCGACACGCCGGCCCGCACCACCGACGCCACGGCCCAGGCCATCACCGCCAAGCTCGAGGCCTTGTCAGCCGGAGCCACGGCCTTGGCCGCCCAGGTGCGCGGCGCGCCGGAGACGGTGGCCAAACTGGCCGCCGGCATCCTCGACAAGCTTGAGGGCCAGGCGACCCGGTTCGACCTGCAACTCGACCCGCATGGCCTCGGCAAGGTTGACGTCAGCGTCGAGATCGGCGCGGACGGCAAGCTGACCGCCCAGCTCGGCTTCGATAGCGCCGTCGGCCTCAGCGAACTACGCGGCCGGGCCCAGGAACTGCGCACGGCGCTGGAACAGGCCGGCTTCAATCTGGCCGAGGGCGCCCTGAGCTTCGATTTCAGCGGCGAGAGCCGGCGTGAGACCGCCGGTGGCCAGGCCGACCGCACCGACCAGGCCGGCAAGGCCTTCGCCCAGGCCCAGGGGGCCCTCGACGAAGAGCTGGCCGCCATTCCCACTCGGTACCAGGCCCGCCGTGGCCTGGACCTGCTGATCTAGGACCCAAACCATGGTCGACGCCGTTTCCTCTGGCACAAGTGTTCTCGACAAGATCAGCGACAGCCGCGGGCGGCTGGCCGACAGCACCGAGACCTTCCTGAGCCTGCTGACCACCCAGCTGAAGAACCAGGACCCGCTGTCGCCGATGGACTCAAGCCAGTTCACGCAACAGATCGTCCAGATGACCGGGGTCGAGCAGCAGCTCCTGACCAACGACCTGCTGGCCGCCCTGGTCGGCATGAGCGACGGGGGCCTGGCCGACTCGGTCAACCTGATTGGCAAGACGGTGACCGCCACCACCGGCGCCGCCTCTCTGCAGGACGGCAAGGCGACCTGGGCCTACAACCTGCCGCGCGGCGCCAACAGCGTTCAGCTCGACGTGCTCGACGCCAAGGGCAACATCGTCGCCAGCAAGGTGCTGACCGCCACGGCGGCGGGCAACCACAGCTTCGAATGGGACGGCAAGAACAACCTCGGGACCCAGCTCACCGACGGTGACTACGGCCTGCGCATCACGCCGACCGACTCGGCCGGGGCCAAATTCTCCGCCATCCAGACTCTGACCGGCGTGGCCACGGCCGTGCAGTCGGTGGACGGCACCAACATCGTCACGATCGGCAAGACCAAGGTGCCGATCAGCGCCGTCACGGCCGTGAGCAACACGATCTGACGACGACCCGAACACAGTGGAGCTCGAATGGCTCCGCAGCGGAACGCTCCGCAAACGCAAAACGCGCCCAAGTGAAACCCATTCCGCTTAGGCAAGGATAAGAAACCAATGAGCATCAACAGCGCCATGCTCGCCGGGGTGTCTGGTCTGGTCGCGAACTCGTCGGCCCTCGCCGCGATTTCCGACAACATCTCCAACGTCAACACGGTCGGCTACAAGCGTAGCCAGGCCAACTTCGGGACCCTGGTCTCCGGCAACAACCGCAGCGCCGCCTACGCGGCCGGCGGCGTCCAGGCCCAAACGCGCCAGTACGTCACCCAGCAGGGCCTGCCGCAGTCGACGTCCAACTCGACGGACCTTGCCATCAGCGGCGCCGGCTTCTTTGTCGTCACCGAAAAGGCCGAGGACCTGCAGTCGAGCGACGCCCGCAGCTTCACCCGCGCCGGCAGCTTCCAGCTCGACAACCTCGGCTACCTCAAGAACGAGTCCGGGCTCTACCTGCAGGGCTGGCTGGTCGATGACCAGGGCGTCATCACCACCGACCCCTCGGACCTGTCGCGCCTCAGCTCGATCAATGTCTCCAACGTCGGCGGCGCCGCCGAGCCGACCACCCGCGTGGCGGTCAGCGCCAACCTGAAGTCCAGCCAGGCCGTCTCCGCCGAACTGGCCACCTACAACGCCTCCACCAACTCGATGGCGATGTACGACGCCGACCTCGGCACCGGGGTGAAGCCGGACTTCTCGGTCCAGATCCCGGCCTCCGACTCCAAGGGCGGCAAGCGGACGCTGCAGGTCGACTTCCTTAAGAGCGATGTGCCCAACCAGTGGTACGCCGAAATCCGGGCCGTGCCGGCCAGCGACGTCGTCACCGGCGCCGGCCTTTCCAACGGCCAGCTGAAGACCGGCATCGTCGCCTTCACGCCCGACGGGCGCATGGACACGACCAACACCACCCTGATCGACGCTGAAGACCCGATCCTGACCTTCGGCGCCTCGGCCAGCGGCGCCCCGGGCGCCGGCGAAGCCAACTGGGCGTCCGGCCTCGGCATCGACGACCAGGAAATCCGCATCGACATCGCCGGCGGCGCCGGCGGCCTGACCCAGTACGACA
>JAUMCZ010000165.1:0-9503 GCA_032122215.1 Caulobacter sp.
TGACCTGGGGCGAGGTCGGCAAGCCGGGCCTGCTGCTGCTGCACGGCAACGGCGCCCATGCCGACTGGTGGAGCTTCATCGCGCCTCTGCTGGCCGACGACTACCGCGTCGCGGCGATCAGCTGGTCCGGCATGGGCGACAGCGACTGGCGGCCGAAATACAGCGCCGAAATCTTCATGGCCGAGATCTTCGGGGCCATCGAGGCGGCCCAGCTTGAGGCGGACGGCGGCAAGGCCCGTATCGTCGGCCACAGCTTCGGCGGCTTCCCCACCCTCTACGCGGCGGTTCACCAGGGCGAGCGCCTGGGCGGCATCGTCATGCTGGACTCGACCATCCATCCGCCCGAGCACCAGTGGAACGGCCCTCCGCGCCGCACCGGCCCCAACAAGGTCTATGCCGACCTGCCGGCCGCCCTCGCCCGCTTCCGCCTGGCGCCGCCGCAGGGGTGCGAGAACGACTATGTCGCCGACTGGATCGCCCGCAGGGCCCTGCGCCAGGCGCCGATGACGGACGGTTCGGGCACGGGCTGGACGTGGAAGTTCGACCCCGAGCTCTGGCACAATTTCGAGATGCCGCCGCTGGGCCAGCTGCTCAGCCAGGTGAACTGTCCGGTAGCGCTGGTCTGGGGCGAACGGTCCAAGCTGATGTACCCGGCGACCATGGCCTTCATGCTGCGCGAGCTGCCGGATGACATCGTCAAGTTCTCGATCCCGGATGCGGACCATCACGTGATGATCGACCAGCCGCTGGCCACAACGGCGGCGCTGCGGGCGTTGCTGGCGGCGTGGCCCTGAAGTCGTTGCGTCCTTCGACACGCCCGCTTTGCGGGCTACTCAGGATGACGAAATTGGGTGGGCTGCAATAAAGCCGGAAAAGCACCGGCGCTCGTCATCCTGAGTAGCGATCACCTGTGATCGCGTGTCGAAGGACGCACGGGCGGAGCAACCGCTCCTAGAACTTGAAGGTCGTTTCCAGGCGCACGCGGGGCGCCTCGTCCTTTTCGCCATTGCGGCGAACCGGGTTGTCGCGTTCGGAGGCCAGGCCCAGCGCGCCACCGACCCGGAGGGACGGCGTCACCTTGAAGTAGGCGCCGGCTTCGAGGTCCTTGGCGTCAGCTTCGCGACCAACGGGCGACTGCAGGCCGAGCTTGAGGCCCCACTTGCCGGTCTTGTTGTCGAACTGGACGCTGCGGTCGCCACGGCCCGGGCCAAGGCGGCTGTCCTGCAGGTTGAAATCGCCACGAACGCGGAAGTCGGCGGCCGGCTTGGGCTTGGCGGCCGATTGCGCGTGGGCCATCCCCGCCGATCCCATCAGGACCAGCGCAGCAGCCGCCGCAATGTATCGCGCCTTGCTCATATTCGCCTTTTGAGACCTACGACCCCATGCCGACGTTTGTCGCCCGAGGTCGGGCCGTCAGCTCAATTGCGATTATATAAGCGATCACGGCGAGTTTGGGTCAACGTCATCCGATGACCGGCGGTCGATTCAGACCTCGCCTGTGGCGGGAAGGCCACTTGATTTCAGCGTTGGACCTTCTCTTGCCATGATGTAGACGCACCGGAGAGAATATCTGCGGCGCGGGGCGCAGTGGATTTGGAGCGATAGAGCATGCGGTTTGCGCGCGGGGCGTTCAGGTTGGGCGCGGTAGTGATGTTGGCGGGCGCTCTGGCGGCCTGCGGGTCCAGCGGTCCGAAGACCGTCAAGGACGGCAACGGCGGCTTTCTGGGCATGGGCGGCAAGCCGGCCTCTAAGGGCACGGAGATCGGTGTCAACGGCTACCTGTGGCGCGCCGCCACCGACGTTATCCAGCAGACAAAGATGCCGCTGGCCTCGGCCGACCCCTACGGCGGCGTCCTGATCACCGAATGGTATTCCGATCCGGCCGCGCCGAGCGAGCGGTTCAAGATCACCGTCTATATCCTCGACACCCGCCTGCGCGCCGACGCCCTGAACGTCAGCGTCGCCAAGCAGGTCGACAACGGCGGAACCTGGGTCGACGCACCGGCGGCCGCCCAGACCGAAGCCGACCTTGAGAACGCCATCCTCGACCGGGCCCGCAAGCTGCGGCTCGCGAACCTCGGCAGCGAATAGAGAAAGGAGTGCGGCGCGCTCCCGCGCCGCACCTCTTGTTGCCGCGCGGGGCTCGCCCTAAGAACCGCGCATGGCTCGCTATAACCCCAAAGAGACCGAGCCCAGGTGGCGCAAAGCCTGGGCAGACGCCGATGTGTTCCGCACGGCGGACGACGACCCGCGTCCGAAATACTACGTCCTCGAGATGTTCCCCTACCCGTCGGGACGCATGCACATGGGCCATGTGCGCAACTACACGATGGGCGACGTGGTGGCGCGCTACAAGCGGGCCCAGGGCCACGCGGTGCTGCACCCGATGGGCTGGGACGCCTTCGGCATGCCGGCCGAGAACGCGGCCATGGAGCGCGGCGTCCACCCCAAGGGCTGGACCTACGACAACATCGCGGCCATGCGAGAGCCCTTCAAGGTGCTGGGCACCAGCATCGACTGGTCCCGCGAATTCGCCACCTGTGACCCGGAATACTATGGCCAGCAGCAGCGCTGGTTCCTGAAGCTGCTGAAGCGCGGCCTCGTCTATCGGCGCGAGGCGACGGTCAACTGGGATCCGGTCGACATGACCGTGCTGGCCAACGAGCAGGTCATCGACGGCCGCGGCTGGCGCTCGGGCGCCGTCGTCGAGAAGCGCAAGCTGACCCAGTGGTTCCTGCGCATCACCGACTATGCCGACGACCTGATCGAAGGCCTGAAGACGCTGGACCGCTGGCCTGAAAAGGTCCGGACCATGCAGGAAAACTGGATCGGACGCAGCCAAGGGCTGCGCCTGACCTGGCAGTTCGACTCCGCTCCGCCCCAGGCAAAGGCGGCGGGCGTCGAGAACGGTCTGGAAGTCTACACCACCCGCCCCGACACCCTCTACGGCGCCAGCTTCCTGGCCATCGCCCCCGACCATCCCCTGGCCGAACAGCTGTCGAGCGACCCCAGGGTCGCCGACTTCATCAAGCTGTGCCGCGCCGGCGGGACCAGCGAGGCCGAGATCGAGGGGGCAGAGAAGCTGGGGCTGGATACCGGCCTGTCGGTCGTCCACCCCTTCGACCCGACCTGGAAGCTGCCGGTCTGGATCGCCAACTTCGTGCTGATGGACTACGGCACGGGGGCCATCTTCGGCTGCCCGGCCCATGACCAGCGCGACCTGGACTTCGCCCGCAAGTACGGCCTGCCGGTCAAGCCGGTGGTGGTGCCGTCGGACGCCGATCCGGCCACCTTCGACGTCGGCGCCGAGGCCTATGTCGGCCCAGGCAAGATCTTCAATTCCGGTTTCATGGACGGCATGACGGTCGAACAGGCCAAGGCCGCCGCCGTCAGCCGCGTCGAGGCCCAGGACCAGGGCAAGGGCGCCACCGTCTATCGCCTGCGCGACTGGGGGGTCTCCCGCCAGCGCTACTGGGGCTGTCCGATCCCGATCATCCACTGCCAGGCCTGCGGCCCCGTGCCGGTTCCGGACGACCAGCTGCCCGTGGTCCTGCCCGAGGACGTCAGCTTCGACGTGCCCGGCAACCCGCTGCTGCGCCACCCGACCTGGAAGAACGTCAAATGCCCGTCCTGTGGCGGCGACGCGCAACGCGAGACCGACACCCTCGACACCTTCGTCGACTCGAGCTGGTACTTCGCCCGCTTCGCCAATCCGCACGCCAGTGAGCCGATCGACAAGGCCGCCGCCGACAAGTGGCTGGGCGTGGATCAGTACATCGGTGGGGTCGAGCACGCGGTGCTGCACCTGCTGTACGCCCGCTTCATCACCCGCGCCCTGAAGGACGAGGGCATGCTGAGCGTGGCCGAACCCTTCACCGGCCTGTTCACGCAAGGCATGGTCACGCACGAGACCTACAAGAGCGTCGAAGGCGAGTGGGTCGAACCCGACTGCATCGACTTCGCCACCGAGGCCGGCGTGCGTATCGCCAGGGTCAAGGCGACCGGCGAACAGCTGGTCATCGGCGACATCGAGAAGATGTCGAAGTCCAAGAAGAACGTCGTCGCCCCCGAAGGCATCTTCGAAACCTACGGCGTCGATGCGGCCCGCCTGTTCGTGATGAGCGACAGCCCGCCGGAACGCGACGTGGAATGGACCAACGCCGGCGTCGAGGGCGCCGGCCGCTTCGTGCACCGGGTCTGGGCCGAGTTCGACGCGCAAGTCGAAGGCCCCGCGCCGGCCTTTGACGACAGCGATGCAGCGGCCCTGGACCTGCGCAAGGCGACCCACAAGCTGATCGGCCCGGTCACCGACTCCATCGAGCGGTTCCGGTTCAACAGCGGCGTCGCCAAGCTGTACGAGTTCCTGAACGTGCTCAAAGGCTACCCGGCGGCCGGCGCCACGCCTGCCGTCCAAGCCGCCCGCGCCGAGGCGCTGGATGTTCTGGCCCGCCTGATCAACCCCTTCACCCCCCACCTGGCGGAAGCCTGCTGGGAGCGGCTGGGCAAGGGCGGCATGGTCGTCGACGCCGAATGGCCGAAAGCCGACGCCGCCCTGGCCTCCGACAACGAGGTCACCCTGCCGGTGCAGATCAACGGCAAGCGTCGGGGCGAGCTGGTTGTCGCCAAGGGCGCCGATTCCAAGGCTGTCGAGGCTCTGGCGCTGGCGGACGCCTCCGTTTCGGTCCACCTTGCCGGTCTCACCGTTCGCAAGGTGATCGTGGTCCAGGACCGCATCATCAACATCGTGGCCAACTGATGCGCACACCCGCCCTGATCGCCGTGCTTGCCCTGTTCAGCCTCCCGCTGGGCGCTTGCGGCTTCACGCCCCTGTACGCGGCTCCCGGCGTCTCGCCGGGCCTGTCGGCGGTCGAGACCATCGCGCCGGAGGGCCGCACCGGCGCCCTGCTGCGCGAATCGCTCGACGACGCCCTGGCCCGCGATTCCCGGCCCGCCGAATGGCGGCTCGAGCTGGTCCTAAAGGAAAGCCGCATTCCCCGCGGCCGCCGGCCCGACGGCGTCGCCAGCCGCTACGAGTACGTGGTCACCGCCAACTGGAAACTGGTCAGCCGCGCTGACGGCTCCACCGCCCTGGAGGGTGTCAGCGTCGCCGAAGTGACCTTCGACCGGGCCGAACAGCCCTACGCCGCCATCGCCGCCCAGCAGGACGCCGAACAGAAGGTGGCCGACGAACTGGCCCGCAAGATCCAGATGGATCTGGCGGTGTGGATGCTGCGGCGGGACGGGTAGGGATCAGGCCCCACCCGGAAACGGCATCAGGAACTGCTGCGCCGTCGCCTCGGCGACCAGCTGGCCATCCTCCCGCCTGAACTCGGCCCGCACGGTGATCACCTGCTTCGTCACCGCCACGACCCGCGCCTCGATGGTCAGCGGGACCATCCGGGCGACCCGCACGAAGTTTAGTTGCAGATTGATGGTCCGATAGGCCTGGGTCTCGCCCACCACCGTCATCGCCGCGAAGGCCAGCGCCTGGTCGGCCAGGGCCGCCAGATAGCCGCCGAACATCGTCCCGTCGCCGTTCTCCAGCTCGGGAGAAGGCTGCCAGGTCTTGCGGATCCAGCCCTCTCCCCAGGCGTCCAGCAGGCCAAGCTTCAGGGTCGCCACCACCGGAGGCGGTTGCGCACCCCCGGCGACGAGCTGGTCGAGACGATCGGTGGCCCAGGTCATGCGAGGTCCTTCGGTTGGCTTTCCGCCAAAATATGAGCAATGCTCATGTTCGCGTACTCAACTTTCAAATCGGCCCGCGCCGGGTGAGCCATGAGCGATGAAACCCCCGCCCGGCGGCGCATCACGCCGCGCCAGGCCCGCGCAAGGGCCAGCGTCGAGGTCATTCTCGAGGCGGCGGCTCAGATTCTGGAGGCCGGCGGCGAAGCCGCCTTCAACACCAACGCGGTCGCCATCCGGGCGGGGGTCAGCATCGGCGCCGTCTATCGCTACTTCCCGGACAAGCGGGCCATCCTCGTCGCCCTGGCCGAACGCGAGCAGGGCAAGGTCGACGCCGTCATGCGCGAAGGTCCGGTCGACCTCGCGCCAGACCGGGCGATCATCCGCGCCTTTCTCGGCGCTTTCGAGGGTCGCGGGACCGCCCGGCGAGCCGCCGTCCGCGCGCAGCTCATCGCCAGCGAGCCCAGGGCCCTGGCGGCCGGCTTCGACCGCCTGCCGCCCGCCCGTGACGCCGCCGGCGGGGCGCTGACGCCCATCCAGCAGTTCGTCCTCTCCCGCGCCATCCACGGCGCCATGCGGGCGGCCGTTCTGGAGGACCAGCCCTTCCTGCAGACACAGGAATTCGAGGATGAACTTGTGCGTCTGGGCCGGGCCTATCTGGGCCGGCCGCTGCAAAGCAGCTAGGCTCCCGCCGCAATGATCGTTTCGAAACGCCCCGACGTCGACCGCATCCTGAAAGGCCCGCCGGACAACATCCGCGCCGTGCTGCTCTACGGCAAGGACCGGGGCGGGGTGCGGGAACGCGCCGACGGGCTGGCCAGGCGCATTACCCCGGACCTCAACGATCCCTTCAACGTCGCCATGCTGACCGAGACCGACCTCGATCAGGCCGGCAAGCTGGAGGAGGAGCTGACCGCCCTGTCGATGATGGGCGGCCGTCGCCTGATCCGCGTGCGGCTGACCGGCGAGCGGGCGGCGCCCGACAAGACCGCCGCCGAGGCCCTGACCGCCCACGCCGAGGGCAAGCTCAACCCCGACGCCTTCCTGATCATCGAGGCCGGGGCGCTGGGCCGCGACTCCGCCCTGCGCAAGGCCGCCGAGAAGGCGAACGCCGCCGCCGCCATCCCCTGCTACGAGGACGAGCAGGGCGATGTCGCCCGCATGACGCGGGAGGCCCTGGCCGCCGACAAGGTCAGCCTCGATTCAGCGGCGCTGGACGTCTTCGCCTCGCGCATGCCCAAGGAGCGCGGTGTCGCCCGCCAGGAGATCGAGCGGCTGATCCTGTGGATCGGCCCCGGCAGCGGCCGCCAGGTCGGCGCCGCCGAGCTGGAAGAGTTCCTCGGGGTGGAACCTGAAGCCTCCCTGTTTGAAGCCGCCAACGACGCCTTCGGCGGCCGCCTCGGCGCCGCCCAGCAGGGCCTGGCCCGCGCCGCCGCCGAGGGCGAGAGCGGCCCGCCGGCCGTGCGCGCCATGGGCATGCACCTGGCCAAGCTGCGCCGCACCCTGACCCTGGTCTCAAGCGGCGCCGGCCTGCCCGAGGCCGCGAAGGCCAGCGGCGTCTTCTGGAAGCAGGAGCGCGAATTCCTGCGCCAGGCCCGCGCCTGGACCCTCGACCACATCGACGCCCTGCAGCCGGAAATCCTGGCCGCCGACAAGGCCTGCAAACAGACCGGCAGCCCGGATCGTCTGATCGCCGAACGGCTGGCCCTGACCATCGCCGGGCGGGCGCGGCGGTTGGGCCTGTAGGATCGGCGCTTCTTTTCCTTCTCCCATAGGGAGAAGGGGGGACCCGCCGCGACGCGGTGGGGGGATGAGGGGTTAGGGACGGGTCCAGGTTCGAGCGGAGACGGTCTGACAGCGTAACCCCTCACCCTCCCGCGCCTGCGGCGCGGGCCCCTCCCTCTCCCTCCGGGAGAGGGTTTCAAAAGGCGGCGCACCCATCCCGCGTCCTTGACCCCACTCGCCAACCGCTCCAATCAGCGCCGCGATGACCCTGCCCGTCGACCCGCACAAGTACGTCACCTTCCTGGGCATCATGGCGGTGCTGGCCGTCACCCCCGGGCCGGCCAACCTGTTCGCTATCGCCACCGGCATGCACCGGGGCCGGGCGGCGGTGATCCGCGGCGTGGCGGGGATGAGCTGCGCCACCCTGGTCTGGTTCATCGGCGCGGCCCTGGGCCTCAGCGCCCTGGTCACCGCCTTCCCGCAGGTGTTCAGGGTCCTGACCTACGCCGGCGCCGCCTACGTCGCCTGGCTCGGCCTTTCCTCCATCCTCAGCGGCATCCGCAACGATCCGGACAGCGAAACCCCGCAGACCCACCTCGAACGCTCGGCCTTCCGCGACGGCTTCGCCGTCCAGCTGTCCAACCCCAAGGCCCTGCTGTTCTTCACCGCCGTGCTGCCGCCCTTCGTCGACCTGGCCCGGCCGCTGCCGCTGCAGATGACCCTGTTCGCGGCCGCCACCATCGGCATGGATATGATCACCATGACCGCCTACGGCCTCGGCGGCGCGGCCCTGGCGGTGTTCATGACCCGGCCGGACTTCCGGCGCGGCTTCCGGATGCTGGTGGGCGGGCTGCTGATCACGGCCGCCTTCCTGATCGCCCTTCGCCACTAGCGCTGACGCAACTTCCGCCTCAATCTCGGAGTTAGTCGATCAGGGACGCTCCCGGTCTGTTTCAGGCCGGACCTCAGGAGAACGCGCGATGAACTTCGCCAGGGCCGCGGCAATCGCCGCCATCCTCGCCGCAAGCGGTCTGGCCGCCTGCGCCACCGCCACGCCTTATCAGCCGAACGTCCGGGGCAATTCGGTCTCCGGCGGCTTCACCGATCAGAAGATCACCGAGAACCGCTTCAAGATCGGCTTCTCGGGCAACAGCCTGACCAACCGCGACACCGTCGAGCGCTACCTGCTGTTCCGGGCCGCCGAACTGACGCTGGCCCAGGGCTACGACGGCTTCGTGCTGGCCGACCGCGAGACCAACCGCGACACCCGCACCTATTACGATCCGCCCGCCGGCCGCTTCGGCGGCGGCTACGGCTTCTGGCGCCCCAGCTGGCGCTATTTCGGCCCGCGCTACGGCTGGCGCGCCTGGGACCCCTTCTACAGCAACCGCTTCTGGGCCGACGACATGGATATGCGGACCGTCACCCGCTACGAGGCCAACGCCGAGATCGTCATGTACAGGGGCGCCTCGCCGGCTCCGGTCGAGCAGAGCTTCACGGCGCGCGAGGTGGTCGACAACCTCGGCCCCGGCATCGTGCGGCCGGAAGACCTGCGTCGCTAAAGAAAAAGGCCCCGCCGTCGCCGGCGGGGCCCTCGTTCTTCGATCAGCCGTGGCTCAGCGCGGGGCCATACGAATGGCGCCGTCGAGACGGACGTCTTCGCCGTTGAAGTAGCCGTTGGTGATCATCTGCAGCGCCAGCGAGGCGTACTCCTCGGCCAGGCCCAGACGCTTCGGGAAGGGCACGGAAGCGGCCAGGGCTTCCTTCACCTGCGGCGGGGCGGCGTTCATCAGCGGGGTGTTGAAGATGCCCGGCAGGATGGTGTTGACGCGGATGCCTTCGCCCATCAGGTCGCGGGCGATGGGCAGGGTCATGCCGACGACGCCGCCCTTGGAGGCCGAATAGGCCGCCTGGCCCATCTGGCCGTCCTCGGCAGCGACCGAAGCGGTGTTGACGATAGCGCCACGCTCGCCGTCTTCCAGCGGCTCCAGGGTCAGCATGCCGGCCGCCGACTTGGCGATGCAGCGGAAGGTGCCGATCAGGTTGATCTGGATGATCATGTCGAAGTGGGCCAGCGGGAAGTGCTTGATGGCGCC